>DATKGG010000001.1:0-41943 GCA_035510855.1 Acidimicrobiales bacterium
GGAAGAGCAAGGCAGTAGCAGAAGACGCACGTGCATCAGAGGATCGCGTTCTCGTCGATGGCCGGCTCGACCTCAACAGCCGGTGTGAAAGTCGACCAAATTCATGCGTCCTTCGACTATGTGTACTTGGCTCAACCAGACATTGTCGGTTCCCATCCTGACCACATACCAACCTGGGTCGACTGCGATGGCAGTTGCGCCGCCCTTCCTTTCCACCGCACCTTGGGCGATCGGATGTCGCCATAGAAGCTTCCAATAGTTGGCGTTCGAGTGGGGCTCATGGAAAATGGCGATCGGGTTGGTGCCAGAGGGCGGTACAGGAGGGGGATCCGGACTGCACGGGAACCACGTGACCCGAATGCCGGTGGGGACGGTAGGCGGTTGGGCCGGCGGCACGGAGTGAGAGGAAGCGGCACCGCAACCACCCAGAGTGATTCCGGCGACAAGCAGGAATCCCAATGCAAGACTCCGCCTCCTGGCAACGAAGAAGGAAGCGCGACGTGTAGCCGTCACTTCTGGCGGCTTCGCCAAGGTTGCACGAACTGTGCAGGAATCGAGAGGACCGATCCCCTGTAGGTGGAGCCGGCCGTCACCGAGGAACCGGCCTCAGGCCCAGTCATTCCCCAGGTGGGAAGCAGCCAGCTCTTACCGTCCGTCAGAACGAATGTAGAGAGTTCAGGGACGGCTGAGTTGATGGTCACGTTCAGGACGTCAGAACCGGTCGCTCCCGTGTTGCAGCTTGACGCTCCAGTCGGTACGTAGCCGAAGGACGATACGTAGCCGTCGCCGGCCAGTAGGCACGCGGCTGCCGCGGCCGAGGTGGTCGGATACGAGGCCGATGGCGTCGCGTTCACGATGACCCCGCTCACGTAGATCACGACGCTTCCAGGGCCATAGGACACGGTTTCCCACTGGTCGGTCGCGAGTCCCCCGATGACGAGACGGAACTCAACGTCAACCGCCGCCGAGGCACGCGACACCTGTGCCCCTCCCAGTTCGTCGGCGTTCACTCCCATCGAATGCAGCAGCTGCAGTGCATCCGTTGTCGCTTGCAAGTCGGTTGGCAATGGGGCGTTCGGATTCACTGGGATGCTCTGCGGCGTGGCGAGACTCGGGTACTGATTGACGTTCCCGCCCCAGTTTGGATAGGTCCAGCTGAGAACCCCAGCGTTGACGACGATCGTGGCGAACGGACCAGGAGCTGCTCCAGCGTCGTAGCCCCCGGACCCGATTGACCTGACACCCCCAGAGAGCCCGAGGGCCGTTGCAATTGCCTGGGCTATCGATGACCCGTCGGTCGGCGCGCTGAGCTCGTAGGCCGTACCAGTTCCGGAGCGTTGAGGAAGGCTCGGGCCCGGCGTGAAGTCATACGTGGGCGGGGACTCAACTGAACTGGTCAAGGGCTTCCACCCGAGCCTGAGCACTGGCGATGGCAGGGCGCTTCGGCTGGCCCTCAGCGTCTTCGTCACTCCTGGCCCGGCGCTCAAGACCAGTGCGGCTGCCAGGGCACCAGCACCGACAATTGCGCCGATCGTCGCGTTGCGACCTCGGTGCGAGTGGACCACTCGCTTGCCGCCACGAGCGAGCTCGTTTTCTCCGATGGAGCGTGGAGTACCCCCGGCTGAGACGATCCTCGCTAGACGGCCATCCACGTCACGGATCTCGTAGTCCACGCCGTGACGAGGGTCGAGCAGCTGCAACCGCGCTACGACGTCGTCCGGGTCATCCTGAATGTGCGTCATATGGTTAGATGTGCGGCCGTGGTCCGTCAGTACCGTCGGCAGGCCGCGCAGCGAGGGCCACCAGAAACCGTTTCTTAGCCCTCGAGAGCCTCGTCGCCGCCGCATTGGCGGTGATCCCGAGTACCACTGCAATCTCCCTTGGCTCCAGCCCCTCCCACGCATGGAGCCGAAGGAGTTCGCGGTCCGATCTCGAGAGCTGGTCCAGCGCCGCCCTACCGGCGAGGTCCGTGACGACCTCGTCCTCGGGCGTCGTTTCAACTAGGTGACCTGGCCACTGGGCCTGCCGCTCGTAGTGGGCTCGCCGCTGGTGCGCTCGCCGAGCATTGTGCGCGACATTCCGGGCGACGCCGATGATCCAGGGAAACTCAAAGTCACGAGGAACCTGATCAAGGCGCCTCCAGACGATCACGAACGTCTCGTCTACCAAGTCGTCCAGGTCGAGGCTCCCCTCAATCCGGCGAGCCAGATAGTTGGCAACCGCCGGGGCATAGGCAGTGAAGAGGCGCCGGAGTCGGTCCTCCGCGTCCCCTGGCACATCTTCTGATGTGCGCTCCGGACCCATCAGTACCGCCAAACTTCATTGAAAGGAGCGACCGCTCTCACCGATCGTCCCGCACCCGGCTGACGACCCTTACGGGATCCTGGCTCGCGATTTCGGACCTGCATTTCTGAAGCACGCTCACTCGATCGACTGCCGAACTGAGGTTGTTTCTCTCCCTTGACTGGCACTGCCTAGTTCCACATGACCCCATCTCTTATTTCCATTCGACACCACCCGTTGGACCCGCACCCCATCACCACGAAGTGGGGGTGGGGTGCGGGTCCAACGGGTGTTCACTCGACGACCACCAATCCTCAGCAATTGCAAGGCGGAAGCCGGTGCAGAGTCCACAGCCAGGGTGATCACTTGACCACCCCAGTCGAGTGAACACCCTGAGGTGCGTCCTCGGCCCTCCCAGGAGCAGCCTTCAAGCTCCTCAAAATCTCACCGATCGTGTTCGCAGCTTCCCTGTCGGACTCCGCGAGGAAGTGGGCGTACACCCCCAGCGTGGTCGCTGCGTTGGCATGCCCGAGGCGTCCACTGACGGTCCGCACGGGGATGCCCGCCGCCAGCAACCTCGTAGCCGCAAAGTGCCGAAGATCATGCAGGCGGACGCCTGGCAGTCCGAGCCGATCACGAAGAACGATGAATGCATGGGTGAAGTCGTTGGGCTTCATCGGCAACGAGGAGTCCGCCTCCCGCGAGAAGACGTACGCGGCACCGCTCACGGTCGTCCCGCATGCAGTGGCACGTCCACGGCAGCGGTCAAGGTGCTCACGAAGGACCTGAAGAGTGTCGTGGTCAAGCGCAACGCGGCGAGCCGAGTGCGTCTTGGTGTCCTTCTCGACGAGCTCGCCGTGGATGCCGTCGACGACAGATCGAGCAATGGTGACGGTCACCCGCTCGAAGTCGACGTCGTCCCAGTGGAGAGCACAGATCTCGCCCCGTCGTGCCCCTGTTGTAGCCGCGAGCTGCAAGAACACCCCGAAGTCCGGGTTGTCGTCACCCGCCTTTTCGATGAGGCGGGTGACGACAGTTGGCTCGGGGGCCTCGACTGGTCGGTTCCACACTCGAGGAGGGCTCGCAAGGATCGCGGGGTTGGAATCGATCCAGCCCCACTTGACGCCTTGCTGGAGGGCCCGCCGGAGCACGGCGTGGACCTGGCGGATCGTGGCCGTCGCGAGCGGCCCGCCTTCCTCTCCGCCCCGCGTCCTCAGCCGGGCGTAGAGCTCGTCCAGCTGGGCGACGCGAAGGCGGTCGAGCGGGACGTCGCCCAGATCCGGCTCGATGTACCGCCTGATGGTCCTCTCGTAGCCGCGGACGGTCGAAGGTGAGAAGTCAGCCTTGGCTAGATCGAACCAACGCGACACGAGGGCACCGACCGTTGCGTCACGTGCCTCAGGCCCTCTGCCGGCGACCTCCTGCACGAACTTGCCCAGCGCCCGCTCGGCTTCTCGCTTGCCGCCACGAAACGTCCGTGTTCGGTACAACTCGCGATTGGAGACAGGGTCCCTCCCGGCGTACGCACGCAGTTCCCAGGCGTCGCCACGCTTGCGCAGATGCCCCCTCATCGGTCCTCCGTCGTACGAACCTCAACGGTCGGACGTGTCGCAGGATCGCAGCGCGGGCTACCACGCGATCCAGTAGCAACCAGTAGCAACCGGTGATTCGCTTGCGGACGGAACCGAGCGTGCGCCCGCTCTGATCTGGTCGGACTTGGTGGGGCCGGCAGGGATCGAACCTGCGACCGAGGGATTATGAGTCCCCTGCTCTGACCACTGAGCTACGGCCCCGCATCGTGCCACGTCAACGTGGCGGGGTGATGGTACCGAGCGACGGCGATCCAGCTGGGAGTCCGCGGTACCACCCGCTGATCGAGGCTTCGTTGTGCGTGGCTCCGGGGGAGAGACTCGAACTCTCAACCTAGCGATTAACAGTCGCTTGCTCTGCCATTGAGCTACCCCGGAATGGGATCGCGGCGCCAGACGCTAGCAGTCACCCCTGCTGGGACTCCATCGTCACGCGTCGCGCACCGAGTCGAGGATCGCTGTCGCGGTCTTGTTCCGTCGCAGCCTCGAGACCGCCTGCAGCTCGAGCTGGCGCACCCGCTCTCGCGTGATGCCGTAGTTCTTCGCGACGGTCTCGAGCGTCTCGACCCGTCCTGTCGCGAAGCCGAATCGCAGGCGGAGGATCTCGCGATCCCGCTCCCCTAGGTTCGCGAGCACCTTGTCGAACGCCTCGCTCAGGTCCGAGCGGTCGACGGCGTCGTCGCCCTGCTCGCTCGCGCCGTCCAGCATCTCGAGCAGCTCGGTCTGACCGTCCTCGCCGATGTGCACGTTGGCCGACACCACGCGCATCTCCGTGCGACGGAGCTGGTAAAGACCCTCGACGCTGAGCCCGAGCTCGCTCGCGATCTCGGACTCGAGCGGGGTGCGCCCGAGGACCTGGGTCAGGTCCTCCTCGGCGCGCCGCAGCTCGAGCAGAGAGGCGCGCTTGTCGTCGGGCAGCGCGATCGCGTGGCCCATCTTCGACATCCCGTGGCGGACGGCCTGGCGGATCCAGTAGGTGGCGTACGTGCTGAAGCGAACCCCGAAGCCCGGGTCGAAGCGCTCGACTGCCCGCAGCAGGCCGACGTTGCCTTCCTGGACGAGATCAGCGAGATCGACGCCGGCGGTGCGGTAGGTGCGTGCGATCGAGACGACGAGACGCAGATTCGCCTCGACGAACTCTCGCCGTGCGCGCTCGCCTCGCGCGACGGTGCGGAGCAGGGCCTGGCGCGCCGCCGGGTCAGCCGCCTCGGTGGTGTCCAGCCCTGCTCGCGCGGCGATCCCCGCTTGGACCTCAGCGCCGAGCTCGCGCTCCTGGTCAGGCGTCAGCAGGTCGACGCGTCCGATCCGGTTGAGAAAGTCCGTCATCACGTCGCGGCCGCCCGCCGCCGGGCGCTCGCCGCCGCGCTTGATCGGCTCACCGGGCGTCATGCGCCCTCGATGCTTCCGACTGCCGAAAGCCATTCGACCAGCTCGCGTTCCGCCTCCAACCCGTCAGGACCCTCGAGCCGATCGACGAGCTCCTTGGCGAGCGTGATCTCCTCGACGACGTCGCGCGCCTCGAGCGTGCCCGAGCGAACGGCGGCCTGTCGCTGCTCGAGCACCGTTCGCGTCGCGTGCCGGACGAGCTGGGCCACGACGGCGGTGACCAGGTCCGTCCCGCCCGTCGGCTCGTGGGGCTCTTCGACCAAGAGCCGACGGAGCAGGTCCGCGGCCTCGTGGTCCTCGTCGGCCTCCGCGGCGTCGATCGCCATGGCGTGCCCGCCTGAGGTGGCCAGCACCAGGTAGGCGCGACGCAGGAGCTCGTCGTCGAAGAGGACCTCGGCGAGCCTGGGCAGGATTCGCTCCGGGGAGTGCAGCGCGAGTCGGAGTGCCTCCTCACCAGGCCGGTCACGCGGTGAGCCGCCCTCGTCGCGCACCTTTGGGCGCGAGGCGCGTGTCGTCGTGCCGCGCGGCGCACTCGCACGTCGCGCGACGTCGGCGCGCAAGAGGTCGGGATCGAGCCGGCACCGGTCGGCGACCTGCATCACGTACTGGTCGCGGACGAGGTCACTGGGGTGCTCGGCGACCACGTCGAGTGCTCGCTCCGCGGCGCGCGCCCGTCCCTCGGGCGTCGAGACGTCCACGCCGCGCAGTGCCGCGTCGAGACGGAACTGGAGGAACGGCACTGCGCTCTTGACTGCAGCCGCGAGCCCGTCGGGGTCGTTGCGGGCGAGGTCGTCGGGATCGGCGCCGTCGGGCAGCGCGGCGACGGCGACCTCGACCTCGTGCGCGCGCTCCCATTGGTACACGCTCGCCGCGGCGCTCTGCCCCGCGCCATCAGCGTCATAGGCGAGCACGATGCGCCGGGCGAAGTTGCGCATGACGCGGAAGTGGTCCTCGGCGAGCGCGGTGCCGCACGTCGCGACCGCGCGCGGCACGCCTGCTCGGAAGAACGCGATGACGTCGGTGTAGCCCTCGCACACGACGATCTCGTTGGTGGCGATCACGTCGTTCTTGGCCCAGTTGAGTCCGTACAGGGTGCGCCGCTTCTGGTAGATCGGGGTCTCCTGGGTGTTCTTGTACTTGGGCTCGATCCGACCCGACCCACCGCTCGCAGTCGACTCGTGGCCGGGCAGGATCCGGCCCCCGATCGCGACGGGTCGACCGCCTGGATCGAGGATGGGGAACAGGACCCGAGCGCGCATCGCGTCCTGGAGGCGGCCCGCCTTGTTGACGAAGCCGATCCCGGACGCGTTCGCGACCTCGGCGCGGATCTTGAGCGAGGTGACCAGCTGGTCCCAGTCGTCGGGCGCCCACCCGAGCCGGAACTCGCGCACGGTCGCGGCGTCGTAGCCGCGGCTTCGCAGGTAGTCGCGCGCGCGGCCGGCGTCCGGCGCGGTCAGCAGCCGCTCGTGGTACCACGCGACCGCGCGCTCCATCGCGTCGTACAGCACCGAGCGATCGCGCCAGCCACCGACGTCCTTGGCGTCCTCGTGGAGCGTGATGCCGGCGTGCTCGGCGAGCTGGCGCACCGCGTCGATGAACTCGACGTGCTGGGTCTCACGGACGAAGGTGATGGCGTCGCCGCTCGCGCGGCATCCGAAGCAGTAGTAGAGGCCCTCTTCGGCGTTGACCGAGAACGACGGGGACTTCTCGGAGTGGAACGGGCACAGCCCGGTCCAGCGCTGGCCGGTCTTCCGGAGGGCGACGTGCTCGCCGATGAGCGCGACGATGTCGGTCGAGGCCCTGACCTGTGCGATCTCCTCGGGTGCGACCGACATCTCCGGACCGTACCGCGCCCGTGGGCGTCGTTCAGCGGTACGTGGGCGCCATTGCCGCCAGGGCCTGGGCAGCGGCGAGCCGGGCGACCGGCACGCGGAACGGCGAGCAGCTCACGTAGTCGAGCCCGACCTCGCAGAAGAGGCGGATCGAGGCAGGGTCACCGCCGTGCTCCCCGCAGACCCCGCACTTGAGCCCCGGTTTCGCGCGGCGACCATCGGTCACGGCCATGCGCACGAGCTGGCCGACGCCGTCGACGTCGATCGTGTCGAACGGGTTGTGCGCGAGCAGGCCCAGCTCGAGGTACGGGCCCATGACGCGGCCCTCGATGTCGTCGCGGCTGAAGCCGAACGTCATCTGGGTGAGGTCGTTGGTCCCGAAGCTGAAGAAGTCTGCGCTTTGAGCGAGCTCGCCGGCGAGGAGGGCTGCCCTCGGGGTCTCCACCATGGTGCCGATCGAGACGTGCAGTCGACGGCGGAGCCTGGCGGGGACCGTTTCATGGACCGCTCCTTCAACCCATTCCCGCGCGTGGGCGAGCTCGGCCCTCGACACCGTGAGCGGGATCATGATCTCGATGACGGGGCGTCCGCCCGCTTCGAGCCGGTCGATCGCGGCCTCCATGAGGGCGCGCACCTGCATCTCGTAGAGCCCGGGACGGACCACGCCCAGGCGCACCCCGCGCGTCCCGAGCATCGGGTTCACCTCGTGCCAGGACCTCGCGGCGTCGAGGAGCGCCCGCTCCTCGTCCGAGAGCCCCTGGGCGGCCTCCTTCACCGCGAGCTCCTCGGTCGACGGGAGGAACTCGTGCAGGGGAGGGTCGAGGAGCCGGACGGTGACCGGGAGCCCGTCCATCGCCTCGAGGATCTCGACGAAGTCGGCGCGCTGAGCGACGCGGAGCTCTTCGAGCGCGTCGATCGCCGCCCTGTCGTCGACAGCGAGGATCATCCGACGCACGATCGGGAGCCGGTCCTCGGCGAGGAACATGTGCTCGGTCCTGCAGAGCCCGATCCCCTCGGCACCGAGCTTCCGAGCGGTCGCCGCGTCCTCGCCGGTGTCCGCGTTCGCGCGCACCGCGAGGCGTCCCTTCCTGATCGCGTCGGCCCACTTGAGGATGGTCGCGAGCTCTTTTGACTCGGTCGCCGCAGTTGTTTCGACTTCGCCCAGCATGATCTCGCCGGTCGCACCGTCGATCGAGAGCCAGTCGCCCTCCTCGACGCGGTGCCCCGCGATCGTCGCGTGGCCGCTCGACACGATGACGGCGTCGGCCCCGACGACCGCGGGCTTCCCCCATCCCCGTGCGACGACCGCGGCATGCGAGACCAGCCCGCCGCGCGAGGTGAGGACGCCTTGTGCGGCGAGCATCCCGCGCACGTCCTCGGGCGAGGTCTCCGGCCGGACGAGGAGCACGTGCTCGCCTCGTGCAGCGGCCTCGTAGGCGTCGCGCGACGTGAAGTAGCTCCGCCCCACCGCCGCACCGGGCGACGCGCCGAGCCCGCGCGCGAGCGCCGTCGGTCTCGACGCGACGAACTGGGGGTGCAAGAGCTGGTCGAGGTGGTCCTCAGTGATGCGCGTAACCGCCTCGGTCCTCGAGATGCCGAGGTCGTTCGCGCGCGTCATCTCGACGGCCATGCGCACCGCGGCGGGGCCGGTGCGCTTGCCGATGCGCGTCTGGAGCATCCAGAGCTTGCCTTGCTCGATTGTGAACTCGGTGTCGCACATATCCAGGTAGTGGCGCTCGAGCCGCTCGAAGATCTCGAGGAGCTCTTTGTGGACCTTCGCAAAGCGTCGCTTCATCGCGACGAGCGGCTCGGTGATGCGGATCCCCGCGACCACGTCCTCGCCCTGGGCGTTCTCGAGGAAGTCCCCGTAGACGCCGCGCGCGCCCGTCGCTGGATCGCGGGTGAATCCGACGCCCGTGCCGGATTGGTCGTCGCGGTTCCCGAAGACCATCGCCTGGACGTTCACCGCGGTGCCGAGGTCGTGCGGAATCCCCTCGCGGTCCCGGTACGCCACGGCGCGCTCGCCGCCCCAGCTCTTGAACACGGCCTCGACCGCGCCACGGAGCTGCTCGTCGGGCGCCTGGGGAAAGGGCCTGCCCGTCTCGTCGCGCACGATCGCCTTGTACTTCACGCAGAGCACCTCGAGGCGCTCGGCGGGCACCGCGGCGTCGCTCGACGCCTTCGACTCGGTCTTCGCGGCATCGAAGGCGTCGTCGAACCTCGTGCCGTCGATCTCGAGAACGATCCGCCCGTACATGGAGATGAACCTCCGATACGAGTCGAGCGCAAATCGCCGATCGCTGGTCTGATCGGTGAGCCCTTGGACGGACGTGTCGTTGAGCCCGAGGTTGAGGACCGTGTCCATCATCCCGGGCATGGAGAACTTGGCCCCCGAGCGCACCGAGACGAGCAGCGGGTCCGCCGCGTCGCCGAGCCGCTTGCCCATCGCGCGCTCCAGGCGGACGCGGGCCTTCGCGACCTCGGCCATCAAACCCTCGGGCATCGCGTCGTCGGCGAGCCACGCCCGGCACGCGTCGGTCGTGATGGTGAAGCCCGGCGGAACGGGAAGCCCCAGCACTGAGGTCATCTCGGCAAGGTTCGCGCCCTTGCCGCCGAGGAGGTCCTTCATCTCCTTCGGGGCTCGGCGGTGCGCGTGGTCGAAGTCGTAGACGTACCGCATCTGGCTCCCTTGCTCCGCGCCGATGCTATTGGGCTCGAGCTCGCCGACCGCGACGCGTCCGAGTGTCGGCGACCACGAGCATCGCTGCGAGGAGCGATTCCACGCAACACCCCTCCATTAGTGTCGCCCCGTGACCGAGGGCCTGGCCGTCGACGTCGACGAGGTCTCGAAGGTCTTCCCGAAGGGCAACGTCATCGCGCTCGACCACGTCTCGGTCAAAGTGCGTCCCGGCATGGTGTTCGGACTGCTCGGTCCGAACGGCGCGGGCAAGACGACGCTCGTGCGCATCCTCTCGACGATCCTGCGACCTGACTCGGGGACCGCGAAGGTCTTCGGCCTCGACGTGACCAAGCACGGCGACGAGGTTCGGCGCACGATCGGGCTCGCGGGCCAGTACGCGACGGTCGACGAGAACCTGACCGGTTCGGAGAACCTCAGGATGATTGGTCGGCTCTCGCGGCTCTCGCGGATGGACGCGAGGTCGAGGGCCGCCGAGCTGCTCGAGATGTTCGGGCTCACCGACGCCGGCGCCCGACCGGTCAAGACGTACTCGGGCGGCATGCGACGGCGACTCGACCTTGCCGCGTCGCTCGTCGCCAATCCCCCGCTGCTCTTCCTCGACGAGCCGACGACGGGGCTCGACCCCCAGAGCCGCAAGGACCTCTGGCGCGTGATCGAGGACCTGGCGTCCGCCGGCTCGACGATCCTGCTCACGACCCAGTACCTGGAGGAGGCGGACAGGTTCTGCGAGTCGCTCGTCGTTGTCGATCACGGCCGGATCATCGCGGAGGGAACGCCCGAGGAGCTCAAGGCCACGCTCGGAGAGACCGTGGTCGCCATCACCTTCACCGACGCCGCCGCGGCCTCGGTGGCAGCGCGCCAGCTGGCCGACCTCACCGAGCACCCCGTCTTCGTCGAGGACGAGACAGTCGAGCTGACGGTCGACCAGGGGCCCAAGGTGACCGCCGAGGCGCTGCGTCGACTCGACGCCGCGGGCGTGGAGGTGACGGGCATCGTGCTGCGAGAGCCGAGCCTCGACGACGTGTTCCTGGGCCTCACCGGCAAGCGCACCGAGGCCGAGGAGCACAAGGATGCAGAAACGCCAGGACGGAGGCGGGGCAAGTGACGACGGACGCGATCGCCACTCCGATGCCGCGGGTCGAGCGCAGCTCCATCAGGTGGGCAGGCACCAACATCCTCACGATCGCGTGGCGCAACCTGATGGCGATCCTGCGGATCCCCGAGCTCCTCTTCTTCTCAACGCTGCAGCCCATCATGTTCGTGCTGCTGTTCCGCTATGTCTTCGCCGGGGCGATCAGCAAGCCGGGCCTCGATTACGTCTCCTACCTGATGCCGGGGATCTTCGTCCAGACGGTGTGCTTCGGCGCGGTGTCGACGGCGATCGGCCTCGCCGACGACCTCCAGAAGGGCCTCATCGAGCGCTTCCGCGCGCTGCCGATGTCGCGCACCGCCGTGCTCGCCGGTCGCACCGTCGCGGACGTCTGCCGCAACATCTTCGTGATCGTCGTGATGACGATCGTCGCCCTCTTGGTGGGCTTCCGTCCGACGGGCGGCGCGCTCAACTACTTCTTCGCGTTCCTGATCATGCTGCTGTTCGCGTTCGCACTCAGCTGGGGATTCGCGTACGTTGGCCTGTCCGCGCCGAGCACCGAGACCGCCCAGGTGATGGCGTTCCCGCTCCTCTTCCCGCTCACGTTCGCCTCCTCGTGCTTCGTCCCCGTCTACACGCTGCCGTCGTGGCTCCGAGGCTGGGCGACCTACCAGCCGGTGAGCCAGGTCGCCGACGAGGTGCGACACCTCATGGTCGGCAACGTCGGCGCGACGCCACCGTTCACCAACCACCTGCTGCCCACGCTCGCATGGACGCTCGGGTTCCTCGTCGTGCTCGTGCCGCTGTCGGTGCGCAAGTTCCGCAACGCGATCTGACGACGCCCAGGAGCGGACCTCGCTACGGCGCGGCGGTCCTCGATGCGAGCTCGGCGAGGAGTCCCTCGATCGGGACGCGGACCTGCTCCGTCGTGTCGCGGTCCCGGACCGTGACTGCTCGATCCTCGAGCGTGTCGAAGTCGACGGTCACGCACCACGGCGTGCCGATCTCGTCCTGGCGGCGGTAGCGACGGCCGATCGACTGGGTCACGTCGTAGTCGCACATGTACTTCGGCTGCAGGAGGCCCAGCACCTCTTTGGACGTCGCTTCCAGCTCGGGCTTCTTCGACAGCGGCAGCACCGCGACCGCGTAGGGCGCGAGCCGCCAGTCGAGCCGGAGCACGGTGCGACGCTCCCCGCCCACCTCGTCCTCGGTGTAGGCAGCGAGCAAGAAGGCCATCATCGAGCGCGTCGCGCCGAGTGCGGGCTCGATCACGTAGGGCGTGTAGCGCTCGCCGGCCGCCTGGTCGAAGTACTCGAGCGCCTCGCCCGAGGCTCTCGCGTGCGCCAGGAGGTCGAAGTCGGAGCGGTTGGCGACGCCCTCGAGCTCGCCCCAGCCCCACGGGTAGAGGTACTCGATGTCGGCGGTCCTGGCCGAGTAGTGGCTGAGCTCGTCGGTCTCATGGACGCGCGTGCGAAGGTGCGTCTCGGGGATCCCGAGGTCGAGGTGCCAGCTGAATCGCTGCTCCAGCCAGTACTCGAACCACGTGGGCGCGTCAGGCGGCGGCACGAAGTACTCGAGCTCCATCACCTCGAACTCGCGCGTGCGGAAGATGAAGTTCCCCGGCGTGATCTCGTTGCGGAAGGCCTTGCCGATCTGGGCGATGCCGAACGGGGGCTTCTTGCGCGCCGTGCGCACGACGTTCGCGAAGTTCGTGAACATGCCCTGGGCGGTCTCGGGCCGCAGGTACGCCACGTGTCCCTCGTCGTCGATGGGCCCCGCGTGGGTCTTGAACATGAGGTTGAACGCGCGCGCCTCGGTGAGGTCGTGGGACCCGCAGTTGGGGCACGTGTCGCCGATCGTGTCGGCGCGCCACCGCTCCTTGCAGCTGCGGCAGTCGACCATCGGGTCGGTGAAGTTGGACAGGTGCCCGGACGCCTCCCAGACCGCGGGCGGTGACAGGATCGCGGCGTCGAGGCCCACGACGTCGTCGCGGAGCTGGACCATCGCGCGCCACCAGGCCTGCTTCACGTTGCGCAGCATCAGCGAGCCGAGCGGGCCGTAGTCGTAGGTGGAGCGGAACCCGCCGTAGATCTCGGCGGAGGGAAAGACGAACCCGCGGACCTTGCACAGCGTCACGACCTTGTCGAACAACCCGGGGTCGGTCGGCGCGTCCATGGGGCGCGAGACTACTGGCGTGCCTCGCACGCGCCGTCGGTCAGCCTGGCGCTCACCTGGTTCGCGAGGAGTCGGCCGCGCCGGGTCAGGACCACTCGGTCGCCGCGGACCTCGACCAGGTCCTCGAGCGACTCGACGTCGTCGAAGGCGCCCCTCGGCACGCCGAGCCGCGTGCGCAGGAGGAGCGTGAGGGCCTCGAACCTGCGTGTCGACGCGTCGAGTGACTCCTCCCCCGCGGTCGGGACCCCGCCGCGCGCGAGCGCCTCGAGGTAGCGCTGCGGCGTGCGAACGTTCCACGAGCGCGTGGCCGCGAGGTGGCTGTGCGCTGCACAGCCCACGCCCGCGTACTCGCCCTCGGTCCAGTACAGCCAGTTGTGACGCGCCTCGTGGCCCGGCTTCGCCCAGTTGGAGATCTCCTCCCAGGCATAGCCGGCCTCGGTGAGGCGCCGATCGACGAGGTCGTAGCGCGCCGCGAGCACGTCGTCGTCGGGGTGGCGGGTGCGGTCCTCGCCGAGCGGCGTGCCCGGCTCGGGCGTGAGCGCGTAGGCGCTCACGTGCGGCGGGGGCGAGTCGAGGCCCAGCACGTCGTCGAGCGTGCGCTCGAGGTCGACCGCGCGCTCGGCACGATCCCCGAAGATGAGGTCCACGCTCCACGACTCAAAGCCGACCTGACCGACGGCCTCGGCGACGTCGTGGAGCGCCCCGGTGCCATGGCGCCGGCCGAGCGATCCGAGCACCCGTGCACTGGTCGACTGGATGCCGAGGCTGATCCGCGTGACCCCGGCGCCACGGTAGGCATCAAGCCGCGCGGGGTCCGCGTCCTCGGGGTTGCACTCGACGGTGACCTCGGCGCCCTTGACGCGCTCGATCGCCTCGAGGACGCCGCACAGTGACGCCGCGGGGATCCGCGACGGCGTGCCGCCGCCGAAGAAGACCGACGTCGCGGGCCGGATCGTGCCTCGCTCGCGGCGCAGCGCGAGCTCGTCATGCAGCGCGGCGACGTAATCACCGATGAGGTGGTCGCGGTCGGTCCAGGTCGCGAACGCGCAGTAGTCGCACCTCGCGCGACAGAAGGGCACGTGCACGTACACCCCGAACGGCGCGCCCGACGAGCTCGCGGCCTGGTCTGGCATCGTCGCCGTCAGTGCGCGTCGAGCACGCGCGCGGCGCGCAGCCGACGACCGAGGTTGGACTCGACGGCGTCGACCGCGATCGAGGCGACCTCGACCGAGCCGGGAGGGTCGTCCTCGCGCAGAACGCCCGCGAGTCCCCCGAGCATGATCCGTCGCATCAGCGCCACCGCCTCAGGGCTCACGGGACGGCCGCGCCGGCACGACGAGCACAAGAGGCCGCCCTCGGTGAGGTCGAAGGCGACGAGGTCTGTGTCCTCGCCGCACGACGCGCAGTGCTCGAGGACCGGTGTCGCACCCTCGTGGGCCAGGGTCTTGAAGAGGAATGCCGTCGCGACCACCGACGGCGTGGCCGCCTCGCCAAGGGCGCTGAGCGCGCGGCACACCATTTCGAAGAACACCTCGTCTTCGTGGTGCTCGATCGTCGCGGCGTCGGCGGTCTCCACGATCACGAGGCCCGCGGCGAGGCGCGCGTAGTTGTCCCGGACGTGGTCGAACGCCCCTCGCGACTCGACCTGGCGGACCGAGAGCAGCTCGGTGCGCCCCCTCGCGAGCAGCACGTCGACGTGGTCGAGCACCTCCATGCGCGACCCGAGCTTTGACGACGTCCGGCGCACGCCGTGGGCGACCGCGCGGACCTTGCCATGGTCCCTGGTGAGCAGGACGCAGATCAGGTCCGCCTCGGCGAGCTTGTAGGTGCGCAGCACGATCGCCTCGCAGCGGATCGTGTTCACGACGGCTCGGTGTCCGTCGACTCGTGCTCGTCGCGCGGCGCAGGCTCGGAGAACTTCGGCGAGGCCCGCTCGATCCCGAGCCAGTGCTGCAACCAGTTGCCCCCGGCGAGGAGCACGAGGAGGACCGGGATGACGACGAGTGGCGCCAGGAGCGCGCGCGCACCGGCCACCTCAGCCAACCAGCCCACGCCGTAGCCGACGAGGCAGCAGGCGAGTCCAGTGTTCCGCCAGATCACTCCTCAAGACCTCCGTAGCGCCGCGAGCGACCCTGGTACTCGCTGATCGCGTCGAAGAGGTGCTGACGGCGGAAGTCAGGCCACAGCACGTCGGTGAAGACGAGCTCGGCGTAGGCGAGCTCCCACAACAAGAAGTTCGACACCCGGTACTCCCCCGAGGTGCGCACGACGAGGTCGGGGTCCGGCATGTCGGGGTGGTACAGGTGCGAGCGGATCGCGCGCTCGTCGATCTTGTCCGCGGGCACCCCGGCCGCGACGACCGCGCGAA
Source organism: Acidimicrobiales bacterium (assembly GCA_035510855.1). Classification (GTDB taxonomy): domain Bacteria; phylum Actinomycetota; class Acidimicrobiia; order Acidimicrobiales; family RAAP-2; genus Palsa-459. The sequence continues at coordinate 15,425 of DATKGG010000001.1, forward strand.
CCGCATCGACGATCTCGGCTCGCCCGCCGTAGTTGAAGGCCATCGTGAGCGTCATCTTGCGGTTGGCGCTCGTGAGCGCCTCGGACTCGTCCATGTGTCGCAGCACGCGGCGTGGGACGCGACGGTCGCGGCGCCCCGCAAAGCGCACCCGCACCCCGCGCTCGTTGAGCTCGTCGCGGCGGCGCAGCAGCAGCGACTCGTTGAAGTTCATGAGGAAGCGGACCTCGTCGGCGGGACGCCGCCAGTTCTCCGTCGAGAACGCGTAGACGGTCAGCCACTTGACCCCCAGGTCGAGCGCGCCATAGGCGGTGTCGACGAGCGCCTCCTCGCCCGCGGCGTGTCCCTCGGTACGTGGCAGCCCCTTTCTGCGCGCCCACCGGCCGTTGCCGTCCATCACGATGCCGACGTGCGCGGGGATCCGCGAGGCGTCGATGCCGTCGGGCAGCAGCGGTCGGCCAGCTCGCCGCGGCGGTGGGGACACGGCTCGAACCTACCCGGGCCGAGGCGAACTTCCCGTCGATCGGGCGAATCGCCCCGGCGTGCACCGATACCCTCGCAGCGTGCGCACCTTCGACCCCGACGAGCTCGGCGGTGACGACGCGCGCGGACCCGACGACGACAACCTGCCGTCGCGCGACCTCACCGACGACCTCCTCGACGGCCCGCGCGACGAGGCCGTCGCCGCACTCGACTCGGTGACAGCCACGCTTCGCGACGAAGAGCGGCGAGAGGGACAGCGCCTCATGGCGGGTCACGTCGCCAGCTCGCTCGCGGCGAACCGGCACCTCGTCGTCGAGGCCGGCACGGGCATCGGCAAGTCCCTCGCGTACCTCGTCCCCGTCGCGCTCTCGAAGCGTCGTGCGGTGATCGCGACGGCGACCAAGGCACTCCAGGACCAGCTCTTCAACAAGGACGTGCCGTCGGTGCGCGCCGCGGGCGTCGGTCTCGATGCCGCGGTGCTGAAGGGGCGCCAGAACTACCTGTGCCAGCAGCGCCTGGCGGACGTCGGCGCGCCCTCGACGGCCACGCTCGAGCTCGACGGCGTGCTCGAGCGCACGCCCGCGGGCGTCGCTGACCAGCTACGCAGGATCACCGTGTGGGCGACCAGCACCACGACCGGGGAGCGCGACCATCTGGGCTTCGAGGCGGACCCCCGCGCCTGGGGGCGCGTGTCGATGCCGGCCGAGGAGTGCCCCGGCGCCGAGCGCTGCCCGTTCGGCTCGACGTGCTTCGCCGAGGCGGCCAAGGCCCGGGCCGAGCAGGCCGACGTCATCATCGTGAACGCCGCCCTGTACGGCGCGCACCTGTCGACCGGACGGACGCTGCTGCCCGCACACGACGTCGTGATCTTCGACGAGGCCCACGAGCTCGACGCGCAGCTCGCACGCAGCCTCGGCGTCGAGCTCAACGCGTCGAGGCTCCGGGCCGTCGCGGCGATGACGCGAGGCAGCGGGGTCACCGACGCGCCCACGATCGCCGACGACCTCATCGCGGCCGCGACGCGGCTCGCGACAGTCCTCACCGATCGGCTCGACCGCAGCGAGGTCGTCGGGCTCTCCGAGCCCACGCGCGTCGCCCTCGACGCCGCGTCGAGCGCGACCGAGCGCCTCGTCACCGCGCTCGACGCCGCGGGCGCGTCGAGCGGCGCGGACCTCGCGCGGCTTCGCGCACGGGGTGCGGCCGTCCACCTTCGCGGCGACCTCGTCCGCCTCCGCGACCCGGGGGGTGACGACCTGGTGTTCGTCGAGGGCACCGACCGCGCCGCGACGCTCGTACGCGCGCCTATCGACGTCGGCGCGCTCTTGTCCAAGACCCTGTGGGCCGAGGTGAGCGCGGTCCTGTGCAGCGCCACGATGCCCGCGGGCTTGGAGGACCGGCTCGGGCTCGACCCGGCAAATCGACTTCGCGTCGAGATCCCGTCGCCGTTCGACTACGCGGCCCACTCGATGCTCTACGTGCCGACGCACCTGCCCGAGCGTCGCGACGCCGCGTGCGAGGGCGCGATCGCCGAGGAGCTCGCCCTCCTCGTCGCGGCTGCCGGGGGCAGGACCCTTGCGCTGTTCACGTCGCGCCGGGCGCTGAACGCAGTCGGCCGGGTCGTGCGCGAGCGGGTCGACACCCCCGTGCTGCTCCAAGGCGAGGGATCGAGGGCGCAGCTCCTGGCGGCGTTCGGTGCGGACGAGGCGACCAGCCTGTTCGCGACGATGGGCTTCTGGCAGGGTGTCGACATCCCCGGTCGAACGCTCTCGCTCGTCGCGATCGACCGACTCCCCTTCGGACGTCCCGACGACCCCATGCTCGAGGCACGTCGCCAGCGCGCCGGCGACGCCGCGTTCTGGTCCGTCGACGTGCCGAGGGCCTCGATGCTCCTCGCACAGGGCGTCGGACGCCTGATCCGCACCGCCGAGGACCGAGGGCTGGTCTGCGTGCTCGACACCAGGCTCGCGACAGCGTCCTACCGGTCCGCACTGCTCGGCAGGCTGCCGCCGATGCGCCGCACGACGAGCCACGAGCGAGCCGTCGAGTTCCTGCGCGCCGCCACCGCCGCGGGGTAGTCAGCCGACCGTCGCTCGGACCTTGCCGGTCGGGACCTCGACGACGCGCATCGCCACGGCGACGGCCCCGACTGGCAGCGGCGCCACGAGCACAGCACGGATGGCGGCGTCGAGGGACGGCGGGTGCATCGCGAGCGTGCAGTGCGGCACGTAGGAGCCGGGCCGGTAGAGGGGGCGCACCGAGATTCCGGCGTGGTCGAGGCGCGCGTGGACCGCCGCGTTGAGCCCGAGCAGCTCGCGCGTCGGCGTCACGCCGAGGAAGAGGACCGACGCCGGCGCAAGGAACGCCCCGAGGCTCGAGAGCGTGAGGGACGGCAGCGGGTCCGTGACGACGCCGCGCAGCACGTCAGCGATCAACTCGGGCGCGGCGTCGCGTGCGACCGCCACCGAGACGTGGGGGTGCACGAGCGGCGCGCCGGCGGCGAGCGACTCGACGCCGGCCGACTCGAGCGCGTCGAAGAGCGCCTGGACCTCGGCTGCCGCGACGGCGTCGAGCTCGAGCTCAACGGCGTGCTCGACGTGGTGCGTCACGACGGGGGGTCGGTGAAGTAGCTCGCCATCAGCTCGTCCGCCCACGGGGGCTGGTGGACCTCGCCGCGAGGGCCGAACTGCGCGATGTGTGCCTTGAGGTCGAGCACCGGGGTGCCGTCGATCGCGTCGAGCCCCTCGACCTGCACCCGACGTTCCCCGATCGAGAGGATCCTGCAGGTGCTCACCCCGAGGCGGTTCGGGCGGTCCTTCGCTCGCTGGGCGAAGATCCCGACCCGGGGGTAGGCCGCGTTGCCGCGCGGGTGCCGCGCGAAGGGGGCGGGCGGGGCGTCGTGGGCCCGGTCGAAGAGGAAGATGACCACGACGTGGCTGAACAGGCCCAGCCCGTCGAGCGCCTCGTCAGGCACGTCGTCGGCGAGCTCGATCGCCACCCGCTCGGCATCCCAGCCGTCGTCGGTGGGCACCGCGCGCGTCGAGCGGACCCAGCCGACGGGGCGCACCGAGTACGACATCAGTACCCCCAGCGGTCGAGCACCTCGGTCCGCGACTGCCATCTCGGCTCGACCACCACGCGCAGCTCGAGGAAGCAGCCCTCGGGGAGCTGGGCCCGCGTGGCAATGCCAACCTCCTTCAGCACCTCTCCATGGCGACCGATCACGATGGGCTTCTGGCTCTCGCGCTCGACGAGCACGTCGACGGTGATGACGGGCCACTCCCACGACGAGACGCGGCAATGGATCGCGTGGGGCAACTCATCTCTTACCCGCGCCAGCAGCTGTTCGCGGACGAGCTCGGCGACGAACGCCTCTTCGGGCTGGTCGGAGACCTCGTCGTCGGGGAACCACTGGGGACCCTCGGGCAGCGTGGCCACGATGGCGTCGCACAGGGCGTCCACACCCGCACCGGTCGACGCGGAGATCGCGAAGTACTCGACGCGCTCGGCGCGCTCGGGCGTGCCGCGAGACGTGGCGATCGACTCGATCGCGCGCTGGGCCGCGAGCAGCTGGGCGGCGACGGCGGGCCTGTTCGTCGCGTCGAGCTTGTTGACCACGATGAAGGGCGCCGGGCCGCCGGCGCCGCACGCCTCGAGCGTGGCCTCGAGCACGCGCCGGTCGCCGGGACCGATCGCGTTGGACGCCTCGACCATCGCGACGATGGCGTCGACGTCGTCGAAGCTCGACAGTGCCGTCGCGTTGAGCCGGAGCCCGAGGGCGGTCTTCGGGCGGTGCAGCCCCGGGGTGTCGACGACGACGAGCTGGCCGTCGGGCCGATGCACGACCCCGCGCACGACGTGGCGCGTCGTGTTGGGCGACGCTGCGGTGATCGACACCTTCTCGCCGACGAGCCGGTTGCACAGCGTCGACTTGCCGACGTTGGGGCGCCCGACGAGCGCGACGAAGCCGGACCTCACGTGGCGGCGGGCGCAGCGCGACCGAGGTGCTCGATGCGGACCTGGACGATGCGGCGTCCCTCGACGCGCACGACGGTGAACCGGTACGGCGGCGAGTCGAGCGCCTGGTCCTCGGCCGGCACGCCACCGGCGAGGTCGTACACGAGGCCGCCGACCGTGTCCCAGGAGCCCTTGGGGAGCGGCTCGTCGAGCAACTCGTCCACCTCGTCGATGCTCATCTTCCCCGAGACCACGAGGACGCCGTCGGCGTGGTGGGCAACCTCCGGCTCTTCGAGGTCGAACTCGTCGCGGATGTCGCCCACCAGCTCTTCGAGCACGTCCTCGAGGGTGATGAGCCCCGAGGTACCCCCGTACTCGTCGACGACGATCGCGAGGTGCACGTTCTCGGACTGCATCTCGGTGAGCAAGGTGGCGACGCGCTTGGTCTCGGGGACGAACTTCGCGGGGCGGGCGACCTCGACGACCCTTCTCGAGCCTCCGCCAGCCCGCTCGGCCACGACCAGGTCCTTGGTGAACGCGACGCCAAGGATGTCGTCGATGTCCCCGCCCACCACCGGGATCCTCGAGTACCCAGCCGAGAGCCCGCGCTCGAGCGCTTTGGTGACGGTCTCGTCGCTGCTCACCGTCACCATGTCGGGCCTCGGGACCATGACCTCGCGCACGACCGTGTCCCCGAACTCGATCACCGAGTGGATGAACTCGCGCTCGGTCGGCTCGATCACGTCCTCGGCGTGCGCGACGTCCGCCATGGCCAAGAGCTCGGACTCGGTCACCGGCAGCTGGGCCGTTGACTTGGAGCCTGTGAGCAGATTGGCGAGGCCGACGAGCGTCGCGGAGAACAGCCGGACGGGCGGGAATCGCGTCACCGCGTCGACGACGGGGGCGGCGAACAGCGCGGCGCGGTCCGGGTGTCGAACTGCGTAGTTCTTGGGGATCGCCTCGAAGACGACGAACACGACGATCACCTCGAACACGGTCGCGACGATGATGCCGACCGAGTGGAACCACCTCGCGGCGAGCACGCCGACGAGCGTCGCGGCAACCAGCTGGCAGACGAGCACGAGCAAGAGAACCGGGTTCAAAAAGGCTTCGGGATGCTCCACGAGCCTCGCGAGCTTCGTGGAACCGATGCGCCGCTCTTCGACGAGCGAGTGCGCCTTCACCCTCGAGGTGCGGATCAGGCTCGTCTCGGCGAGCGCGAGGAAGCCCGAGGCGCAGAGCAGGACGATGATCACGGCGAGCAGGACGAAGTCGCCGGAGCTGACCGACGCGATCACCGTCCCGCCCAGGTCGGCGAGAAGTGCTCGAGGAGCAGCTCGCGCTCCCTGGCCTCCATCTTGGTGGCCTCCACGGGCTCCTCGTGGTCCCAGCCCAGCAGGTGCAGCGTCCCGTGCACGACGAGGAGCGCCAGCTCGTCGTCGTAGCTGACCTCGTCGCGCGCCGCGTTCGACGCGGCGACCCTCGGGCAGACGACGACGTCGCCGAGCAGGTCCGGCGGGAGGTCCTCGAGGGGCTCGCCGGGCCCGCTGCCACCCGCGTCGGGCGCGCGGCCCGCGCCGGGGTCGTCGTCCTCCAGGGGGAAGCTGAGGACGTCGGTCGGCCCCTCGACCCCGCGGAAGCGCTCGTTCAGCTCGGCGATCGTGGGCTCGTCGACGAAGAGGAGCGACACCTCCGCCCCCCCGCGCACGCCCTCGGCGACGAGGACACTGCGGGTGAGCGCGACCATCACGTCGAGCGCGACGCCGACGTCGTGCTGCTCGTCGGCGCCGAAGACGTCGACCGTCACGCGCCCTCCGCGCGCTCGTAGGCGTCGACGATCGCCGCCACGATGCGGTGCCGCACCACGTCGCGCTTGGTGAGCCGGATGAACGAGATGCCCTCGATGCCCTCGAGGATCGTGTCGATGCCCGCGAGCCCGGAGGTCGCGCCCCCGAGGTCGATCTGGGTCACGTCGCCGGTGACGACGCACCGCGACCCGAACCCGATCCTCGTCAGGAACATCTTCATCTGCTCGGGGGTCGTGTTCTGCGCCTCGTCGAGGATGATGAACGAGCCGTTCAGCGTGCGGCCGCGCATGAACGCGAGCGGCGCGACCTCGACGGTTCCCTTCTCGAGCAGGCGCTGGGTGCCTTCGGGACCGAGCATGTCGTAGAGGGCGTCGTAGAGCGGGCGCAGGTACGGGTCGACCTTGGCCATGAGGTCCCCAGGCAGGAATCCCAAGCGCTCGCCCGCCTCGACCGCAGGTCGGGTGAGCACGATGCGGGTCACCTCGCGGCGCTGGAGGGCCTGGACGGCGGCGGCGACCGCGAGGTAGCTCTTGCCCGTGCCCGCCGGGCCGATCGAAAAGGTGATGGTGTTGACCGCGATCGCGTCCACGTAGCGCTTCTGGCCCGCGGTGTGGGGCCGCACGGGCTTGCCCTTGACGCCGCGCAGGATGTCCTGGCCCAGCACCTCGGACGGACGGAGGTCCTCTCGCACCATGTCGATCGTGCGCTCGACCTTCTGGAGGTCGAGGTGCTGGCCGCTCTCCAACAGCAGCAGCAGCTCGTCGAAGAGCCGGGCGACGAGCGTGGCGTCGGGGCCCTCGATCCGCAGCTCGTTGCCGGCGACCTCGATCACGCAGCTCGGGAACGAGTCCTCGACGAGCCGCAGCAGCTCGTCGCGCTGGCCGAGCAGCTCGGAGAGGAGGTTCGGATTCGCCACCGTCGTCGTGACCGCGGTGCCGGCGAGCTCGACGGCGTCGCCAGTCTCAGTGGTGCTCATCCGGGCGGCCAGCCCAGCTTGCGGCCGCCGAGCACGTGCAGGTGCAGGTGCGGCACGGACATGTTGGCGTCGGCGCCCACGTTCATCACGAGCCGGTACCCGCGGTCCTCTGCGTCGATGCCCTCGATCACAGCCACGCGCTGGGCGAGGAGCACCAGCTCGCCGATCAGGTGCGCGTCCCCGTCGCGCACGGTGTGCGCCGAGGTGACGTGTGCCCTGGGGATCACGAGGACGTGCACCGGAGCCTGCGGTGAGGCGTCGCGGAACGCCAGCGCCAGCTCTGACTCGGCGACGATGGTGGACTCGAGCTCGCCGCTCGCGATCCTGCAGAAGAGACAGTCGGACATGTGCCCGACCATCATTGCGCCTCGGCGCGCGCGCCGTGCGGCGAGCCCCGCCGCCACGCGGTCACCGCCACGCCCGCGACGACCGCGGCGGTCTCGGTCCGCAGCACACTGTCAGCGAGCCCGAGCGACGCCGCCGGGGACCCTCGCTCTGCCTCGCTCCAGCCGCCTTCGGGGCCAACCAGGAGCGAGTGCGGCGCCTCGAGGTGCGCCTCGCCCTCGAGGTCGCACCGAATCGCGCCGCCGCCGACGGCGGTCTCGACGTCAAGGGGCCCGAGGACGGCGGGCAGCCTCGTGCGGCGCGACTGGCACGCAGCCTCGCGCACGACACGCCGCCACCGCGCCAGCACGCGCTCGGTCGTCGCCCCGTCGAGTCGGACCGACGCTCGCTCGCAGCGCAGCAGCCCGATCTCGTCGACTCCGAGCTCGGTCAGCTTGGCGATCGCCCACTCCGCGCGATCGCCCTTGAGCGCGGGGAGCCACACCGCGGCCGCACCGATCGGCGCGGGCTCGGTGACCTCCTCGCTCGTTGGCTCGAGGGCACCGTCGCCGGTGAGCGCGCACAGCCGCCACGACCCCGCTCCGTCGCACGCGACCACGGCCTCGCCGGGACGGAGCCGCAGCACGCGCACGAGGTGGTGGCGATCCTGCTCCTCGAGCACCACCGCGGCGAGGTCGTCCACGATCACCTGGGCCGCGGCGTCCGCGCGCGCCCGAAGCGAGCTCAATGCCGGGTGCGAAGCCGCGAGAAGAGCCCCGTGTGGGGCTCGGCGACCGACTCGCCGCGATGCGCCGCGAGCGAGCGAAGCATGGTCTCGGTCTCCTCGTCGAGGTCCTTGGGCACCTGGACCTCGACATGGACCAAGAGGTCGCCACGACCCCGCCCGCGAAGGTGGGTGACGCCGCGCTGGCGCAGCCGGATGAGCGTGCCCGGCTGGGTGCCGCGCTCGATGTCGACGGGCTCGTCGCCCTCGAGGGTGGCGACGGTCGCGACGGTCCCGAGCGCGGCCTGGGCGATCGACACCGACCCGACGACGTGCAGGTCGTCGCCGACGCGCTCGAACCTCGGGTCGTGCTCGACACCGAGGTGGACGTACAGGGTGCCGTTCGGGCCGCCGCGGAATCCCGCGGGGCCGCGAGCGGTGAGTCGCATGGTGGAGCCGTCCTCGACGCCGGCGGGCACGTTGACCACGAGCGTCGAGGTCGCCGTCGTGCGTCCCTCGCCGTGGCAGGTGGCGCACGGCGAGGCGATCGTCGCACCGGTCGCGTGACAGGTCGGACAGCCCGTGGACGAGACCACCTGGCCCAGGATGGACTGGCGAACGCGGCGCAGCTCGCCCGTGCCGCCGCAGTCCGGGCACGTCACCGGGGACGTGCCGGGGGCCGCACCCGACGCGCTGCACGACTCGCACGCGACGGGGAGGCGCACGTCGAGGGACTTCTCCGAGCCGAACGCGGCGTCGAGGAGGCTGAGCCGGAGCGTCACCTCGGCGTCGGGACCCGGGATCGGGCCAGAGGGGCCGCGCCGCGCGGCGCCGCCCATCGCGCCGAAGAACGCCTCGAACAGGTCACCGAGTCCGCCCTCTTGGAATGCCTGCCACTCGGGCCCGCCGGGCTGGCCGCCCATGACGCCCTGGAGCCCGAACCGGTCGTACTGCTGGCGGCGCTGGGGGTCCGACAGGATCTCGTAGGCGACGGAGACCTGCTTGAACTCGGACTCTGCTTGGGGGTCGTCGGGATTCGTGTCGGGATGCAGCTCGCGGGCCCGGCTTCGATAGGCGCGCTTCAGCTCGTCGTCAGACGCGGTGCGCGCGACCCCGAGCAGTTCGTAGAGGTCGCGTTCAGCCACGACGCGGCTCGACCTGGTCCTCTGACTCGCCGTGGCGCACCGCGGCGAAGCGACGGGAGAGCTTGGACGAGACGACCTCGGCGGCGGCCATCGCCTCGGGGTAGTGCATCCGCGTCGGCCCGAGGATCCCGACGACGCCCCTCGGGGCGCCCTCCACGGCGATCGGCGCGACGATCACGGCGCAGCTCGCGAGCGGCTCGTAGCCGTGCTCCCCGCCGATCGCGACGGACAGGCCGCTGTCCAGCACGTCGTTCAAGAGGTGGACGACGACGAGCTGCTGCTCGAGGGTCGCGAGCACGGAGCGCACGGTCTCCACGGCGTCGAAGGACGAGGCGATGCGCGACGAGCCGCCGATGAACACGTGCTCGGGCTCCCGACGTGCCGCGATGGAGGCCACGGCCTCGAGCGACCTCGTCACGATGCTCGCGGCCCGAGGGTCAAGGCCGAGCTGCTCCTCGGCGCGCACCTCGCGCAGCTCACGGCCCACGAAGCGCTCGGCGAGCGCCGCGGACGCCACCGACAGCGTCTCGTCGGCGAGGTCGTCGTCGAGCTCGACCGTCGCCTTCTCGACCGCCCCGTCGTCGAGGACCGCGACGACCAGGCCCACCTTCGAGGCCAGGCGAACGACCTGGGCGGACACGATGCGCGCCGCGTCGTGCGAGGGGCCGATGACGACCGCGGCATGGCTCGTGAGCTCGGCGAGCAGCGCGCTCGTGCGCTCGAGGACCTCTTCCATCTCGCCCTGGACGTGGTTGAAGAAGCGCGCCACCTGGCTGCGCTGGGTGGGCCCGAGCACGCCTGGCTCGGCGAGGTGGTCGACGAAGAATCGGTAGCCGAGGTCCGTCGGGATCCGGCCCGCGCTCGTGTGCGGCTGGGTGAGGTAGCCCTCGCGCTCGAGCGCCACCATCTCGGCGCGGACCGTGGCAGGCGAGACGCCGACGCCCGCTGAGCGCGCGACGGTCGCGGAACCGACCGGCTGGGCGGTCTCGACGTACTCGGCGACCACCGCGTCGAGGATCGCGGCACGGCGTCCGTCCAGCTCCTCGGACGGGCGCGGGGGCCCCGATGAGTTGTGCGCACGCGACATTCGCAGCTCCTGCGGTTTGGCACTCCACTCTACCGAGTGCCAACTCGCAGCGGTGCCCGCGCTGGGCGGTTCGCCAGGTCCTCAGTCCTCGAGGCGAAGCGCGGAGATGAAGGCCTCCTGGGGCACGTCGACGCGCCCGATGCTCTTCATCTTCTTCTTGCCCTCCTTTTGCTTCTCGAGCAGCTTGCGCTTCCTCGTGATGTCCCCGCCGTAGCACTTGGCGAGGACGTCCTTGCGTCGCGCCTTCACCGTCTCGCGCGCGATCACCCGTCCCCCGATGGCGGCCTGGATCGGCACGTCGAACATCTGGCGCGGGATGAGCTCGCGCAAGCGCTCGACCATGCGGCGCCCGTAGGCATCGGCCGAGTCGCGGTGCACGATCGTGGAGAACGCGTCGACGGGCTGGTAGTTGATGAGCACGTCGACGCGCGCGAGGTTCCCCGTCGCGTACCCGGCGGGCTCGTAGTCCAGGCTCGCGTAGCCCTTGGTCCTCGACTTCAGCTGGTCGAAGAAGTCGAGCACGACCTCGCCGAGCGGGATCCGGTAGACGAACTCCACGCGCTCGGGGCTCAGGTACTCCATCTTCTCCATCTCGGCACGGCGCTGCCGGCACAGGTCCATGACCGAGCCGAGGTACTCGACGGGCACGAGGAGCGTGGCCAGCAGCATCGGCTCGTCGATGTGGTCGACGCGGCTGGCGTCGGGCAGCTCGGTGGGGTTGTCGATCTCGAGCACCGACTCGTCGGTGAGCACCACGCGGTACGCGACCGACGGCGCCGTGGCGATCAGGCTCAGGTTGAACTCGCGCTCCAGGCGCTCTCGGACGATCTCCATGTGCAAGAGGCCGAGGAACCCGCAGCGGAACCCGAAGCCGAGCGCGTGGGAGCTCTCGGGCTCGAAGCTCACGCTCGAGTCGTTGAGCTTCAGCTTCTCGAGCGCGTCGCGAAGCTGTGGCAGATCGTCACCGTCGATCGGGTAGAGCCCGCAGAACACCATGGGCTTGGGGTCCTGGTAGCCCTCGAGCGCGTCGGTCGCCGGCGCGCGCGCGTCGGTGACCGTCTCGCCGCTGCGAGCCTCCCCGACGTCCTTGATGCCCGCGATCAGGTAGCCGACCTCGCCGGGCCCGAGCGTCGTGGTGGGCACGGGCACCGGCGTGCGGACGCCGATCTCCTCGACGTCGTGCACGGCCTTGGCTTGGATGAATCGGAGCCGCGCGTCGCTGCGCAGCGTCCCGTCGACCACGCGCAGCGAGCTCACCACGCCTCGATACTGGTCGTAGGACGAGTCGAAGATGAGCGCGCGAAGTGGCACGTCGGGCAAGCCTGTCGGCGCGGGCACGCGTTCGATCACCGCTCGCAGCAGCTCGGCGACCCCCTCGCCGGTCTTGGCCGAGATACGAAGGATCCCCGCAGCGTCGACGCCGAGGACCTGCTCGATCTCGCCCGCGTAGCGGTCGGGGTCCGCGGCGGGTAGGTCGATCTTGTTGAGGGCGACGACGATCTCGAGGTCGTGCTCGACAGCCTTGGAGGCGTTCGCGAGCGTCTGTGCCTGTATTCCCTGGCTCGCGTCGACGAGCAGTACCGCGCCCTCGCAGGCGGCGAGCGACCTCGACACCTCGTAGCCGAAGTCGACGTGCCCTGGCGTGTCGATCAGCTGCAGGACGTGGCCCTCGAAGTGGACCCGGACGTTCTGGGCCTTGATCGTGATGCCGCGCTCGCGCTCGAGGTCCATCGAGTCGAGGTACTGGGCACGCATGTCTCTGGAGTTCACGGCACCGGTGAGCTCGAGGATCCGGTCCGACAGGGTGGACTTGCCGTGGTCCACGTGGCTGATAATCGAGAAATTCCGGATCAGTGCGGTCTCAACAGGTCTCAACACGGGGGACACGACCGTGTCAGGCTACCAACGCCAGTTCGCAACCCAGCGGGGCCGAGCGGGGCGCCGACATGAACCGGTCGACCGCCGACTTACCGAGAGGTCGCGGTCCGCAGGCTCGACGTGGCGTCGCCGCTCATCGCATCTACTCGGACCGCAGCACGAGCGCGGCCGGTGTCCGCGCGGCGATCCGACCCGGCACGGCGGCGACGACGTTGGCGAGGACGATGGCGAACGCGACGATCACGACGACCTGTGCAACCGGCACCGTCGGCTCGGGCACGGCGCTGATCTGCTGTGCGAACAGCGTCCACAGCCACCGTCCGAGCGCGATCCCGAGCGGCACGCCGAAGATCGACCCGACGACGGCGACGGTGGAGGCCTGCCAGGCAATCGTCGCCGCCAGCTGGCGCCGCCGGAACCCCAGCGTCTTGAGCAGCGCAAGGTCGCGGCGACGCCGGCGCACCGACGATGCCAGCGCGAGCCCGAGCGCCGCGACCGCCCCGACGGCGAGTCCGAGCGCGAGCACGGCCGGCGTCGAGCCGGTCGACTGGTAGATCGCGATCTCTGCGGGGCGCTGGTCGCCGATGACCGAGTACGACTGGCCACCGGCGTTCGCGTCCGCTGCCATGACCCTGCTCGCGTCCTTCGCGATGCGGCGCAGCGACGACAGGCCGACCGACGCGGCGACACCGGGCTTGAGCCGGACCACGTACATCGTCGGCCCATTGAGGTTCGGGTCCGGCTGGGTGAGGGCCGCCTTGAACGCCTTGGGCTCGATGTCGCTCCCGATCTCGGCGCCGATCCCCATCGACGTGTGCAGATTGCCGCTGTTGCCGATCGCGGGCATCGTCGCGACGCCGACGATCCGCAGGGTCGTCGGCGGCACGTAGATGGGGTAGTCCTTCTTGCTCCCGTAGGAGGCGACCACCGTGTCGCCGAGCTTCTTGTGCAGCTGGGCGAGGGTCTGCTGGCCGAGGACCACCTGTCGGGCGCCGTCGAGCTCGTGCCCGGCGAGCAGCGCCGGCCCCAGCGCCGCGTGCACGCTCGTGATGATGATGGGCACGGTGACCCCTTCGAACAGCGCGCTGGCAAAGGAGTATCCGGCCCACGACGCCACGTCCGGGTCGTCGCTCAGCTCGGTCGCGGCGATCGGAGGGATGTTCGAGCCGGTCGGCGAGGTAATCGCGAAGCTCCAGTTCCACCCGTACAGCGGTGGGTGCGAGTCGAGAGTTGCGAGCCCCGACGCGAAGGTGACGGTTGCGACGGCGACGACCACTGCGACCACGGCAGCGACGAGCGCGGAGCGCACCGGGGCGGCCGACCTCCCCGACCCACGCTCCAGCGAGAAGCGCAGCCCGGCGACGAACGGGGCGGGCAGCCCCGCCCTCGCCGCGGCATCCGAGACGACCGACCGCCTGGTCGTCGCCTCGGTGCGGCCCCCAGAGGTCCGGCGAACCGATGCGAACCCGCTCGCCACGGCGAACGGCGCGAGCACGACGAGGAGCATCGTCACGCCGACGGCCAGCACAGTCCAATCCGCGTGCAGGCCCGGGGACGGGTCGACTGCTCGCACCGCGCCGATGGGGGCGAGCGGCGACAACGCGACGGCCACGACCGTGGCGAGCGCGGCGCCGGCGACGACCGAGACGAGGGGGCCGAGCGACGACGCGATTACGAGCGTCGTGCGGTCCGCGCCGAGTGCGCTCGCGACAGCGAGGTCGTCACGCAGCGTCCACGCCTGACGCCGGAGGGCCTGGGCGCCGATCAGCAGAGCTGCGGCAGCCGCGATCGCGCCGAACACCGCGAGGGCGAACGTCTCTGGACGGATCGCGCGCTCCACCTGGCCCTCCACGATCGACGTCAGGTGGAACGCGTACACCGACCCCGGCGGGAGCAGCGAGGCGAGCTCACGCTCGACCGCGCTGACGCCGGCTTCACCATCGCGCAGTCGGAGCGTTCGTGAACCCCTCGATCCCCAAGAATCTGTGGGTCATCGCGGGGGTGATGAGGACGAACGTCGGGTACTGGTCGGCGTCGTCGTGGGCCACTTGGCTGGCGAAGGCCACGAGTCCGACGAGCGTCGCGGTCACGTGACTCACCGGGACGGCGTGTGGCGGGGGGAACGACGAGGCCAACTCGGTCTGTGCGAGGGAGTAGACGTCGAGCCGAACCCGCTCGCCGACGTGCCATCCGAGGAGCCTCGCGGCGTCCTCGGACGCGACGAGCTCGTCGGGCGAGCTCGGGTTCGACATCCGCCCCTGCTCGACGACGGGTCGGTCCTGGGAGAAGTAGGCACCGCCCAGGCTTCCGATGAAGCCGACGTCGGCGCTGACGATCGCGGGCGGCTGGGGCGTGCCCGCCGGCTCGTGGAGCGCGACGGCGACGAACGGCGCCGACGCCACGTGCGACACCTGCGGGAGTGCGGCGAGCTGCTCGGTGATCGCGTGTGCCGACGAGCCCGTCGGCGAGGCGAGGCGGTACACGAACAACTGGAGGTCCGACGCGCGTGACGACGCGAGGTACGTCGGGTACGCGGCCTGGGTCCGACGCGCCGCGGCGAGTGCCCCCATCGAGACCCCGCCGACCAGCGCGAGCAGCACCATGAGCGACACGAGGCCTCGACGCCGGCGCGGGAAGGCCGCCGCAGAGAGGTACCGCGCGGCCCGCCACCTCGTCGCGGTCACGGCCGTGCGACCTCTCGACGAGCACCGCGACGTGTCACCGGGCCAGCGGCGAGAAGCTTCGCGCTATGTCGCGGGCCGCGAGGTCGCCCCCGTTCGGGGCGCACGAGCCCAGGTTGGCCCTCGCGATCGTGGCGACGATCCGGGTCGTGCTCCCAGAGGACGTCCTCCGCGATCGCCGGGTACGACCGGATGTCGCTCATGAGCATGGTGACCTCGACGCGCTCAGTCTCACCGAGCCGGCTCCCCTCGCGGCGGACCTTTTCGGCGATGCCTCCTGGCAACATGCGCGACAGCGTCTCTCCTTGCACCTTTCCACCACAAGCCGAGCGGCACCGATGAGGCCCTGGACGTGCTGGCCGCACGCCTCGACGACGACGACGCCGTCGTCGTCGTTGCATCAGAGAACCTAATCCCGCAGCTGTGGTTCGGGGCCGCGATGGTCGGCGCGATTGCCGGTGCCCGCTGTTCGCTATGCCTCGCGCAGCGCCTCGGCCGGACGGAGTCGTGCCGCAAGGGCGGCGGGGGCGAGGGCCAGCAGGTTGCTGACGACGACGACGGCCGCGACGATCGTCGCCACGAGTCCGACGGGTACCACGGCAAGCGGGACCGCACCAAGATTCGACGCGAAGGCCAGCCAGATCACGTGGCCCACTGCGATGCCGGTCGGCGCCCCGACGATGACCCCGACGACCGCGACGGTCGTGGCCTGCGAGGACACCGCCGTGCCTACCTGTCGACGCACGAAGCCGAGCACCTTCAACAGCGCGATCTCGCGTCGTCGGCGCGCCACGGTCACGAACAGGAGGTGCGCGAGCGTCGCGGCCCCGAACAGCGCGAGCGTGACGCCGAGAAGGGCGGGAAAGTTCACTGCCTGCCCGAAGTTCACCAGGTTGGTCGGGACGCTGAGCACGTTCAGGTCCTTGCCGTACCGCTTATCGAGGCTCGCCACCGTCGCGCGCCCCGCGGCGGTCGGCGTGGTCGCGATCCCCATGCCCCAGTTCGTGTACTGGTTCACCTCCACCTTTTTGAGAATCGACGTCACGCAGCGCTGCGACGCGGGCCCAGGCGGGCAGATGGCCAGTGCAGCAGCGTGCAGCGGCACGATCGCCCCGTCGCCCAGGCCACCGGCGCTGAGACTCGGCGGAAAGGCGATCGTGCCCGTGACCGTGAACTCGCTCGTGTGCGACGCGCCGGTCGGTCCGATGACCGCGACCGCAACGCGCGAGCCGACGTGCGCCTTTGCGGCCGCCAGGCTCTGGGTCCCGAGCGCGAGCTCGCCGTCGCCACGTGGATACCGGCCGTCGATGAGCGAGAAGGCCATCGGCCCCTTGCCAACCACCGCCAGCAGCGCCTGGACGGGCGCGCCGTTGACGTCGATGTACTTGCCGTTGATCCCGTAGGTGACCTTCGTCACCGAGGGGTTGTGATCGAGGCTCTGCACGAGGCTCGTGGCCTGCGAGTAGTAGAGGTTGCCGAGGTCGACCTGCCAGTTGAGCCCGTACAGCCGCGGCGTGGCGAGCAGATTGGAGAGGCTCGCACCGAAGACGGCCGTCGCGGCGAGCGCTGCAACGGCGACGGTGGTACCGAGGAGCGCGGTCGCGACGGGGACGCTCGCGCGGCCTCGTCCGCGCTCGAGGGCGTGTCGCATCCCGACGAGCACGCTCGGTGGCGCGCCCACTTGCGCCAGCATGCGAACCACCCGAGAGGCACCGCGGACAGCTGGCTGAGCCTCGTGGAGCGTCGTCGCGCGCACCTGGGACGCGCGCCACGCCGGGTACGCAGCTAGCAGCAGTACCACCACGACGATCGCGGCGGCGCCGAGGCCGAAGACGAGGCCATCGAAGATGAGCCCGTGATCCGGCTCCGCGGCGCGCGCCTCGCCGACCGGCGTGAGCGGCGACACGGCGACGGCGAGTGCGACGGCACCAGCGGTGCCCGCGACGGCGATCGCGGCGGCGCGAACCATCCCAAGACCGAAAAGCTGGTTCGGGCGGAACCCGACCGCCGACAGCGTCGGGTAGGACTCGCGCTCCACGATGCTCTGGCGAGACAGGGCCTGTCCCACCAGGGCGAGACCGGCGATGCCCGCCAGCAGGGCGAACAACCACCACCCGTCGGCTTGGGGGTGGATGGAACTCTCGATCGCTGCGATCTGGTCGTCCTCGCCCTGGGGATAGATGAAGTTGGTGCTCGAGTTGCTGTGATTGAGGTCAGCGGTAAATCGTGGGATCTCCTTGGCCCCGCCGACGAGACGGACCATCGCGACGGAGCCGTGCACCACCTTGGACCCAACGTCGCGATCGAAGGCGTTGCTGGTCCAGAGCGTGTAGCTCGGCGTGGTCGTCGGGAAGTCGAGCATGCTCGCCCCGAACCCGACGATGCGAAGGTGCACGCTCGGGCCATGGGGTGTCGGCGTGCCGTTGCTCGCCAGCACAAGGTTCCGCTGGTAGGGCGCGTAGAGCGGCACCGTGACGATGGAACCGAGGTGCAGCCCATACTGCTGCTGCATCGAGAACCCGGCGACCACGTCGTTGGGGCCGGTGGGCAGCCGTCCTCCGATCAGCTTGAACGTGTGCGCGAGCGAGCTTGGAATGCCGAGCAGGGCCATGTCGTTCCCCGGGATGAAGTGCCCGTTCTCGATCACGTTGCCGGTGATGAAAAAGGGGATGATGGAGATCGAACGCACGTCAGGGCGATCCACGACGGCGTCGGGGATCGACGAGGAGGAGAACACTGCCGCGTCGAAGCCGTACTGCGAGACGAAGTGCGGGAATGCAGCGGCGGTTCTGCGCCCAGCGGACACCCCGGCCAGGACAGTCCCGCCGACGACCGCGATCAGGAGTGCCAGCGCGAGCCACGACGCCCACCGGCGGCGCGACTCGGCACGGAACACGTTCCAGATGCACGTCATGCGGGCCCCCTCCGAGCACCACACTGCACCACCGGTGACCGACGGAGCAGGGTGGTACCTCGCTGCACAATGTTGTGTTAGCACCCGCTCGGCTCGTCGGTGTCCCACCGCGGCGGCGCACGCAGCGTCATGGAATCGATGCAGCGACGGGTGCGCACGCCGGTCGGTGGCATCTCGGCGTGGCTTGAGGCCCACGCTCCAGCACCTGCGGAGCTGAGAGCCGCCCTCGGTAGAAGCGCACGACCAGCCGTGGCGTCGGAGGTGTGCCGTCGCCGTGCTGCTACGCTTGCACGGCTCGATCGAGCTCGATCGAGCTCGTTCGAAATCGTGAGGATGACGTGGCAAACATCAAGAGTCAGATCAAGCGCAACCTCCAGAACGAGAAGCGGCGCCTCCGCAACAAGGGCGTGCGATCCGAGATCCGCACGAGAACCAAGAATGCCATCGCGGCCGTCGGCACGGACGACGAGGTCCAGGCCCTTCGCACGGCGATCAAGCGACTCGACAAGAGCGCGGCGGCTGGCGTGATCCACAAGAACCAGGCCGCGAACCGCAAGTCGCGGCTGATGCGACGGGTCAACGCGATGCGCGCCGCGGACTGACTCAGCGAGCGCGCCCCGCGGCCCGGTGCTGCCGGGCGAGCCGTGCGACGAGGATCTCGAGCACCGTGCCCGTCTCGAGCGCGCTTTGTCCCTTCACGTCGGCGTCGGCGCGGGCGATCCACTCGACCGCCTGTCGGATGCGCTCCGAGCCGAGCGCGCTGCATGACGCCAGGAGCTTGCCCGCGGGATAGGGGCCGATCGAGAGCACCGAGGCGGCGTCGTCCTTGGTGCGCACGCCCGAGCCGTCGAGTCGGAGCAGCCGAAGGTAGTGGCGTTGCAGCGTGAACACGACGGCCGGCGCGGCGCGCCCCCCCGGGCCCACCAGCCGCCCGAGCACGTCGAGCGCGCCCGCGGCGTCGCCCGCGGCGATGGCGTCAGTCAGGTCCCACTCGGGCACTGTGCCGGTCGCCCCGAGGAACGGCTCGAGCTCGTCGGCCGTGACGGTGGCGCCCTCCCCGTAGGCGGCGGCGAGCGTCGCGAGCACACCGTCGACGCGCGAGAGGTCCTCGCCGACCTGGGCCGTGAGGCGCTCGACGCCCGCGGCATCGAGCCGCACCGAGGACTGCTTGACGTGCGTGGCGACGAACGCCTTGCGATCCCGCACCGAGGTGCCGACGCTCGCGTCCACGACCTCGCCCACGGCACCAATCGCCTTTTGGAGCGGCGCCGGTACGGTGCCGCCCCCCGCCACGAACACGACGGTCACGCCCGGCACCGGCTCGGTGAGGATCGGCACGAGCCGGTCCGCGTCCGCCGCGGTCAGGCGTCCGGCGTCGCGGACGACCACGACGCGGCGGTCGACCAGGAACGGCGGGGTCGTGAGCGCGTCGACGATGCGCGCGAGGTCGAGGTCGTCGATGCCGCCGCCGCCGAGCTCTTCGACGCAGGTCGCGGGATCGCGCGTGCCCACGAGCGCCTCCAAGAGATGCGACGTCGCCTGGGCCACGAGCGCGTCGTCACGTCCCTTGACGAGGATCGACGACGGCGTTGTCACGCGGCCTCCAGCACCGAGGCGATCGCGTCGCGCACCCGCACCGTGCCGCGGACATCGTGGACCCGCAGCACCCTGCACCCGAGCGTCACGCCGAGCGCGGCTGCCGCGAGCGACGCGTCGGTGCGCTCGTCGATCTCGAGGTCGAGCCGCGAGCCGAGGAAGCGCTTGTTCGAAGCCGACAGCAACAGCGCGTGCCCGGTGCCCGACGCGAGCACGTCGGACGCGCGGAGGAGCTCGAGGGACTGGCCGGGCGTCTTGCCGAGGTCGAGCCCCGCGTCGACGATCACGCGCGGTGCCGGGATGCCGGCAGCCTCGGCCCTCGCGGCTCGGTCCGCGAGGAAGGTCGCGACGGTCGCCACCACGTCGCCGTAGACGGGTTCGGGGTCCGCGACCCTGGGGCGCAGCCGGATGTGCGTCGCGACGACGGACGCTCCCGCGGCGGCAGCGGCGGCCAGGTAGTCGGGGTCCGCGAACCCCGAGATGTCGTTGCCGAGCACCGCGCCCGCTCCGAAGCACGCGCGTGCGACCGACGCACGCCACGTGTCGATCGAGACAGGGACGTCGAATCGACCGCAGAGCGCCTCGACGACCGGGACCACGCGGTGAAGCTCCTCGTCCTCATCGATCTCGGCCCCCGGGCCCGCCCGCACGCCGCCGATGTCGAGGACGTCCGCGCCGTCGTCGACGAGCGCCGCCGCCCGCTTCAGCAGCTCGTCGATGTCGAAGGTCGCCGCCGGCACGAAGAACGAGTCGGTCGTGCGGTTCAGCACCCCCATCACGAGCGCCCTGGTCGTCACGTCGAACGCCCGCGGCCCGAGCTCGACCGAGATGGCTGACGGCGCCCGGAACGGTCGCAACGATCAGAACAGCGTGGACGCGAGCGCCCTGCGGTACCTCGAGGCCCTCGGGTCGTCGGGCCCGAGCGCGTCGAGCAGGTCGATCAGCTCCTGTCGAGCCGTGTCGTCGTCCTTGGCCCGGGCGAGCAGCTCATCGAGCCGCGCGTCGGTGCCGGCGCCGAGGTCGACGCCGGCAGCGAGGAGCCTCGCTCGCGCCGCCAGATGTCCCACCTCACCGGCCTCGGGGAATTTGGCGAGCACCTCGAGCGCCTCATCAGGGCGAGCTTGGTCGAGCAGCTCAGTGGCGAGCGCGATCGCGATGTCCTCGCGACCGGGCTCGAGCTGCATCGCGCTGAACAAGGAGACCACGTCTCCCGTCTCGAGTAGCTGGTCCGCCTCGGACGCGACCGGCAGCAGGGACTCCACGAATGCCCGGACCTGGGCTTCGGGCAGCGCGCCGGTGAATGAGTCGACGACCTTGCCGCCCGAGAGCGCATGGACCGCAGGTATCGACTGGGCACGGAACGCGCCGGCGACCTGAGGGTTGGCGTCGACGTCGACCTTCACGAGCTCGACGCGACCATCGGTCTCGGCGACGACACGCTCGAGTATCGGGCCGAGCGTCTTGCACGGCCCGCACCATTCGGCCCATAGGTCGACGACCACCGGAACGGTCTTGGACCGCTCGATCGCGACCTCGGCGAAGTTCACATCGGTTGCGTCGATCACGCACCGACATTATCGGTATGCGATCCGCAGTCCTTCGTTGGGTCGTCTCGTCGCGCGGTAGCGTCCACGCGCATGGGTGCCGACGTCACCGGGATCGACGTGCCGAGGGTCTCTGCGTGGCTCGAGGCGAACGTGAAGGGGTCCGCCGCGCCCTTTACCTACGAGCTGATCGCCGGCGGCAGGTCCAATCTCACGTTCCGCGTGACGGATGCCGCGGGCGGGCAGTGGGCGCTGCGGCGTCCACCCGTGCACCACGTGCTGCCGACCGCCCACGACATGGTGCGCGAGCACACGGTCCTGTCCGCGGTGGGACCCGCAGGCATCCCGGTGCCCGCGGCCGTGGCCCTCTGTTCGGACGAGACGGTGAACGAGCGGCCCTTCTACGTCATGTCCTTCGTCGACGGGCACATCCTGCGCGACGCGTCGTCCGCAGAAGCTGAGCTCGAGCTCGAGGCGCGCGGACACGTGGGCCACCACCTCGCGACGACCCTCGCCCAGCTCCACCACCTCGATCCTGACTCGATCGGCCTCGGCGGGCTCGCCCGCCACGACGGCTACATCGAGCGCCAGCTCCGGCGCTGGCGCGGCCAGTACGAGCAGATGCACGTCGAGGGCGTCGAGCACGGGGGCCTCGTCGAAGAGGTCGGCGAGGCGCTCGCCACGCGCATCCCGCCCCAGCAGCGTGTCTCTGTCGTGCACGGCGACTACCGGCTCGACAACACTGTCCTCGACGACGACGGCCGCGTCCGCGCGATCCTCGACTGGGAGATCTGCACGCTCGGTGACCCGCTCGCCGACATCGGCCTGCTCTGCGTGTACTGGGCCGACCCCGACGACAACCAGGTTGCCCTGGTCGGCAACGCACCGACCACCGCCCCGGGGTTCGCCTCGAGAGACGAGGTCCTCGCCGAGTACGCCGCCGCGAGCGGGCTCGACTGCTCCGAGGTCCCGTACTACATGGCCTTCGGCTACTGGAAGCTCGCCTGCATCCTCCAGGGCGTCTACGCGCGCTACGTGGCGGGGGCGACCGCGGGCGACGCCGGACCGGTCGACTCGTTCCCCGCACACGTCACCGCACTCGCGGAGAGCGCGCGCGCGCGGCTCGGGTCGCTCTCGTGACGACGCCCGAGGAGCGTGTCGTCCTCGTCGACGAGCCCACCCTTGCCGACCCGGTGCTCGTCATCGCCCTCGAGGGCTGGATCGACGCGGGCTTCGGTGCCGCGACGGCGATCGCGACGTTGCTCGCCATCTCTGACGCCAATCTCGTCGCGTCCTTCGACGGCGAGTACTTCTTGGACCAGCGGGCGCGACGACCGATGGCGAGGATCGTCGACGGGGTCACGACCGAGCTGCGCTGGCCGGAGATCCAGCTGCGCCACGGCACCGACGCGGGCGGGCTCGATCTGCTGTTCTTGGTCGGCCCGGAGCCCGACTTCCACTGGCTCGAGTTCTGCGAGCTGGTGGTTGGCCTCGCCGAGCAGTTCAACGTCCGCATCGTGGTCGGCCTCGGCGCGTTCCCCGCGCCCGCCCCCCACACCCGCCCCGTGCGGCTCGCCGCGACCGTCCCCCAGGCGTCCCAGCAGCTCTTGGAGAAGGTGGGGCTCGTCGCCGGCGAGCTCGAGGTCCCTGCAGGGATCGTGAGCGCGCTCGAGCTTGCCTTCGCCGACGCGGACATCGACGCGATCACGCTGTGGGCCCGCGTCCCGCACTATGTCGCCACGCTCCCCTACCCCCAGGCATCGGTCGCGCTCATCGACGGGCTCTCGGCGATGGCCGGCGTCGTCCTCGACACGACCGCACTGCGCAAGGCCGCCGACGACGCGAGGTCCCGAGTGAACGAGCTCGTGGGCTCCAACCCCGAGCACGCCAAGATGGTCGCGGACCTCGAGGCCACGATCGACGAGGCTGAGGGCAACGCGCTCAACACGTCGGTCATCCCGACGGGCGAGGACCTCGCGCGCGACATCGAGCGGTTCTTGCGCGGCGAGGAGTCCTGACGCAGCGATGACCGGCACCGACCGCCCAAGCGACGAGGCCCAGCTCGAGTACCGCGCGCGTGCGTCGTCGTTCGGGACCAACGCCGAGATCTACGACGAGACGCGTCCGGACTACCCCGCCGAGCTCCTGGACGCGCTGATGGCGCGACGGCCCACAAGCGTGCTCGACGTCGGCTGCGGCACCGGCATCCTCGGCCGGGCGCTCCTCACTCGTGGTGCAGTTGTGCTCGGCGTCGAGCCCGACGACAAGATGGCCGACGTCGCCCGGCGCCACGGCCTTGCCGTCGAGCCCGGGAGCTTCGAGGACTGGGATGACGCGGGGCGGCGCTTCGATCTCTTGGTCTCAGGACAGGCCTGGCACTGGGTCGACCCCGTGGTGGGCGCGCAGCGCGCAGCCGTCGTCGTGTCGACCGGTGGCTGCGTCGTCCTCGCGTGGAACGACGCGGCCATGCCAGCGGCGCTCCAAGAGCTCCTCGACGGCGTCTACGCGCGGCTCGCCCCGCCGAGCGTGGCCCCAACGGTGCGGCACCGCCCGTCGGACTGGCTTCGCGACGGCGGCTCCGAGGCCGTCTTCGCCGCCCTCGACGAGTTCGACGCGCCCGGACACGCGACCTACCCGTGGGATCGCGAGTACACGACCGCGCAGTGGCTCCGTCAGCTCGAGACTCACAGCGACCACGCGCTCATGGACGCCGACGCGCGACGGGCGCTGCTCGGAGTCGTGGGCGAGGCGATCGGCGAATGGGGCGGCAGCTTCACGATGCACTACGACTGTCGGGCCACCACGTTTCTGAAGCGCTGAGCTCAGTCGATGCCGACGGCCCGCTCCTCGTCGGCAATGCCGAGCCCGAGCTGGTAGCCGTCGAGGTAGATCTCGGCGTCGCCCTGGCGGGGGTGCCGGTCCGCCATCGCGTGGAACTCCGCGGAGTGCTCGACGTGGTGCAGGTGCGCGAGCTCGTGGACCAGGACGGCGTCGAGGACCCAGTCCGGGACGTTGCGCAGCCGAACCGAGAGGCGTATCTCCCCGGACCCAGGCGAGCACGACGCCCACCTCCGGCGCTGGTTGGCAACGAACCTGACCGCAGACGGCAGCTGGGCGTCGGTGTAGAGCTCGGAAAGCACCCGGGCTCGCTCCTCGAGCGCCGCGTCGCGCGCGATGCTCTGCGGCCGCTCGCGCATCGCGCGACGGACGAGCTCGTCGACGAAGCTGTCCCGCTCAGCCCCCCGCAGCCGCGAGGGGATGGCGACGACGATCTTGGTCCCGGACCAGTGCGCCGAGCCCGTCTTGGTCCGCCGGCTGCTCGCTCGCACCTCGAGCTCGGGACGGTCGAATGACGCGGGGACGCTCGTGACCGTCGTGGACGGCGCCGCGGGCTTGCGCGCCCGGTGGCTCACGTGACGATGTTGACGAGCCGTGGGGGACGGGCGACCACGCGGCGCGGCTCGCGACCGCTGAGCGCGGCCACGATCGGTCCGCTCGCGAGCGCGAGCGCGACCGCGACGTCCTCGCTCGTGTCGGCCGCGACCTCGATGCGGTCCTTCACCTTGCCGTCCAGTTGGACGACGAGCGTCGCGGTCTCGACGGTGAGCAGCGACTCTTCGGCGACCGGCCAGCTCGACGCGTGCACGCTCGGGAGCCCTGGGTGGCGGCGCTGCCAGAGCTCGGCGGTCACGTGCGGTGCCATCGGGGCGAGCAGCAGCAGGATCGTGTCGATCGCCTCGCCGACGACGTCGGCGTGCTGGTCGAAGGACGTGTGCAGGAGCCGCTGGACCTCGTTGTGGAGCTCGCGGATGTGCGCGACCGCGGTGTGGTAGCTCCACTGGTCCACGTCGCGGGTCACGAGCTGGATGGTGCGGTGCGTGAGCCGGCGGAGTCGCACGTCCTCGTCGGTGAGCTCGCCGGACCGCGTCGGCGCAGCACCCTCGGCCAGCCGCCAGACCCGGTCGAGGAACTTGCGGCACCCCTCGATCACGCTGTCGGTCTGGTCGGTCCAGTCGAAGTCGTCGCTGGGCGGTCCGACCGACAGGTGAAAGACGCGCAGGGCATCGGCCCCCGAGCGATCGAAGTACCGCTGGGGGGCGATGAGATTGCCCTTGGACTTGGACATCTTGGTGCCGTCCATGCGGATCATGCCCTGGGCCAGATAGCGCTTGAACGGCTCGCGGGGTATGCCGGGGGCCAGTCCCACATCGATGAGGGCGCGGGTGAAGAAGCGGGCGTAGAGGAGGTGCAAGATGGCGTGTTCGATGCCCCCGATGTACTGGTCCACCGGCATCCAGTGGCGGACCGCTTCGGGATCGAAGGGCCGGTCGGTGCTCCAGGGGTCGCAGAAGCGCAGGAAGTACCAGGAGGAGTCGACGAAGGTGTCCATGGTGTCGGTCTCACGGCGGGCCGGCCCCCCGTCGATGGGGCATGTGGTGTGCAGGAATCCCTCGTGGAAGGCCAGCGGTGACTGCCCCGTCGGAAGGAACTCCACGTCGTCGGGCGCCACGATCGGCAGCTGATCCTCGGGCACCGGCACCACGCCGTGCTCGGGGCAGTAGACGGCCGGGATGGGGCAACCCCAGAACCGCTGCCGCGAGACGAGCCAATCACGGATCCGGTAGTTGACCTTGCGCTCGCCGATCCCTCTCTCCTCCAGCCACGAGATGGAGACGGCCTTGGCCGTGTCGATGTCGAGGCCGTTCAAGAAGTCACTGTTGATCTTCTCCCCGTCACCGGTGTAGGCCTCCCCGCCCTGTGCCTCCCACTCGGCCGGCGGCTGCACGGTGCGCACGATCGGAAGTCCGTGCACCTGGGCGAAGTCCCAGTCCCGCTGGTCCTCGGCCGGGACGGCCATGATGGCGCCCGTCCCGTAGCCCATGAGGACGTAGTCGGCGACATAGACCGGCACCGGCTTCCCGGTGAACGGGTTCTGCACGCTGCTCCCGGTGAAGGCCCCGCGCTTGCCGAGCGTGCCCGAGTCGCCCGTGGCGGTGCGCTCGATCTCGCTCTCGGCTGCGGCCCGCTTGACGAGCGTGTCGACCGCGCCCCGCTGGGCGTCCGTCGTCAACGCATCGAGCAACGGGTGCTCGGGGGCGACGACGGCATAGGTCATGCCGAAGCTGGTGTCCGGGCGCGTCGTGAACACGCGCAGGCCCAGATGCTCTCTGCCCACGACGGGGAGATCGAACTCGGCCCCCTCCGAGCGGCCGATCCAATGGCGCTGCATGGTCTTGACGCGCTCGGGCCACTCCAGGCCGTCCAGGCCGTCCAGGAGCTCGTCGGCATACGCCGTGATGCGGAAGAACCACTGCTCGAGGTCGCGCGTGGTCACGAGATCCCCGGAGCGGTCGCAGGTGCCGTCGGCAAGGACCTGCTCGTTGGCCAGCACGGTCTGGTCCCCCTTC
>DATKGG010000002.1:0-20759 GCA_035510855.1 Acidimicrobiales bacterium
ACGGCGACTTGCCGGACCGTGAAGGTCGTGCTCCGGCACGCGAGGGGGCGCCTCGAGTGCTGGAGGTGCCTCGCCGCGCACGTGCGCGGCGAAGAAAAGGTGGTGGGCCACAGGTGCCAGGCGGCCTTGCGTGCGGCGCGCCTCGCGGCAGCGCGGGTGTTCACGCGGCGGTGGGCGCGGTGCGCCACGCGATGCGGGCGCACGTGCGTGGCGAAGTAGGGGAGGACGTTGCGCGCCCAGGTGAAGGTCATCGCGGGCGGCGTGCGGGCGGGCAGCTCGATCAGGTCGACGAACGACGACGACGACCCGGCGAGGGAGAAGCCGGTCCCCATCTCGCAGGACCGACAGTGCAGGCCGACGCCCGGGTTGAAGCGTGGGTCGTAGCCGAGCAGCTGGTCGCGGTGAGCCCAGCACGCCGACGCGCCCGCCGAGCTGCAGGCCGAGTTGAAGGTGCGCGCCGCGCTGCCGCCCCAGCCGTCGTCGTACATCCAGAAGTAGTCGGCGATGAGCGGCGAGAAGCCAGAGGACCATGTCCCGCCCATGCCGTCATAGCCCTGCTTGTCCACGCCGACGGCGAAGCCCGGCGCGAGCGAGGGGTCGCCGCCCAGGTTGGCGGAGTGCTGCGCCTCCCTCGTGAGGGCGAGGTTGAGACCGAGGTACGGGGGGAGCCCACGGGCGGTGCGCTCGAGGTCGGCTAGCACGAAGAGCTGCTCGGGCACCGACAGGCGCTTGAAGTCCCTCGGCAGCGTCATCGGAGCGACGCCCTCGCGCCTGCGCGCCCCGTTGATCGCCCGGAGCACGAATGCCGTGCACCTAGGTGCGTTGGTGTACGAGGGGAACGAGAGGGAAGACAAGACGCACGGGTTCGTGCAGCGCCACCCGCTCGAGGAGTGCGTGCACGAGCCCGGGGCGACGAAATTGGGGTCGGGGGTGATGTTGCGGCCGGGATTGGCGCCCGGGAGGATGCCGTTCGACGCCGCGGGCGAGGCCAGGAGCCCGACCAGCACGCCGACGAGGGTCACGACCGCGGTGAGGCGGCGTGCGACCTCGGGGGCCCTCTCACGACGCGGCGGGGGGCACGCCGTCGTCACGAGAGGACCCCGTCGTCGGGGACGCACCTCGTGAGGCCATGCGACAAACGGGCGTGCCGACGCGGGCACTGCACGGGATCAAACCCGCACACGTGCCTCGCTCGGTCACCACGGTTCGTCAAGCACAACGTCACGAGCGAGAAGTTCGCAGCCTTGACTCCACACACCGCCACGATCCGCGCAACAAGAAGACAATTCACAATTGCGTTGTTGTGCGCCCTCAGTGAGGTGTGTGATCAGCGCCCAGATGAGCCAGAGAAAGCCGATTCCCCGCGACATCGCGATTGCCCAACTACGGATCTACGATTCGACACTGATCACACGACTAGGAGCACAATGAACGTCAAGGTTGTTCGGGTGCTTGCGGCCTCCGAGGTCGCGAGCGCCGCGATCCTCGTGGGTTCAGCGACTCTGGAGCCTCGACCTCGCCGCGGAGTGCCGCTCAGGTGGCTGCCGACGTCGCAGCGTCGCAGTCCATCAAGACGCTCCCTGCAAACCTGAGCCCGTCGCTCGGGAATGCTGCAGCGGACGTGGCGACGGTCGGGACGCCGGCGCTCCGTCGGTGCGACGCGACCGGCGTCACGCTGAGTCCTTCGAAGTGCGTCTTCGAGGACACGAAGGGATCCAAGACCATGGTGCTGTGGGGGGGGGACTCCCACGCATTCATGTGGTTCCCCGCGGTCAATGCGATCGCCAAGGCGAAGCATTGGAAGTTCGTGGCGCTCATTGAGTACGGTTTTGCATCGACGAGACGTTCGAGGGCGAGCCACCGTTGCACGTGCCGACCATGCCCATCGAGGTCGACGAGGAGCAAGTGCGTTGTTGTGCTCGCTCAGTGTGGTGCGTGATCAATGCCCAGATGAGCCAGAAGAGGCCGGTAGCCGGCGACCTCGCGATTGCCCAACTGCAGGTCTACGATTCGACGACCACACCGATGCGGAGGAAGCCCGAAAATGGATGTCAGATTCGCTCGAACGCTGGCGGCGACGCTGCTCACCGGCACCGTCGTCCTGCTCGGCATCAGCGAGTCGGGCGCCTCGTCCGGGCCCGGGAGCGCCTCGAAGGTTGCCGCTGACGTCGCGAGCTCGCTGTCGATCACCACGCTGCCGTCGAACCTGAGCCCGTCGCTCGCCAATGCCACCAAGGACATCGCGACCGTCGGGACGCCGACGCTCGCTGCGTGCAACACCGTGGGCGAGACGCTCAATCCCTCGAAGTGCATCTTCGGCGACAAGAAGGGATCGAGGACCATGGTGATCTGGGGGGACTCCCACGCCTTCATGTGGTTCCCCACGGTGAACGCGATCGCCAGAGCCGACCACTGGAAGCTGGTCGCTCTGCTCCAGTACGCGTGCCCCCCGGCCGACGTCTCGGTGTGGAACCCGCTGACCAAGGCGCCCTACAAGTCCTGCAACGTGTTCCGGAAGAACATGATCGTGGCGATCAACAAGCTCAACCCCTCGCTGGTCATCATCTCAGAGAACTTCACCACCCAGGCAGCGAACGCGGGTGGCGCGTACAATACGATCACGCCCGCCCAGTGGCATGCAGGGCTCGAGACGACGCTCAAGTCGCTGCACTCCAAGCGGATGCACAAGCTCGTCATCGGGAACACCGTGAGCACCGAGTCGCAGAGCGACGCGGTCCCTCCCCAGTGCGTGGCCGCAAACCTGTCTTCGATCCAGCAGTGCACCATCAGCGACACCGCAGCCCTGCAGGCGCAGCGCGCGGCCGAGTCGACCGCGGCGAGTGCTGAAAGGGCGCGCTACGTCAACGTGCTCCCCTGGCTGTGCTCGTCGGCGACGAAGCCCGTGTCATGCAGCCCGATCATCGGGGACTCGTCGGGCGGCTATCGCATCGTCTACTACTCGACTGGGCACATCACCGAGACGTACGCGCTGTGGCTCAGCACGGTGCTGGGCACGGCCCTCAAGCCGAGCCTCTAGGCCGTACGGCGCGCCGGGCCGCCGGCGTTCATCGCCATGCGTGCAGCTGGGCGAGCGCGAGCGCGACCGCGAGCGCCACGACCGACCAGCTGAGCGCCGCGAGGGCCCCCTCCAAGGGACCGAGGATCGACGCGGCCGTGAGCTCGGACTCCGAGCCGTCGAGTGCCACGATCCGGCCCGACACCGAGGTCGTGCGACGCCGCAGGCGCCTCGCGGGCGTCGAGAGACGACGCTGGGCGCTCGCGAGGAAGTAGGCGAACACGCTGGCGAGCAGTGCGGGCACGCCGATCGTGTCGTGCTGCGCGGCGTAGCCGGTGAGGACCGGGAACGCCCCCCAGCTGGCCGCGAACATCGCGTCGGTATGGAGGCGCGCGCCAAAGAGCTCGAGGTTGTACGAGAGCGCGATCGCGAGGCCGACGACGATGAAGATCGCGAGGACCCAGCCAACCTGGACAACGCCCACGATCCCGAGGGCGACTGCGCCCGCGAGCCCGCCCACTGCCGCCACGACGAGCGCCCAGTCGGGGATGGATGTCCGGAGCGGGCGACCGTGCAGTTCGTCCAGCGCGTGCGCGGCGATCCCGACCGCGAGGAAGAACGCGAGGACCGACGCGATGAGGCGCGACACCCGGACGGGCCCGACGAGACACGCGCCGATCACGACGTAGGCAAGGTGCCACAGGGTGTAGGGCGGATGCAGCAGCGTCCACCAGTCCCTGACCGAGCGTCGGCGGAGGAATCGGGGCTGGGCGTAGTAGGCCGGTCGGAGCTCCGCGGCTCCCGCGTCGGGTCCCGCCTCGGTCATGGGTGCCGGACACCCCACACGACCAGGCCACCGCCGAGGCTCATCGATCGATGGGCGACCTCGACGATGCCAGCGTCCTCCCAGGCCGCGAGCGTCCAGGGAATGGGGTACTCGCGGTAGTGGGTCGAGATGCTGGGCCCGAGGAAGCGTCCGACGTCGAACCAGGCGGGCCCTCCAGTCACGAGGCCCCCCACGGGCAGGATCGCCCGGGTGTACAGCCACCACGCCGCGCGCCAGCCGGGGTTCGGAGGCACCGCGAACTCGAGGCTGGCGATCGGGCCGCCGGGTCGCACCACTCGGGCGAGCTCGGCGATCGTGGCTGCGGGGTCGGCTACGTAGCGCAGCAGGTACGTGAACGTGAGGCCGTCGAAGGAGCCGTCCTCGAAGGGGAGCTGCTCTCCGCGCCCGAGCACCATCGAGACGCGGTCGGCGAGCCCTGCCCTCGACACGTTGGCGGCGCCCTCGGTGAGCATGTCGACGCTGACGTCGAGTCCGATCACACGGGCGCTCGTTCGATTCGCGAGCGCGCACGTGACGGCCGCCGGCCCGCAGGCGACGTCGAGGATCCGGCTCGGTGGGTGGTCTGCGATGTGCGTGACCATCTCGTCGCGCCACCGGCGATCCTGGCCGAAGGACAAGAGCTCGGCCAGCAGGTTGTAGCGCTTGGGCAGGCCGGCGAAGAGCTGTCGGGCGAACTGGTTGGGCCGCGCGCGCGACTCGGCGACGTCCATCTCAGCGCGCCTCGGCTCGATGATCCGTAACATGCCCTCGTGATCCCACGATGACCGACGTCCACCCCGTGACCTTCAGCAGCCACGCTGAGGGAACGACGCTCCCAAGCCCCACACCTGAGCAGCGCTCCGCACTCGATGCCGCACAGCGCGATGCTGGAGCCCTGCGAGACGTCGCGGCCCGGTGGCCGGCGCTCCTCGAGGCCTGGGCCGGTCTCGCCGAGGCTGCCGACGAGCCCGTCGCGTCGTACGCGTACGCCCGCGTCGGGTACCACCGAGGACTCGACGCGCTCCGCCGGGCAGGCTGGCGCGGCTCGGGGCGGGTATACGCCTCTGAGGTCTCGAATCTGGGATTCCTCCGCTCCTTGAACGCGCTCCGCCTCGCGGCCGACGCGATCGGCGAGGAGGACGAGGCCGAGCGGTGCGAGACGTTTCTCAACGAGCTCGACCCCGCGTGGCGCGAGCGCCTGTCGTCGTAGGTGCCGCGACCTCTTGGCGCTGAGGGGGCTGGACCACGCCCCCGGTCTAGTGGTGTGTCCATGTGGGATGACTCACGTCGGCGCCCAGGGGATTGGATGCGCCGGCAAATCTGACGACGAGCTCCCGGCGTGTGCGAGGACGATGACGAGGATCAGCCACACCACGCCGAGTGCGAGCTGGACCACGCTTATCGCGATCCCTGCGATCGCGAGCCCGCGTCCGTCCTGACTCGTCCTCTTAATCTGGTTGAGCGCGACGATGCCGAGCACGAGCGCCACGATCGCGTTCACCCCCCAACAGAACACACAGAGGCTGACCACGAGCGAGGCAATCGCGAGTCCGTTCGTGCCCAGGGGCCGCGCGTACAGGTACGGGGGCGCGTACTGAGGGGCGTACGGAGGTGCGCGGTGGGTGCCGACGCCGTCGGGGACCGGGCTCGCGAATCCTGGGGGTGGCGGCGGGACGTAGCTCGTGGCGAACGCCGGCGCCGGGAACGGGGAGGGCGCCCCGCACTGCGGACAGAAGGCATCGATCGACGAAAGCCCGTGGCCGTTGGCGCATGTTCGTGGCGCACTGGCGCTCTGGGTGCTCGGTACCCCGCACTGCGTGCAGAACGAGGCCGACGCATCGATCGGGTGGCCGTTGGGGCACCATCGACCCGTCGTGGTCATCAAGCCTCCTGGCGTGCGCGCTCGATGGGTCGCAACGCCCAGATAGTGACATGTCGGGGTCGGACTCGCGTCGATGCGGCAAGCGAGAACTGCATCGTTGCCCCGCCACTGGCGCGAGCAGACTCGGGCTGTCACAGTTCGGGTCGTGAACGTCCTCTTCGTGACTCTCGACCAGCTCCGAGCAGACGCGATGAGCGCGGCGGGACACCCACTGGTCCGCACGCCAACGCTTGACGCAATTGCCGCTGATGGCGTGCGCTTCGACCGGCACTACTCCCAGGCCGCGCCATGCTCTCCGGGGCGAGCGGCCCTGTACACCGGGACCTACCAGATGAACAACCGAGTCGTGGCCAATGGCACACCGCTCGCCGACAGGTTCGACAACCTCGCACGCGTCGCCCGGCGCAGCGGCTACGACCCGACGTTGTTCGGCTACACGGACATCGGCCTTGACCCCCTGGTCGCCGACGGACCGTCGGATCCGCGGCTCGACGGCTACGACGGCGTGCTCCCGGGGTTCACCATCGGGCTCCAGCTGCCCGAAGACCAGTCTCCCTGGCTCGCCTGGCTCGAGGGACTTGGCTACGACGTCCCAGCGAACTGGATCGAGGCGCTGCGGGGCGAGCCTGGCCGAACCGCGGCGCACTCGCACTCGGCATTCCTCACCGACCGGTTCCTCGAGTGGCTCGACGCCCAGCCGTTGGGGTGGTTCGCGCACCTCTCGTACCTCCGGCCGCACTCGCCCTACGCAGCAGCGGGGGAGTACAGCTCGCTCTACGACCCCGCCGACGTGCCGATGCCCATCGAACCCGCCACGGACGTCCATCCGATGCACGACGCGGTGCTCTCGTTGCCCGAGGTCGCCGCTCCTCGAGACGAGGCCGCGATGCGCGAGCTCCGGGCTCAGTACTACGGGATGGTCACCGAGGTCGACGCCCAGCTTGGCCGCGTCATCGACGCCATCAAGGCGCGCAAGGAATGGGGCGACACGGCCGTCGTGGTCGCCACCGACCACGGCGAGCAGCTGGGCGACCATGGGCTCGTCGAGAAGCTCGGCTACTTCGAGGAGAGCTACCACGTGCCCCTCCTCGTGCGTGATCCGCGACACCCGGGGGCCCACGGGACGGTGGTCGAGGCATTCACCGAGAACGTCGACGTGCTGCCGACGGTCTGCCAGCTGCTCGGCGCCGAGATCCCCGCGCAGGTCGACGGTCTCCCGCTGAGCGCGTTCCTCGAGGGTTCGGCACCCCCGTGGTGGCGCGACGCTGCGCACTGGGAGTGGGACTGGCGCTACGTCTTCATCGGTCCGAACCCGAGCGGGTGGCCGCTCGATCGCCGCCTCGAGCGCCAGAACCTCGCCGTCGTGCGCACGGCGACTTTTGCCTACGTCCACTTCGGGGACGGCACGTGGCGGTGCTTCGACGTCGGCGCGGACCCCACGTGGCGAACCGAGCGCCTCGAGCCCGAGGTGGTCCTCCCGCTCGCCCAGGCGCTCGCGGGATGGCGCCAGGAGCACCTCGACCGGACCTACACCTCGATGCTGCTGTCCCCGGAGCGTCTCGGTCGTTGGCCGGTGCTCGCCGAGGCCACCTAGCACCACTCCGAGGTCCGCCTCGCTCGCCGCCCGCTGTGACGGGAAACTTGTCCCGCCGTGGCGCAGGTGAAAAGATCCCGCGTTGCGTGGAGGTCCTCTGTCGTCGCCGACTAGCGCACGGCCTCCGTCGCGCGGTGAGCACCGGCGGGCTCGGCACGGGCACGGCGGCGAGCTCGAGGAGCCGCTGATGGGGTCGTGGCCCGAGGATCCCGCGTCACAGGGCACCGGACTGCCGCTCGAGGGCGTGCGGGTCCTCGATCTGTCCAAGATCCTGGCCGGTCCGCTGTGCGTGCTTGTCGCCGCGGACCTCGGCGCGGACGTGATCAAGGTCGAAGCGCCGATCCATGGCGATCGGATCAGGACCTTTGCACCTCCGTCGTTCGGCGTCGACGCGACCTACTACCTGTCGGTGAACCGCAATCGCCGGTCGATCGCGGTCGATCTGGCCACACCCGAGGGCCTCGAGCTCGTGGCCCGGCTCGCGAAGGACGCTGACGCGGTCGTCGAGAACTTCCTGCCGCACCAGCTGGTCGCGCTCGGACTCGTCGAGCTGCGGGAGCAGCTCGACGTCGTGTGGGTGTCAGTGCGAGGTGCCGCCAGCGGGGGACCGCTCGCCGACGTCCCCTCCTTCGACCTCCTCGCCCAGGCGAGATCCGGCCTTATGTCGGTCACGGGCATGCCCGACGGCCCGCCGCTCAAGGTGGGCGCGCCGCTCGCGGACGTCGTCACGGGACTCTTCGCGGCGGCCGCGCTCCTCGCGGGGCTCTTCGCGAGAGCGCGTGGGACAAATAGGTCGCACCGATTCGAGGTGCCGCTCTTGGAGTCGACCATCGTCGCCCTCGTCAACCAGGCCCAGGGGTACCTCGTCACGGGCGACGACCCCGGCCGGCTCGGCAACGACCACCCGAGCATCGCCCCCTACGGACCCGTCGAGACGTCGGAGGGGAGCCTGTTCATCGCGGTGGCGACGAGGGACCACTTCGTCGCGATGTGCGACGCTCTCGGTGCGCCCGAGCTCGCCGAGGACCCCCGCTTCGCCACAAATGCCGCGAGGATCACGCACCGCGAGGAGTTCGACGCGGCGCTTCGAGCACGCTTCTCGACGCGCTCGGCGAGCGAGTGGGAAGCCGTGCTCGTCGAAGCCGGCGTTCCGTGCGGCCCGGTGCACTCCGTGCAGAGCGCGCTCGCAGACCCGCAGATCCGAGACGGCGGCCTCGTCACGACCGCAACGACGAGCGCGGGGGAGTTCCGCATGCTCCGGTCGCCGATCAGGGTCGACGGTGCGTGGCTGCCGGTGCGCCGCTCGCCACCCGTCCTCGACCAAGACGGCGAGCACATTCGTGCCTCGTTGGGCGACGCGTGACGACGCATCGCCAGCTCGAGTTCGCCGACGAGCAGGCGGGGGCGATCGAGGCGATTGCGAGCATTGCCAACGGCAAGGGCTGGTGCAACCTGACACCTGAGATCGACTCGACGGACATCGAGGTGCTGTCGGTCAGCGTCTTCTCGCTCCGCACGAAGCGCGGCTCTCCCGTGGCGACACTCGTGACGTCGCCGCCGCGCAAGGGGATCCCGAGAGCGGGGACGCTCGGGGTGCTCCACACCCGCGGGCGTCTCGGCGCCGCCAGGATCGAGTCGATGCTCAACGGGGTGGCATTCCCGATCCGCCAGGACCACACCCAGCGGGGGCTGCTGCTCGAGGTGCCCGGCGAGGTTGACCCGGCCACGGTCCTCACGGTGATGACGAGCGTGCTCGCCGACCTCTGCGACTACCGGCGCACCGGGAACTGGCGGCTCGACGTCTTCGAGCGCGCGACGACGTAGCGGCCGCCAACGTTCCGTCGAGGTGGCCGCCTAGGCGTCGCGGCGAAGCAGGAGCCAGCCGCCGCCGATCAGCGACGCGATCGCGTAGGCAGCGAGCACGAGCGTCGAGATCCATGGGGAGAACGACGTGAATTGCACGCCGTTCGAGTGCGCCGCGCGCATCGACTGGGTGAGCACCTCGGGCAAGAACTTGAAGATGTGCACGTTCCAGGACGAGGGGAGCGCAGAGACGATGAGCAAGAGCACCAGCTGGATCGACACGTACACCGTGATGGCGCCCGCGGTGTGCCGCAGCATCGCGGCAAGTCCCAGCGCGAGCAGCGCGAGCAGCGCGAGGGACATGCCGGCAAGGAAGACCGCGCGCAGCGCGCCCGGGGACGCCAGCGTGTCCGACGGCGTCACCGGGTGCAGGATCGCCTGTCCGATGAAAAATGAGATGAAGGCGCATGCCTCGCCGACCCCGAGCGTGGCGACGAAGAGCACGCACGCCTTCGAGATGAGCACAGAGAGGCGCCGCGGCGTCGCCGCGAGCGTCATGCGAATCGATCCCGAGGAGTACTCCGACGACATGATGAGCACTCCGATCACCCCGATTGCGATCTCGGCGAAGAAGAAGCCGAACAGGCTGGTGCGAACCGCGTCGAACGCGAGGTGCTCGGGAAGATGCTCGCTCGGCCACTGCTGTCGCTCGGCGAAGCATCCGAGCGCCCCGATGCCAACGCAGAGAAAGACCGTGACGACAAGCGTGTAGAGGGTGGATCGAATCGACCGAAACTTCAGCCACTCGCTCGAGATCGTCGGGAGGAGGTTCACGTCGAGTGCCCGAACTCGACGTGCTCTTTGGTCAGGGCCATGAAGGCCTCCTCGAGGGAGGCCCGCTGCGGGGCGAGCTCGTGGAGCACCAGGTGCTCGCGCGCGGCGACCTCGCCGATCGTCGCGGCATCGAGCTCGGTCACGATGAGCGCGCCGTCCGCCTGATGGCGCACCGTGGCGCCGGAGCGCGTGAGCGCCTCAGCGAGGCTCGTGGCATCGGGCGAGCGCACCGACACGCTGGAGCCGGCCCGGGCGATCATCTCGCCCATGTCGGCGTCCTCGAGCAGCCTGCCGCGGCCGATCACGATGACGTGATCGGCCGTCAGCGCCATCTCGCTCATGAGGTGCGAGGAGACGAAGACGGTTCTTCCCTGCTTGGCGAGCGAGCGCAGCAGCTCGCGGACCCATTGGATGCCCTCGGGGTCGAGGCCGTTGACCGGCTCGTCGAACAGGAGCACCTCGGGGTCGCCCAGGAGCGCCGCGGCGATGCCGAGCCGCTGTCCCATGCCGAGGGAGTAGCCCCCGGCTCGCTTGTTCGCGACCGACGCGAGGCCGACGAGCTCGATCACCTCTTCGACTCGCGCCCTCGCGATCCGGTTCGACACGGCAAGCGCTCG
This sequence comes from Acidimicrobiales bacterium, assembly GCA_035510855.1. Classification (GTDB taxonomy): domain Bacteria; phylum Actinomycetota; class Acidimicrobiia; order Acidimicrobiales; family RAAP-2; genus Palsa-459. Next base: position 10,573 of record DATKGG010000002.1, read on the forward strand.
TAGATGGTTGCGAGCTGACCTGCCGGGATGGAGCGCCTTTGCCTCGAGGAGCGCGCCGACCTCGTGGAGAGGCCACTTGATCTCGCCGTACGCGCGGCCGTCGATCGTGACAGAGCCCGCATCAGGATGGTCGAGCCCGATCATCATCCGCATCGTGGTCGATTTGCCCGAGCCGTTCGGGCCGAGGAATCCCGTCACGATGCCCGCACGGACGCTGAACGTCAGGTCGTCGACCGCGGTGGTCGTGCCGTAGCGCTTGACGAGCCTTTGTGCTTCGATCACGACGCCAAAGTCTCGCAGGTCCTCTCGGCGGCACGACTCGGCGCCGAAATCGCTCGGACGACCGGTACGCTGCACCGCGCGGCGCGCGGCGCGCAGAGGAGGTCGTCAGCATGTTCTCCAAGCGACATCAGGAGATGGTGGCACCCGAGGACGTGCTCAAGGGCAGAGCGACGCCGATGCCCGTCAGCGTCGTGCACCGAGCCCTCGGCGTCCCGATCACGCCGCCGTTTGACCCGTCCTTGGAGGTCGCCTACTTCGCCCTCGGATGCTTCTGGGGTGCAGAGCGGAAGTTCTTCCAGGCACCCGGCGTCGTGACGACCGCAGTCGGCTACATGGGCGGCTACACGCCGAATCCCACCTACGAGGAGGTCTGCAGCGGCCGAACGGGTCATGCCGAGGCGGTGTTGGTCGTCTTCGACCCCAACGTGACGACCTATGAGGCGCTGCTCTCGCTGTTCTTCGAGTCCCACGACCCCACGCAGGGATTCCGACAGGGCAACGACGTCGGCACCCAATACCGCAGCGCGATCTATGCGACGTCGCCCCGACAGCGCGAGCTCGCGGTGCGCGCCCGCGACGCCTACGGCGCGCGGCTCGTCGCCTCGGGCCACCCCACTCCCACGACCGAGATCGAGGACGCCGGTGTCTTCTACTACGCCGAGGACTACCACCAGCAGTACCTGATCGCGAACCCGAATGGCTACTGCGGGCTCGGCGGCACCGGCGTGTCGTGCCCCGTGGGCGTGTTCGCCCAGGACTAGATCAGACGCCGTCTTGGAGGGGCGACCACGGTTCGCCGCGCCCTCGATCTCGCCGCGAGCTCAGGCAGTCGAGAGCACCGATGACGACTCGTGACGCCCGAGCCACTCCCCGCGGCGCACGACCCAGCGGACCTTGATGCCCGACTCGAGCAGCGCCGCGGGCGGGGCGGTAAACGCCGCGATCCTCGAGAAGCCGAGACGCTGCGGCACCGCACCGGATCGCAGGTTGGCTGCGTCGTGATTGATTTCGACGACGTCGATGCCCTCGATGCCGAAGGCCACGTCGATCGCCATCCTGCATGCCTCGGTCACGAGCCCCCTGCCGGTGGCCGCGTCGTCGAGCCAGTAGCCGATCTCGAGCTCGTCGGGCCCACCCCTGCGATGCAGGCCGAGCATGCCCCGGGGCGCGCCGTCCTCCACGATCACCCAGCCCGCGTCGCGCCCCTCACGCCAGCGGCGCTCGATGTCGGCCTGCACGGCGGCTTCGGCCGCTGCGTCGAGCGGCTCGACCGCCCAGCCGAGGAACTGCGACAGCGTAGGCCGCGAGCGCTCGATGAGTGCTCGGATCGCCTCCACGGCGTCAGGCTCGCCGCGCCACATCTCGAGGCGGAGCCTCGCGCCGACGACGAGGCCAGGCAGGGGCTCGTTGAGCGGTGGCGGTCCGCTCACCGACCTGCGAGCGGCGCGAGCGCGGCCAGGACGGCCTCTGCCTCGCTGACGATCGACAGGAGGAGCTCGCCGGCGGGCACGAGCGTATCGATTGCGCCGACTGCCTGACCGGCCGGGTAGCCCTCTCTCGCCGGATCGATGCCGAGTGTCGACTCGTCGCCGCCGAGGTGGAACGTCCCGTCGCGGTACGACACGCCGAGCTGCTCTGGGAACGGCTTCAGCGCGCCAGGATTCTGCTCGTAGTAGGCGGTCGTGTCGTTCTTGATCACGCGCATGGTCTTGCCCGAGTACGCCCGGGATACCGTCGTGCCGTCCTCACGTGCCTCGAGGATCCGCTCTTTGAACCCGGGGATCCCCCTCGCCTCGGGCGTCGCGATGAAGCGCGTCCCCACCCAGATCCCGTCGGCACCGAGCGCGAGGGAGGCCGCAAGGCCCCGGCCGTCGAAGATCCCGCCTGCGGCAACGACGGGGACGTCGCCGCCTACCGCGTCGACGATCATCGGCACGAGTGGCATCGTGGCGACGGTGCCGGTGTGGCCGCCTGCCTCGGTGCCTTGCGCGACCACGAGGTCGCAGCCTGCGTCGACGGCTCGCCGAGCGTGGTCGACCTTCCCGCACATCGACACGACGAGCAGCCCGTGGTCGTGGCACAGCTCCACGACCTTCGAGGGAACGCCCAGCCCCGCGACGAAGGCACTCGCGCCGCCTTCGATCACGAGCTCGACGGAGTGGACGAGGTCCCCGGGCATCGCCGTGAGAAGGTCGACGCCGAAGGGTTTGTCCGTAGCCGCCCTCGTCGCGCTGATCTCGTCGACCATCGTTGCCTCAGACATCGTGGATGCCCCGAGGCACCCGAAGCCACCTGCGTTCGACACCGCGGCGGCAAGCGCGGCGTAGGACACGCCCCCCATGCCAGCAAGCATGACGGGATGGTCGATTCGCAGCGCCTCAGTGAGTCGTGTCGAAAGCACGATGTCCTCCTTGTCGCGGTCACGCTACTCACGGCGTCCCGACCGCAACCAACCGACGAGCCACTCTGCCGCACCGCACGGTGCTGCCCGTGCGCGTCCCACGTGACCTGGACGCTCGAGCTGGCCCATCGAACGTCGGATCGCCGCCGATAGAATGGTGCCTCACGGTGCGCCGGGAAGACTGGTCGGCAGAGAGAAGCAGCGATGCCACGACCCGAGTCGACCATGACGCCCCTTCATCGCGACGCCGATGACGCACTCGTTGCGGGGGAGCTGACACGGTGACGGCCGCGAGCACCTCATCTGCGGGGACGCCCGGCGGCAACGCGCTCGTGCCCCGAGAGCACGACCGCCGCAGCCAGGGTCGGCTGCCGAGCTGGCGCATCGAGGCCGCCCGCACGACGCTCTGGTTGGTCCCGACCCTTCTCGTACTCGTCTCGATCGGACTGTTCGCGGCCACGATCGCCTTCGATCACCACGCCTACTCCGATCGCCTCACCTTGCCGACATGGCTTCGCACGGGGGACGCCGATGCGGGCCGCCAGGTCGTCATCGCGATCGCCGCAGCAGTCATCACGGTGGTCGGCGTGGTCTTTTCCATCACGATCCTCGCGCTGACGCTCGCGTCCCAGCAGTTCGGTCCTCGCATGATGCGCCACTTCATCCGTGACGTCGGCAGCCAGGTCACGCTCGGCGTCTTCGTCGCGACGTTCGTGTACGCCGTGCTCGTGCTCGCGTCGATCACGAGCGGACCGCGTGGAGGATTCGTGCCCCACCTGTCGATCACGGTCGCCGAGGCGCTCTCGCTCGTCGACGTGGGCGTCCTGATCTATTTCATCCACCACATCGCCAAGATGATCCAGCTTCCCGAGGTGATCGCGTCGATCGCGCGCGACCTGCACCAGGCGATCGTGGCCGAGTTCCCCTCGCGTCTCGACTCGACGGCGGCGCGACCCGACGACGAGGGACGATCGCTCGACGCGCTGCTCGAGGCCCTCGAGCGCAGCGGCGGGGACGTGGCCGCCACTTCGAGCGGCTACCTCCAGCACGTCGGCTACGCCCAGCTCGTCGAGATCGCGGCGCACAACGACGCGGTGATCCGCCTCACGCATCGACCTGGACACTTCGTCGTCGAAGGGCACCCGCTCGCCGAGGTCTGGCCGCGCACCGCCGCGCCGCAGGTCGCTGCTGCGCTTGACCGCGCCCATGCGCTGGGGCCCCACCGGACGCTGCTGCAGGACCCGGTCTTCGCGATCGACCAGCTCGTGGAGATCGCCATCCGAGCGCTCTCGCCCGCCGTCAACGACACGTTCACCGCCTTGACCTGCATCGACTGGCTCTCTGCCGGCCTGAGCGAGCTGTCGCAGCGGTCGCTCACCGAGGGCGTGTACCGGGATCAACTCCGTCGGATCCGCCTCATCTCTTGGGACCCTTCCTACAGCCGCATGGTGAATCGAGCGTTCGACAAGATCCGCCAGTGCGCAGGGGGCATGCCCGCGGTCCTGATCCGGCTCCTCGATGCGATTACAGCGGTCACCCGGGCCACCGTCGAGCCCAGGCAGCGACAGGTGCTCGCCCGTCAGGGCGAGATGATCCTCGCGGTTGCCGAGGCGACGGTTCGCGAGCCGCGCGACCTCGCCGACGTGCGATCGAGGCACGAGCGCCTCCTCGCTGCCATCACGGGCATGGACGACGAGCCTGCTGCGGTCCCGTCCTAGGCTCGTCGCGACACGAGGACCGGAGGGTTCGTGGCGCTGACAGGCAAGGTCGCGGTGGTGACCGGGGGCAACAGTGGCATCGGCAAGGCGATCGCGCTCGCCCTCGCAGCGCAGGGAGCGACGATCGTCATCGACTGGGTCGCCGACGAGCAGGCGACGGAGGCCTTGGAGGATCAGGTGCGCGCGCTCGGTGACAAGGTCCTCGGCGTCGAGGCGGACGTGAGCAACGTCGCGGACCTCCAGCGCCTGATCGCCTCGGCGGTGACGGCGTTCGGGCGGATCGACGTGATGGTGAATAACGCCGGTGTCGAGACGCGCACCTCCGTGCTCGACACCACCGAGTCGCAGTACGACCGCGTGCTCGCCATCAACCTCAAGAGCGCCTTCTTCGGGACCCAGCTCGCGGCGCGACAGATGATCGCCCAGGGCGGCGGCGGGCGGATCATCAACGTCACGTCGGTGCACGAGGACTGGCCCATGCCCGGCAACACCGCGTACTGCGTCTCAAAGGGGGGCATGCGCATGCTGACGCGCACCGCGGGCGTCGAGCTCGCCGCGCACGACATCCTCGTGGTCGGCGTTGGTCCCGGAGCCGTCGCCACCCCGATCAACGCGTCGACGATCGGTGATCCCGCGGCGCTCGCCAAGCTGAACGCGGCAATCCCGCTCGGGCGAATGGCCCAGCCCGAGGAGATCGGGTCGGTCGTCGCGTTCCTCGCGAGCGACGCGGCGAGCTACCTGACTGCGACGACGATCTTCGCCGACGGCGGCCTCATGCAGTCGAGCCCCGGGCTCTGAGCCATCACACGAGGGTCCGGGCTCGCACGCACACCTCCGCGCTACCCTTCGGCCCGACCCAAGCCCGACTCCCCATGCTCAGGAGAGCTGAATGACCGAGGAGCACCGCCGGACTGCGTCCTTCGGTCGCCTCGAGGACGGCTTGCGCTCCGCCAGCGAGTGGTACTGGTGGGGGCCGTACATCAGCGAGCGTCAGTGGGGCACCGTCCGCGAGGACTACAGCGCCGACGGCAACGCGTGGGCGTACCTGCCCTTCGATGCCGCGCGATCGACGACCTATCGCTGGGGCGAGGATGGGCTCGCGGGCTTCTGCGACGTCGAGCAGCACTTCTGCCTCGGCCTCGCGCTTTGGAACGGCCGCGACCCGTTCTTGAAAGAGCGGCTGTTCGGGCTCAACTCGTCCCAGGCGAACCACGGCGAGGACGTAAAGGAGTACTGGTGGTACCTCGACTCGGTGCCGAGCCACGTCTGGAACGTCTGGCAGTACCACTATCCCCAGGCGTCCTTCCCCTACCAGGACCTCATCGACGTCAATCGCGCACGGGGCCTCGAGGAGCCCGAGTACGAGCTGCTCGACACCGGGGTGTTCGACGACGATCGGTACTGGACGGTCGTGGTCCGGTACGCGAAGGCCGATCCGACCGACGTGCTGTGGGAGATAGAGGTCACGAACGAGGGACCCAAGCGCGACACCCTGCACGTCCTGCCCACGGCATGGTTTCGCAACACCTGGTCATGGGAGCACGACGCCGTGCGCCCACGGCTGGAGGTCGACGGCCCAGGGGCACTGCGCGTCGAGCATCCCTGGCTCGGCACGCTGCGGCTCAGCGCCGAGGACGGGCCCGAGGGGCGCTGCCCCACGGTCCTCGTCTGCGACAACGAGTCGAATCCCAGCTCTGCGACGGGCACCGACCACGCGCCCTCGGCGTTTCCGAAGGACGCGATCAACGACCACGTCGTGAGCGGCGCCGACAGCGTCAACCCCGATGGCGTGGGTACCAAGGGCTCGTTCTGGTACGCCCTCGAGGTCGAGCCGCACGCCACGGTGCGCCTGCGTCTACGCCTCCAGCCTCGAGACGAGGCTGCCGCGAGCGCCGCGGACACGCTGTTTGGCGAGCCGTTCGCCCGCGTCCTCGACCAGCGATCGCGCGAGGCAGACGAGTTCTACGCCGCCGTCACCCCGTCGACGGCGAGCGAGGACGAGGGCAGGGTGCTCCGCCAGGCGTTCGCCGGGATGCTGTGGGGCAAGCAGTTCTACTACTACGACGTCGCTCGGTGGCTGGACGGCGATCCCGCGGATTCCGCCCCGCCGACGGGTCGTGCCGAGGGGCGCAACTCCAAGTGGCGCAACTTCGACGCGTTCGACATCATGTCGATGCCGGACAAGTGGGAGTACCCGTGGTTCGCGGCGTGGGACTTGGCTTTTCACTGCGTGGCCCTCGCGAGGATCGACCCGGCCTTCGCGAAGTACCAGCTGATCCTGTTGTGTCGCGAGTGGTTCCAGCACCCGAGCGGCGCGCTGCCCGCCTATGAGTGGGACTTCGGCGATCTGAACCCACCGGTGCAGGCGAGGGCGGCACTCGAGGTGTTCGCGGCGTCCGGCGACGAGGACTACAACTTCTTGAGCCGGGTCTTCGACAAGCTGTTGGTCAACTTCACGTGGTGGGTCAACCGAGAAGATGCCGACGGCTCGAACCTCTTCGAGGGCGGCTTCCTCGGGCTCGACAACATCGGACCGATCGACCGATCCCACCTGCCGCCTGGTTACCTTCTCCGACAAGCAGACGCCACGGGCTGGATGGCGTACTACGCGCTTTCCATGGCGGTCATCGCTGTCCAGCTCAACCGCGGCAGCGGTCGGCCGACCGAAGATCTGGTGCTCAAGTTCCTCGAGCACTTCGCGCTGGTTCGACGCGCCCTCAACAGCCTCGGGCTCTGGGGCGAGGAGGACGGGTTCTTCTACGACCAGCTGGAAGGGCCGACCGGCTCGCGGGTCATGATTGCGGTGCACTCGATGGTCGGGGCGATCCCCCTCCTCGCCACGATGGTGCTCGATGAGGACCTCGTGCGCCAGCTCGGACGGGTCGGCAAGCAGGGCGCCGAGCTCATCGGCGCGGGGGCGGCCGAGCTCCACGAGCTCGACGACGAGCAGTGGGTGCGCGGCGAACCTGGACGGCGACGACTGCTGCTGGGCGTCGTCGAGATCCCGCACCTCGATCGGCTGATCTCGCGACTGCTCGACGAGTCCGAGTTCCTCTCCCCGCACGGGCTCCGGTCGCTGTCGAAGTTTCACCTCGAGCACCCGTTCGAGCTCGACGTCGAGGGGTTCCACGCCTCCATCAACTATGAGCCCGCCGAGTCGACCACCCACATGTTCGGCGGCAACTCCAACTGGCGCGGGCCGGTCTGGTTCCCCCTCAACTACCTCGTGTGCGGGGCACTGACCCGGCTCGGCGAGTTCTACGGCGACGAGGTGTCGGTTGAGTACCCCACCGGCTCGGGTACCTACCTGACGTACAGCGAGATCGCGAGGGACCTTCGTCGGCGGCTGATCTCGATCTTCCTCGTCGGCAGCGACGGGCGCCGCCCGTGCTTCGGGACGATTGAGCGGTTCCACTCGGACCTGCGGTGGCGCGACAACGTCCAGTTCAATGAGTACTTCAACGGCGACAACGGGGCGGGACTCGGCGCCTCGCACCAGACGGGCTGGACGGGGCTCGTCGCGGACCTCATCATCCGGGTCCACGACGACGCTGCCGGCTCGAGCGACACGCTGTCCTCGGGGGGCGCGTCCGCGACGTGACCACGACGCCGACCGCCTCGGGCGTGCCAGACCCGCTCGGTGCCACCGCTCGCGATGGCGCGACGAGCTTTGCGATGTTCTCGAGCCACGCCGCCGGGGTCGAGCTGTGTCTCTTTGACGAGCGCGGTGAGGAGACGCGCGTCGCGCTCGAGGCCACTGACGCGGTGTGGCGCGCGACGGTCGAGGACGTTGGGCCGGGCCAGCAGTACGGCTTCCGGGTCCACGGGCCGTTCGATCCCTCGCGCGGGCTCTGGTGCGACCCGTCCAAGGTCCTCCTCGACCCCTACGCGCGCGCCATCGAAGGCCGCGTCGAGCATCCTGATGGTCAGCTCGCCGCAGGCAGCGGCGTCGACTCGGCCCCGTTCGTGCAGCGCAGCGTGGTCGTCGACGAGGCGTTCGACTGGGGCGACGACGACGACGTCCGTCCGCGCCATGCCTGGGAGGACACCGTCGTCTACGAGGTGCACGTGCGCGGCGCGACGATGCGACACCCCGGGGTGCCCACCGAGCTGCGCGGCACCTACGCCGGCTTCGCCCACGACGCCTTCGTCTCGCATCTCGTGAAGCTCGGCGTCACGACCGTCGAGCTGCTGCCGGTCCATGAGTTCGTCGACGAGCCATTCCTCGTCCATCAGGGCCGCGCCAACTACTGGGGGTACAACTCGATCGGGTTCTTCGCTCCCGCGGCTCGCTACTCGTCGACTGGCGAGACGGGCGCCCAGGTCAGCGAGTTCAAGTCAATGGTGCGCGCGCTGCATCGAGCCGGGCTCGAGGTCGTGCTCGACGTCGTCTACAACCACACCGCGGAGGGCGACGACGAGGGACCGTCGCTGTGCTTCCGCGGGATCGACGAACCCGCGTACTACCGACTTGACGACGCGTGCCACCTCGTCGACACGACGGGGTGCGGGAACTCGATCAACTCGGCGAGCCCTGTGGCGATCGACCTCGTGATCGACTCGCTTCGCTACTGGACGACGGCGTGCCACGTCGACGGCTTCCGGTTCGACCTCGCCCCGACCCTCGCGCGACCGCACGGCGAGTTCGACGCGCACGCCCCGATCCTCGCGCGTTGCGTCGAAGATCCCGTGATCGCCTCGACCAAGCTGATCAGCGAGCCGTGGGACGTCGGCGGCGACGACAGCTTCGCGCTCGGCCGCTTCCCGGACCCCTTTCGCGAGTGGAACGGGCGGTTCCGCGACTCGGTGCGCGACTTCTGGCGGAGCGAGGACGGCACGCTGTCGGTGCTCGCGACGCAGGTCGCGGGCTCAATGGACCTGTTCGAGCCGGCCGGACGCCCGGACACGTCGTCGATCAACTTCGTCACGTCCCACGACGGCTTCACGCTGCGCGACCTCGTCAGCTACGACCGCAAGCACAACGAGGCCAACGGCCAGGACAACACCGACGGGACCGATGACCACCGCTCCTGGAACTGCGGCGTGGAGGGGGTGGCCTCGGATCCCGAGGTCCTGGCGCTGCGTGGTAGCCAGGCTCGCGCGATCCTGACCACGCTGCTCTTGAGCAGGGGCGTGCCGATGCTCCTCGGGGGCGACGAGCTCGGACGCACCCAGCAAGGCAACAACAACGCCTACTGCCAGGACAACGAGCTCAGCTGGTTCGACTGGGGCCATGTCGACACGCCGACGCACGAGTTCGCCTCGCGCGTGCTCGCGCTGCGACGCGAGCACCCTGCCTTGCGCGCGCCCGGGGGTTGCGATGCCGCGTCACGGTTCGAGTGGTACTCGCCAGCAGGCGAGGCGATGACAGACGCCGACTGGGAGGACACGAACGCTCGGTGCGTGGCGATTCGCTCTGCGCACCACGACGACGAGGCTGTCATGCTCATCAATGGCTACTGGGAGCCGGTCACCTTCACGCTGCCAAAGAGCGCAGGGGGCCAATTGATCGAGGCGCTGTGCACGTTCGACCCGACTCGTCCCCAGGCGCGCCACGGTGCCGGCGAGATTGCCGAGGTGCCACCGCGGAGCATCATCGTGCTGGTCGCCGCGAGCAAGTGACGACGTCGCGACTCAGCCGCGGTAGACCTGGTTGACGTAGTCGTCGAGCATCCTCGTCGCGCAGTACCGCGGTCCGAGCGTGCGCAGTGACGTCCGGACTCGCTCGAGCCACGCGGTGGGCACGCCCTTGTCGTCGCGCTCGTAGAAGAGTGGCTTGACTCCCC
>DATKGG010000003.1:0-7702 GCA_035510855.1 Acidimicrobiales bacterium
ATCGACGTGGGGCGCACCGACATCTGCTTGAGCAGCAGCGCGAGGAGCGCGGCGACAACTAGGCAACGCACCGCCCGTGAGCGGCGCCCCACCACGCTGCTGAACTCGGTCGTGGCATTCGCGGGCTCCACGACGTCGAGGCTACGCCCAGCGACACGCGACGACGGGCTGGATGCCATCGCCGACCATGCCACGCGGCGACAGAGCAGCCACGTGCGCACACTCGCGTGCAGCACGGCACCGACAGGAGCGACCGGCTGGCGGTCACCGCGGCGCGACTCGTCGGCACGGCGTGACGGCACCGGAGCGCGGCAAATGAGTGGCGCCTCCCGTCGTCCACCGCCTTCGTGCAACGCGCCCTCAATCTCGTGGCAATTCGCGAATGAGCCAGCGCTGACCGCGCGTCAAGTGCCACACTCGCTACCGGACCGTCCCAGGAGGACGGCAAAGGGGGCGCCTGCATGTTCGATTCGACGAGACACGACGTGGGGCGGCAGCGCGGAGCACGTGCGCTCGGCGCTGGTTCGGCCACCGTGCTCGCACTCGCGCTCTGCGCGCTGAGCACACCGATCGCGACTGCGTCGGCTGCCACACGCGCAGCGTCCGCGCCTGGAGTGAGCAACGCGCACGTCGCGCTGCACCCCGCGCCGATATACCCGGCGCCGGCAATGCGAGGCGCCCACCAGATCGACAGCGCCCGTCGCCTCGAGCGAGCGGTACGCCTCGAGCCGCGCGTCACCGGACCCGCGGCAACCTTCGTCGTCACCTCTTTGGGCGACTCGCCGCTCAACTCGGCCACCAGCAAGAAGTGCGTCGACGCCGAGGTCTCGCACCACTGCTCCCTGCGTGCGGCAGTTGAGGCTGCGAATAACCTCGATAAGCCAGTGCTCGTCAAGCTTGCCGCGAAGACCTACAAGCTCACCGATGCGGGGCTCGGTGCGCTCTCAGTGACGAACGCGGGCGGCACCTCCATCGTGGGCATGGGCGCGAGCTCGACCAAGATCGTCGTGCCAGGGGGCCAGACCTACGGCGTGCTGTCCCTCGGCGATGGGGCCAACCACGCAGGTGCGACCCTGTACCTCACCGGGCTCAGCGTGAGTGGCGGCGCCGCGGCTGACGGCGCTGGCATAGAGACCGGCTCGGACGCAAACCTGTCGCTGATCCTCGACAAGGTTGCCGTCGCGGGCAACCATGCGACCAATGTCGGCGGTGGCATCTACGTCGAGTACGGCAGCGTCTGGGCGACGGACTCGAGCATCTCTGGCAACACGGCAGGAGGAGACGGCGGCGCCATCTACAACTACTGGGGCAACCTGTACCTGACCAACGACCACCTGAACTCGGACACGGCGTTGGACGACGATGGCGGTGCGATCTATCAGAGCTACGGCAACACGCACCTGATCGGCGGCTCGGTCAGCGCGGACACGGCGGGCACCGTCACCCAGTCGGGCGACGGCGGCGGCATCTACGACGTGGACGGCGTGGTCTTCCTGAGCGGCGGCGTCACGGTCAGCCACGACACGGCGCTCAACGACGGCGCCGGCGGCGGCGAGTACGAGTACTACAGCACGCTCGATGCCACGGGTGCGACGTTCTCGTCTGACAGGGCCGTTGGCGGGGTCGACGCGAGCGGGGGCGGCCTCTACGTCGAGTACAGCGCCCACATCACGCTGAACGCGGTGACGATGTCGCACGACGTCACGTCCGCCTCGACCAGCACCTATGGGGGCGGCGCGATCTACGACTATGGCTACGAGCTGGGGAACACCCTCACCATCGGACAGGGCAGCTCGCTCACGGACAACGGCACCGGTGCCGTCGCCGTGTACATGGAGGACGGCGGTGTGACCACGAGCATCACGGACACCCTCTTCAAGGGCAACGTCTCGTCCCTCGGGGACTCGGGCGCGGCGGTACGCCTGTATGCCTACGAGTACGGCGGCATCAGCCTGTCGATGCTCGACGACAAGATCATCAGCAACACCGACGCCGGACCCTTCTCGGCAGGTGGCGTCGAGGGCTACGCCTACGACGGCGCCAACGTCTCGATGCGCTTCGACGGCGACGTCGTGAACGGCAACGTCTCGAGGGGAGCTGGGGGCACGGGCGGCATCCTGGCGTATTCCTACGAGTACTCCTCGAGCCCCCTCGAGATCACCAACTCAGTGCTCGAGGGGAACCACGCGCCGGACGCCGGGCTCGGGGGAGCGGTCCTCGACAGCGACGGCGACGACTACGACAACTCGACGCTCACGATGACGCACGACGCGCTGTCGCACAACGTAGCCGGGTCCTCGGCCGCCGGAGAGGAAGGCTTTGGTGGCGCGGTGACGGCCGAGGACTACGCCGCGATCATCATGACGAGCTGCAAGGTCACCGACAACGTGGCGAATGGCACCACAGCCAGCGGCGGAGGTGGCGGCGGCGTCTACGACGCGTCCTACCTCGGCACCACGTTCAACTCCGACGTCGTCACGGGGAACCGCGCGACCGGCCATGGCTCCGAGGGCGGCGGCATCTGGACCTCGCCGTACTACGGCGGCGGTCTGCTCTCCAGGTCCACGGTCTCGTCGAACGACGCGGACTATGGCGCAGGGCTCTACGTCTACGAGTACACGATGGACATCGAGTCCTCGACGATCAGCAAGAACGTGGCGGGCGGTGGCGGCGTGGGTGGCAACGGGGGCGGCGTCTTCGTCTACGACTCGGGCCTTGCCGTGACGAACTCGACGATCGCGGACAACGTCGCGCAGAACGCCGGGGTCGAGCACGGCCTTGGCGGTGGTCTCTACCTCGACGACAGCTCCGCGGTGACCGTGTACTTCTCCACCGTGTCGGGCAACGCGTCGCTGCAGGGCGCGGCGATCTACAACGAGACGGGCGCCGGGACGTTCCGCGACTCCATCGTCGCGGAGAACCACACGACGCTGAAGGGAAAGACCGAGGCGGACTGCTTCGCGGCGGGACGCCATGAGATCTTCACCTCGTCTGGCGGCAACGTGCTCTCGCGCGCGAACTGCGTGCTCACCCAGTCGTTCGGCGACACGGTCACGGCGAGGCCGGGGCTGCTCGTGCTCGCGGGCAACGGCGGACCCACCGAGACGATGGCGCTGGCGGCGACGAGCCCCGCGATCAACGCCGCGCACGGAGACTGCACGTCGACCGACCAGCGCGGCGTCGCGCGACCGAAGGCAGGTCGGTGCGACTCGGGGGCCTACCAGCGGGCCGCGGCGAAGAAGTAGCAGGAGCAATCGGTGGTGGGTCGGCCAGCGACGGCCGGCCCGCGCGGCCAGCGAGCGATTACCAGTGCGCGCGGTGCAGTGGGGCTAGGAAGAATCGAACTTCCGACCTCAGCATTATCAGTGCTGCGCTCTAACCGACTGAGCTATAGCCCCGAGAACGAGCGATCGTACACCACGCCTCTGCGCGGGCGGAACGGGCCAGTGCTGTTGATCGCCCAAGATAGGGTCCGACGCAATGCCTCGGTCGCCCGCGGCCGAGCCTGTCGCAACGGTGCGTGCGGCCGCCCGAATGGATCGCACTATGTTCGCGGTCGGCACCGTGGCGATCATCGTCCGGCTGGCGATTCTTCTAAGAGCGAGATCGACGCCGGCGCCCGAGCGGGTCAACGAGGCGGACAACGCGCTGGGCTAGAGCTGTCCGCGTCGCCCAGGGCTGGTCGCGACGCGGCCTCGGCAGTGTTGAGGCGCCACTCCTTGGCCGCGACGGACTGGCTCGCGGTGCCGAGCAGGGTGCCCCGCTCGCTCCACAAGAACGCGATCCCCTGGGCGTAGCCGCCGACGAGCGCGTGCATCCGCATGTCGCACAGCACCCACTCGGTCGGCTCGAGCTGGACGGTCCGAAGCGTGTTGTCGAGGCTCCGGCCCATGAGGCGGCGCCCGATCGGGTGCGAAACGCTCCCTGAGAGGAAGTCCCCGAAGATCGCGAGCGTCGCCGCGGACGGCTCGAGGTGCCCAGGCACGCGGCACCACAGCGCCGAGCACCGGTCACCGGGCGTCCCGTCGAGCTGCTCGTAGGAGCGTCCCGTCGCGACACGGGCCTCCACGTGCTCGAAGATCGAGCTGCGCATGAGGTCGGGCAGCCGCCGCGGCGGGCACCGATCCGGCTCGGGTACTGTCGGCGGCTCGACCCAGACGCCGCCGAGCTCCATGTCGGTCCGCCCGAGCGCGGCGTTGACGGTCAGGATCTCGCGGTCCTCGACCCACCCGGTCGCGCGCGCCTGAGTCGTCTGGTGGCCCGCGACCGCGATCGTGACCTCGACGCGCATCGTCGAGCCGAGCGGCGCGAAGCTCAGGTACTGCGCGGTGGCCCAGATCGTCGGGCGACCGGCGGCGGCCTCGAGCGCGACGATGCCCGCGCCGAGCCCGCACCCGCCGAAGAGGAAGTTCCCCGGCGTGACGACGTGCGACGCGACCTCGAGCTGCCAGGTCGTCTCGGCGACCTGCTCGATGCCCATGAACTCCGCGACGTCCACCGCGCGAGACTAGTGAGGAGGCGCCGTCGCACCGCGTGCGGCCCTCGTCGCCCCAGGGCGCAGCGCGCGACTCGTCGTAGACTCACGGCGAGCCGTCGGGGTCGACGCGCGGATCATGCGAGGGGGACGCCATGACCACCGCCGGTGGAGCCCAGGTCCCGAGCACCGCCGTGTCGACGGTCCGCGGCAAGGCGCAGCGCGAGCTCGTGCCGAGGACCGCGCACGCCGACCTCGCGGACCGGCCCGAGGGCTTCGACGCCGTCTCGGTGCTGAAAGCTCAGGCCGAGGGCCGCGTCGAGGATCTCCTCCAGCTCCGATACGAGCGTATGGCCGCCGACACGTTCAGCTTCCTGCGCGGTGCGGCGGCGATCATGGCCGCGGACCTGTCCTTCGGGCCGTCCACGGACCTGACGGTCCAGCTGTGCGGCGACGCGCACCTGTCGAACTTCGGCGTCTTCATGTCGCCCGAGCGGCGGCTCGTCTTTGACATCAACGACTTCGACGAGACGCACCCTGGCCCCTTCGAGTGGGACCTGAAGCGACTCGCGGCATCCGTTGCGGTCGCCGGCGACTGCCTCAACCTCACCCGGGGCGCCCAGGAGCGCGCGGCGATCGGCTCGGTCCGCGTCTACCGCGAGGCGATGCGGCGATTCGCACGCGCCTCGACGCTCGACGTCTGGTACGCGCACCTCGACGTCGAGGACGCCCTCAAAGAGCTCGGGGGCTGGCTCTCCGACGAGGCGGCGCGCCACACCCAGAGCGTGCTCGAGCGCGCGAGGTCGCGCCACGCCCGCCGCGCCTACGACAGGCTGATCACAGAGACCGACGAGGGACCGAGGATCCGCTCGGACCCGCCGCTGCTCGTCCCGATGCGCGATCTGGCGGAGCCGGTCAACGCGGCGACGGCCTACGGCTTCTTGGTCGACGTCCTGCGCGGCTACGAGTCCACGCTGCCGCTTGACCGCCGGCACCTGCTGCACCAGTTCACCCCGATCGACGCGGCGCGCAAGGTGGTGGGCGTCGGATCGGTGGGGACCAGATGCTTCGCCGTGCTCCTGCTCGGACGCGACGGCGACGACCCCTTCTTCCTCCAGATCAAAGAGGCTGCTGCCTCGGTGCTCGAGCCCTACCTGGGGCCTTCCAAGTTCCCGACCGCGGGCCAGCGCGTCGTCGTGGGTCAGCAGCTGATCCAAGCGACGCCCGATGAGTTCCTCGGCTGGCTCGACGCGCCGGACGAGAGGGGAGCTGACCGTCCCTTTTACGTCCGACAGCTCTTCGACGGGAAGGCGTCCGCGGAGGTCTCGAGCTTCAACGCCTCTCTCCTGTGCTCGTACGCCCAGGTCTGCGGCTGGACGCTCGCTCGCGCCCACGCCCGATCGGGTGACCGATTCGCGATCTCGAGCTACCTGGGCAAGTCCGACGCCTTCGACCGGGCGATCGCCTCGTTCGCACTCGCCTACGTCGCGCGAAACCACGCCGACCACACGGCGCTCACCGACGCGATCGCCTCGGGAAGGGTCGCAGCGACCGAGACGTGACGTCGCTCCTCCCCCCGACGTGGCATCCCGCGCTCCTCGCCGCGCTCGTCGTTGCGACGGGCGTCTACCTGGTGGCTACTCGACGCGGTGAGCTCGCGGCGAACCGTTCCGAGCTGCGCCGCTTTGCCGCGGCCGTCCTGCTCGCGTACCTTGTGTGCTCGTGGCCGCTGGGCGATCTGGCCGCGCACGTCTCGATCACCGCGGTCGTGGTGCAGCGACTGGTCCTCATGCTGGCGGTCGCACCGCTCCTCCTCAGCTCACTGCCAGATGCGCTCATCGCGAGGCTGACCCGGCGTCACACGGTCGATCGAGTCATGCACGCCGTGGTCCATCCCGCGATCGCCATCGCCGTCGTGACCGTGATCGGGACCGTGACGCTGGTGCCGGCCGTCATCTCGTGGGGCTCCTCCTCGGTGCTGGCGGGCGGGCTCTTCATCGCGGTGACACTGGGGCTCGGACTCGTCCTGTGGATGCCGATCCTCGGGTCGATCCCGGGCCTGCCGAGGCTCAGCTACACGGCGAAAGGCGGCTATCTCCTCGCCGCGTCGCTCGTGGTGACGTCGCTGAGCTTCGTCTGGATCTTCGCCCGCCATCCCATGTACGGATCGCTCAGCCATCAGACGAGGATCCTCGGGATCAGCCCGTTGCTCGACCAGCAGCTCGCTGGATTCGTGTCGAAGCTGGGGGCCTACTTCCCGATGTGGGCGATCGCGTTCGTGCTCTTCGCACGAGCAGGCGACGGTGGCGAGAGCGACCAACCTGACCTCCGCTGGATCGACGTCCAGCGCGAGCTCGAGCGAGTCGATCGCAGCGCCATCACGGATCGAGACGCCGGAGCCGATTAGCGCCACGGCTTCGCGACGACGTCGATGCGCGACGAGCGGCCCGCATCGGACCCCCTACGGTGGAACAGTGCCTGACATCCAGCTCCCGGAGGGAACGACCGACGAGCGCGAGTTGCTGCTTGGATGGCTCGGCTACCTGCGCGGGGCTGTTGTTCGCAAGGTCGAGGGCGTCGATGAGCCTGGCGCCCATTGGCGACCGGAGGGGCGCCTGCTGTCGCTTCTCGGCATCGTGAATCACCTGACGAACGTGGAATGGCGCTGGATCGACGGGGGCTTTCTCAGCGAGCCAACCGAGCGCCGCGAAGAGGAGTTCACGCCCGGCGACGAGCTGACCGTCCCCGACGCGCTCGCTCGCTACCGGGCGAGGGCGACGTCGACGGACCGGACCGTCCGATCGCTTGCATCACTCGACGTGCCGTGTCGCACAGAGGTGGGGACGGATCTGCGCTGGGTGCTCTTGCACCTCCTCAACGAGACGGCGCGGCATGCGGGGCATGCCGACGCCGTTCGCGAGCTCTTGGATGGCACGACCGGCGAATGAGTCACACGGCGTTATCGCGAATCTTCGCCGGCCTGACGCGATCGCGATCGCGTAGCCTTGTGAGACCCGGGGGCGTAGCTCAGTTGGCTAGAGCACCTGCTTTGCAAGCAGGGGGTCGTGGGTTCGAGTCCCATCGTCTCCACACAGTTGATCAGGGCTTTCGCCCTCTGCCAGGGGACCCGGGGGGTCCCCCAAAGGACTCGTGGTAACGGAATGGTAACGCTCGCTTTCGGTGCCACGAACGAGTCGCAGCGCCGGCCGCCTGGCGGGCGTCGCCTCC
>DATKGG010000004.1:0-3036 GCA_035510855.1 Acidimicrobiales bacterium
GGGCGGGATCAAGCGCGCCGCGTCGAGCGAGGAGGCACGCACCCACGCCGCCGCGATCCTCGGCATGGACATAAAGGGCCACGTCGTCCGGCGCGTCTGGGTGGAGCGCGCGAGTGACATCGCGCGGGAGTACTACGCGAGCTTCACGCTCGACCGGCCGAACAAGGTGCACCTCGGCATGCTCTCCGCTGAAGGCGGCGTCGAGATCGAGGTGGTCGCCGAGACGAATCCCGACGCGATCGCACGGCTCGCGATCGATCCGGTCCGGGGCCTCGACCTCGAGACCGCGCGTCGTTGGGTCGCCGAGGCGTCGCTCGACCCAGCCGCGCGCGAGCAGACCGCCGTGATCCTGTGCGACCTGTACCGCTGCTACGTCGAGGGCGATTGCGACCTCGCAGAGATTAACCCGCTGATCCTCACGACCGAGGGGAAGGTCCACGCGCTCGACGCGAAGGTGACCCTCGATGACAACGCGTCGTTCCGCCACCCCGAGTGGGCCGAGTACGCGGCGACGGAGACCGAGGACCCGCGCGAGCAGATGGCGAAGGAGCGGGGGCTCACCTACATCGGGCTCGACGGGACTGTCGGGATCATCGCGAACGGCGCCGGCCTCGCGATGAGCACGCTCGACGTCGTCAACCAGGCCGGCGGCACCGCGGCGAACTTCCTCGACATCGGCGGCGGCGCGAATGCCGACGTGATGGCCGCGGCGCTCGAGGTGATCAACTCCGACGCCAACGTCCGGTCGATCCTCGTGAACATCTTCGGCGGCATCACCAAGGTCGACGAGGTCGCCCAGGGGATCCTTGACGCGCTCGGGCGCGTCGACATCAAGGCCCCGATCGTGCTCCGACTCGACGGGACCAACGCGGCAGCCGGCCGTGCCCTGCTCGCGCCGCACCTCTCAGACCGACTGGTCGCCGAGACGACGATGCTCGACGCGGCTGCCCGCGCCGTGGCACTTGCAGGGAGCTGAGATGGCGATCTTCGTTGACGAGACGACCGAAGTCCTCGTCCAGGGACTGACGGGCGGGCAGGGGCGCTTCCACGGGGTCCGCAACCGTGACTACGGGACCAAGGTCGTCGGCGGCGTGACACCCGGGAAGGGTGGACAGGACGTCGAGGGCATCCCGATCTTCGACACGATGCACGAGGCGGTCGAGAAGACCGGTGCCACGGCGTCGTTCGTGAGCGTCCCCCCGAAGGCCGCGACGGCGGCGATCCTCGAGGCCGCCGCCGCGGGCATCAGCTTCATCGTGTGCATCACCGAGGGCATTCCGGCCCACGACGAGGCCCGCTGCTACAACCGGCTCGTCGAGGAGTTCCCCGGCACGAGGCTCCTCGGGCCGAACTGCCCCGGGGTGATCAGCCCCGGGCGGTGCAATATCGGGATCACCTCGGGCGACATCGCGCTGCCGGGCGGTCCCGTCGGCATCGTGTCGAGGTCCGGGACGCTCACCTACCAGGCGCTGCACGAGCTGTCCGCCAAGGGGGTCGGTCAGACGACGTGCGTCGGCATCGGGGGTGACCCGGTGCCGGGAACCAACTTCATCGACTGCCTCGAGGCGTTCGAGGACGATGACGAGACGCTGGCGGTCATGCTCATCGGTGAGATCGGCGGGTCCGAAGAGGAGCGCGCGGCGAGCTTCATCCGTGAGCACATGAGAAAGCCTGTGGTCGCGTACATCGCCGGGGTCACCGCGCCGCCGGGCCGCAAGATGGGCCACGCCGGCGCCATCATCTCGGGGTCGAAGGGAACGGCACAGGCGAAGATGGACGCGCTGGCTGACGCGGGCGTGATCGTCGCGCGGAACCCGACCGAGGCGGGCGACCGCATGGTCGACATCGTCCGAGCCCTCTAGGCGCGCCGTGGGCACCGCCGTGCTTGCCTCCGGCGAGGGCACGATTCTCGAGGCGATCCTCGGCGCGTCGATCGACGTCGTCGTCGTCGCGGCTGACCGTCCCTGCAGGGCAGTCGCGATCGCCGCGGACGCCGGTACCGATGCGATCACGCTGGACCGGCAGGACTTCGGCGGCTTCGGGCCATCGTTCGACCGGCAGGGCTTCACCGACGCACTCGTCCGTGAGCTGCAGGCACGCCGCGTCGACCTCGTGAGCATGTCGGGCTTCGGCACGGTGCTCGCCGCCTCGTTCTTCGAGGCGTTCGGCGGTCGGGTGCTCAACACCCATCCGTCGCTGCTCCCGGCGTTTCGCGGGTGGCACGCCGTGCGCGACGCGCTCGATGCAGGGGCCACGACGACCGGGTGCACCGTGCACCTCGCCACCGAGCAGCTCGACGACGGGCCGATCCTGCGCCAGGTGCGAGTGGAGATCGAGCCCGGCGACGACGAGGCGCGGCTCCACGAGCGCATCAAGGCCGTCGAGCGCCAGCTGTACCCCGACACGATCCGAGCCGTGCTCGAGGCACTCTCGAGGGGCGAGGAGCCCGCGTCGATCGCGGCCTCGGTGCCGGAGGGGTCGCGGTGAGAGCGCTGCTCAGCGTCTGGGACAAGCGCGGGCTCGTCGCGTTCGCCGAGGGACTCGTGTCCCTCGGCGTCGACCTCGTCGCGTCGGGCGGCACGGCCGCGGCGCTTGACGAGGCGGGCATCTCGCACCGTACGGTCGAGGACCTCACCGGATGGCCAGAGATGCTCGCCGGGCGAGTGAAGACCCTGCACCCCGCGCTGCATGCGGGGATCCTCGCGGACCTCGACGACGAGTCGCACCGAGCCGACCTGAGCGCGCACGACATCATCCCGATCGACCTCGTCGCGTGCAACCTCTACCCCTTCTCGTCGGATCCCTCGATCAAGCTGATCGACGTCGGCGGCCCGACGATGGTGCGCGCCGCGGCGAAGAACCACGCCCACGTCGGCGTGGTCGTCGACCCCTCGGACTACGACGCGGTCCTCACCGAGCTCCGCGAGGCTGGGGAGCTGAGCGCCGCGACCCGCGTGCGGCTCGCGAGGACCGCCTTCGCCTACACGGCTGCCTACGACGCGGCGATCGTCGAGTGGTTCGACACCGACCTCTCCC
>DATKGG010000005.1:0-7851 GCA_035510855.1 Acidimicrobiales bacterium
GGAAAAGGGGACGCCCGGCAGGTGGACCGTGCGGTACATCTTCGAGCCGATCGAACGGAACGTGGAGATGCTCGCCTCCCAGGAGGTCGTCACCAAGGACTTCTCGG
Source organism: Acidimicrobiales bacterium (assembly GCA_035510855.1). Classification (GTDB taxonomy): domain Bacteria; phylum Actinomycetota; class Acidimicrobiia; order Acidimicrobiales; family RAAP-2; genus Palsa-459. Next base: position 108 of record DATKGG010000005.1, read on the forward strand.
TCACCGGGCCTATCGTCTCGCTCAACACGCTTTCCAGCCGGGCCATCGCCAACGTGGCGGGGTCGTACATCAAGCCGAGCGTGTCGGGCTCGGTGAGCGCGCGGGCCGTGACCGAGAACTTCCTCGCCGCGCTCGTCGTCGTCGACGTCGCCACGAACGCAGAGGCCGCCGCGGTGTACGTGGACCCGTTCAGCAGCTCGAACAATTTCGATGTCTTTCTCGACGCGGGCACGTACGCCGCGTACTCCGAGGTGGAGACGCCCTTCTCCCAGGACCAGTACGCCCAGGTCGCGGCTACCCAGGTCGTGCTCAAGCAACTCGGGTCCAACTTCAGCGTCGGCTTGTCGACGCCCACGCTGACCGCGAGGTACACGATCCAGCCGGTCTTCGCGACAATTTACGGCACGGTCTCGATCCACGGCCTCGACGACCTCGCGAACGCAACCGGGTGGGACAACGTCCAGCCCTTCTCGTTCGTCCAGGTCTGCCCCGCCATGACATTCAGTCTCGAGTGCAGCGGTGCGGTCCTCGTCAGCCCGAGCGAGCTGCTCGGTGGCGACTTTACGCTGTACGGCATCACCGGCGTCGTGTCGATGGCGCTCGTGTACACCGATCTCGCGGGCAACGTCGTCGTGGGACCTGCGGTGACGAAGTCCGCCTCGTCGTCCAAGCGGACCCTCGCACTCACTGCGCCGTACCACGTTGCCTCCTTTTGGGGAGACGTCACGGTGTCGGGTGACAACGACTTCGAGATCTTCTCGCTGTGGATCCAGGCCTGCCCGGCATCCAAGGCGTTCAGTGTCTCGTGCGCCGATGGCGTGTCCCAGGCCGACAACAACTTCTACAGCATCTTCCCGCCCCCCACCGGCTCGTTCAAGGTCGGCTACGGGATCGACCTCTCGAAGGGCACGTGGCGACTCGCAGCCGTGGGTTCGACGTTGTACTCGGGCACCGCGCGCCAGTTGGGACCCGCCAAGCAGGTGGTCGTCGGAACGACCTATCCCGTCGTCAACCTGACGGCCAAGGCGTAGGGACCGGGGATGCGACGCGTGGGGACGAGACTGATAGCCGCGAGCGCCCTGTGTGCGGGCATCGCGGTCAGCGCCTCGACCACGTCGAGCGTCGTGGCTGGTGCCAGCTCGTCACGCGCCGCCGCGCTCGGCGCCCAGCCGATCGGACGCACGGTGTCGACGTCGGGTCTTTCCATTGGACTCTCCTTCTACATGCCAGCGCGCAACCAAGCCGCGCTCACGAGGTCCATCGCTGCGGTCTCGTCGCCGAGTTCTCCCGCGTACCACCACTACCTCACCAAAGGCGAGTTCGCGAGCCGCTTCGGGGCGACGCCCGCTGCGATCGACCGAGTCTCGGACTATCTCGTCGCCCACGGACTTGGTGCAGTTGCAGCCTCGCCCGACCACCTGTTCATGCACGCGACCGGCACCGTGCGCGCCGTCGAGGCGCTCCTCCGCACGACCATCCGGGCCTACGACGACAAGGGCCGCAGGGTCTACGCGGACGTGACGCCGATCCATCTCCCCTCGGTGCTGGCCGGCAGCGTCCGGGCGGTCGTGGGTCTGACCGACGTCCCGCGGTACAGGGCCTCGTACAACCTCGTCCCGCACGCACGTCCGCGCACCACGACGTGCTCGCAGATGAGCGCGGGCACCAACTCGACCTCAGGGCCATTCACCATCAGTGAGGTCGGCGACGCCTACAAGTTTGGCGCGTTCGCCGCCGGGGGCGCCGGGGGCCAGGGCCAGACGGTCGCGATCTTTGAGCTGACCAACTACTTGCCCGCGGACATCAAGTACTTCCAGGATTGCACCAGCAAGCACGACGTCATCTCGAGTGTCACCGTCGACGGGGGCAACGGGATCAACCCGTACGCAGAGGTGGAGGCGGACCTCGACATCGAGATCGTCGCGACGCTCGCGCCCTACGCCAACATCGCCGTCTACCAGGGTCCGAACTCAGAAGCAGGCGTCGTCGATACCTACGGCCGGATCGCGACGGACGATGCGGCGAAGGTCGTGAGCACGAGTTGGGGGCTCTGTGAGGGCGCGGATCCGACGTCCGTCGCCGCGGAGTCCGGTGTGTTCCAAGAGATGGCTGCCCAGGGTCAGACCGTGGCCGCCGCCGCAGGCGATAGCGGCGCGTCGGACTGCCTCGGGTACCGACCGACCAGGACGAACCCGCTGGCTGGCGCGATTGGCGTCGACGATCCCGCCAGCCAGCCCTACGTGACTGGCGTCGGCGGCACGACCATCACGGACGCAACCACGATCGGCTCGCTTCCCTCAAGCCAGGTCGTGTGGGACACCAGTGATGTCGAGGGCACCGGAGGGGGCGTGTCATCGATCTGGCCGGCACCCTCGTACCAGCACGCGGTCAAGGGGGCGTCGGGCGCCGGACGAACCGTGCCCGACGTGGCCCTGAACGCTGATCCGGCCAGCGGGTACATGATCTACACCATCGCCTACGGGTGGATCCCGGTCGGTGGCACGAGCGCCGCGGCCCCCTTGTTCGCGTCGCTCATGGCGCTCGCGAACCAGTACAACATGGAGACCTACGGGTTCGTGCTCCCGCTGCTCTACGCGGTCGGGAAGGCCGAGCCCGGCAAGTACTTCAGCGACGTGACCGTTGGCAACAACGAGACCTACGACGTGCCGGGCTACTCGACGGCGAAGTCAGGCTTCGACGCTGCGAGCGGCTGGGGCAGTCCGATTGGCTCGGCGTTCCTCTCCTTGGTGCCTCCGCCCTAGAAGACTCGCCATCGGTGCCGCCGATCCCGGCCACGGGATGCGGCACGTCGATGACACGCAGTCAGTCAACCGGGGCGAGCGCCACGTGCACGTCGCCTCGAGCTCGGGGAAGAACGCCCCCTGGCGAGGCGCCGGAAGCCTGACGCGTCGAGCCGTGCACGGTCCCGGACAACGGGCCACAGGACCGCGTCCTTCAGTACGTACCTCATGACGCTGCTCGCTCGCCGGCTCGACCTCGTTGAGCAGCGTCTCCTGCGTGCCCGTGGCCGTTCGCACCCGTGGACGATCAGCCGGGCGGCGCCGTTGATCTGACGTTGGGCGTGAATGGACGCGTGTGTGTCAACCCAATGCGACGATCTTGACCATGTCGCATTGGACGGCGCCGGACGACAGTGCCGCCTCAGCGCGAACACAACAGACCCGCACGTCCGCCGCGCTTCCCGACGCCGGTGCCCGTCGCGTGGGCGGCGCCGTGCGCGTTCGGCGCAAGCAGCCCGTGCAAGCGCGACCTCGTCATGTTCGGACGTGCTTCGTGATCCTCGGCCTGCTGGTCGTCGGCTACGCCGTCTCGGTGGTGATGCGAACGAGCTCTCAGCACTGGACGTGGCTCGACGGGTGGGTCGTCGACGGCATTGAGCTTGCGCTGAGCGCGCTGTGCGTGTCTCGCGGCTTGACCGCCAAGCACCATCGCGGCGCGCCCATCTTCCTCGGTCTGGGGCTCTTGTCGTGGACGATCGGCGACGTCATCCTCACCGTCGAGACACTCGGCGGGGCGACGGCGCCCTCGCCGTCGATGGCGGACGTCTTCTACTTGGGCTTCTACCCCCTCGCCTACATCGCCACGGTCCTCTTGCTGCGCCGGACCGTCGGCATCCTCTCCAAGCCCAACTGGTTGGATGGCGTCGTCGCGGGCCTCGGTGCAGCAGCGGTGTGCGCCGCGTTCGCGTTTCACAGCATCGCCCAGGCGGCTGGCGGCGGGGTCACCTCGGCGGCCGTCAACCTGGCATTCCCGATCGGCGACGTCTTGCTCTTGTTCCTCGTCGTCGGCGGCACGGCGTTGCTGAGCGGCGCGAGGCGAGCGCCGTGGCTCCTGCTCGCTGCAGGCATCGGCATCAACATCGTCGGTGACACCTTCAATCTCTTCCAATCGACGGCAGGCTCGACCGCCGTTGGCTCGGACGTGAACACCATCGCCTGGCCCGTCTCCATCCTCTTCCTGGCGATGGCGGTCTGGGTGCGAAGCGGCGTCGCGGACCCCCTACGCGAGCCACGCACCGCCGGATTCTTCCTTCCTGGGGCCGCAGCGATCGGCGGGCTCGGACTCCTCGTCGTCGGGACGCAGCGAGTAGTCGGCGAGGCGGCGCTCGGGCTCGCGCTGGCGACGCTCCTGATGGTGGGGTTGCGCCTCGCCCTCTCCGCGAGAGACCTCCGGGTCCTGACCGAGCAGCGCCAGCGACAGGCCGTGACCGACGAGCTGACGGGCCTCGGCAATCGACGCCAGCTGTTCCAGGTCCTCGACGCGTTCTTCGGCCAGCCGCTCGACGCAGACGAGCGGCCCCACGAGCTTGCGTTCCTGTTCGTCGACCTCAACCACTTCAAGGAGATCAACGACTCGTTCGGCCATCCGGCGGGCGACGAGCTGCTTCGACAGGTCGGCCCACGGCTCAACGACGCCGTGCGGGAAAGGGACGTCGTGCTCCGCTTCGGAGGCGACGAGTTCGGAGTCGTACTGCTCGGGGCGGATGCACCGACCGCCGAGGCAGTGGCGCAACGCATCGCGGCCGGCCTCGACGAGCCATTCACCATCCACGAGACGAAGGCACGGATCGGTGTGAGCATCGGCATTGCGCTCGCCCCGTTCGACGCGACCGACGCGGCGGGACTGCTGTGGTGCGCGGACGTCGCGATGTATCGCGCCAAGCTCGGCAACACCGCGTTCGAGTGCTACAACCACAGCATCGACGGCGGTGAGCACCAGATCCGCCTCGTCGATGAGCTCCGAGACGCGATCGAGCGCAGGTCACTCGTGCTGCACTACCAGCCGCAGCTCGACCTGAAGACCAGCCGCATCGTCGCGGTCGAGGCACTCGTCCGCTGGCCGCATCCGAGACTCGGCCTCGTCCCGCCCCTCAAGTTCATCCCGCTCGCCGAGGATGCAGGGCTCATGGAGACGCTGACGGCGCTCGTGCTCGACATGGCCCTTGCGCAGTGCGCGGCATGGTGGGAGGACGGCCGCTACCTCGCCGTCTCCGTCAACGTCTCGTCGAGCAACCTGCTGAACGACAACTTCCTTGGACTCGTCACGGGGCTCCTCTCGCGCCACGACGTGCCTTCGAGGGCGCTGGTGCTCGAGATCACCGAGACGAGCATCATCACCGACTTCGAGGCCTCTCAGGACGTCATCGCCAGGCTCCGGGACCTCGGCGTGGTCGTGTCGATCGACGACTTCGGCGCGGGCTACACCTCGCTCGCCTACCTGAGCAACCTCGCGGTCCGCGAGCTGAAGCTCGATGGGACGCTCATCACGGGACTCGGATCGGTCCGCGACGACCGCGACCTCGAGCTCGTTCGCGCGACGATCGACCTCGGGCACGCGATGGGACTCCGGGTCGTCGCCGAAGGGATCGAGGACGACGCGACACTCGACCTCCTGCGGGAGCTCGGCTGCGACCTCGCGCAGGGCTACCACATCAGTCGCCCGATGCCCGCCGGCGAGCTCGCGATCCGGCCCACGTTCGAGGACGTGCACGCTGAGCGCCTCGGCTGAGCCTGACTGCGCGCATCCCCGCGCCCGATCGTGCGGCCTCAGTCCCGGCACGCCGCGCGGCTCGCGTAGCCTGCCGTCGTGGTGCAGGAGGCAACCGCAGCGAGCCGCCCGTTCGGTCGATTCGGTGACGTCGAGGTGCGGCTCGAGCCGGACCACGTCGCCACCGTCGAGATCCAGCGACCGCCGAGCAACTTCTTCGACACCGCACTGATCGACGCGCTGGCCGACGCCTACGAGGCGCTCGACGCGACGTCGTCGTGCCGAGCGATCATCTTGTGCTCGGAGGGCAAGCACTTCTGTGCGGGTGCCGACTTCTCTGGTCGGTCGGTCGGGACGCCGGGCCTCGATCCGCTCCTCAGCGCCAAGGATCTCTACCGAGCCGCGGCGCGGCTGTTCGACGCCCAGCTTCCCGTCATCGCCGCCATCCAGGGCGCCGCCGTCGGGGGCGGCCTCGGCGTCGCCTGCGCGGCCGACTTCAGGGTCGGCTCGACCCAGGCGCGATTCGCCGCGAACTTCGCACGCCTCGGGTTCCACCATGGCTTCGGACTCACCGTCACGCTGCCGCGCATCGTCGGCCCTCAGCACGCCCTCGAGCTCTTGTACACCGGGCGCCGGATCGCCGGCGACGAGGCCCACGCGATCGGGTTGTGCGATCGAGTCGTCGCGCCGGACTCGCTCCGTGAGGCCGCCCACGCCCTCGCCTCGGAGATCGGTCGATCTGCGCCGTTGGCGGTCCGATCGATCAGAGCCACGATGCGAGCGAGCCTCGCGACAGCGTTCCGCGCGGCGACCGAGCGAGAGCTCGGCGAGCAGCACCGGCTCCGTTCGACGGCGGACTTCGCAGAGGGCATCCGCGCGTCCGCGGAGCGCCGCGACCCTCTGTTCAAGGGCCGATGACCGCAGCATCCCCGAGCGACGAACTCGCGACCCTGGGCGCCGAGGTCCGAGCCTGGGTGACGGAGAACTGGGACCCAGACGTCGGCCTCCTCGAGTGGCGGACGCGCCTCGCTGACGCCGGCTGGGCGTGTCCGGACTGGCCCCGCGAGTGGTGCGGGCGAGGACTGCCTCGTGACGCTGCCGAGCTCGTGCGACGTGAGCTCGGCGCCGCCGACGTGGCCGGTCTCCCCGACGGCGTCGGGATGCGGCTCGTCGCACCCACGATCCTCGAGCACGGGGACCAGGGCGTGAAGGAGCGCTTCGTGCGGCGCACCGTGACCGGGGTGCTCAGCTGGTGCCAGCTGTTCAGTGAGCCCTCGGCGGGCTCGGACCTCGCTGGCCTGACCACTCGAGCGCGGCTCGATGGCGACGAGTGGGTCGTGAGCGGCCAGAAGGTCTGGACCACGTCGGCGCACCATGCCGACATGGGACTCCTGCTCGCCCGGAGCGACTGGGACGTCCCAAAGCACCAGGGGATCACGTGCTTTGCGCTGCCGATGCGCCAGCCGGGCGTCGAGGTTCGACCGCTGCGCCAGATGAACGGCCACGCGTCGTTCAACGAGGTCTTCTTCGACGAGGCACGAATCCCCGCGGACCACGTCATCGGCGAGGTCCACGGCGGCTGGAAGGTGGCGCTGACGACGCTCGCCTACGAGCGTCGGGTCGCGCCGCGAACCATCCTCCCGCTCGACGCCGAGGTGCATGGCCGGGCACGCCTCGAAGCCGCCGAGGAGACGCGAGTCGCGTCAGAGCCGTACCGGTGGTACCCCCAGCGGGCGGGGCGCGTCGATCTCGTCGTGCCGCGCGCGAGGCAGACCGGGCGCGGCGCAGATCCCCTGGTCCGCCAGTCCGTCGCACGAGTGCGCGCGCTCGATCTCGTGGCGGGTCTCACGCACCAGCGCGCGGCTGAGGCCCGCGCGCTCGGGCGACCCCCGGGTCCCGAGGGCTCGATCGGCAAGCTCGCTAGCAGCGAGGTCGCACGAGAGGCCGCGCGCGTCCACACCTTGATCACCGGCGCGCCCCTCATGCTTGCGGGCGACAACGCGCCGCTGGGCGGCACGATCACCGAGATCGTCGTGTCGGTGCCCGCGGCGTCGATCGCCGGCGGGACCGATGAGATCCAGCGCAACATCATCGGCGAGCGCGTGCTAGGACTGGCCCATGAGCCCGACGACACTCGTGGGGTCTCGTTTCGGGACGTCCCGACGAGCATGCCGCGGTAGCACGACGCGGGCCGAGGGCGTCAGCTGGGCCATGCCGGCCGCGTGCGTGGTCACCC
>DATKGG010000006.1:0-4675 GCA_035510855.1 Acidimicrobiales bacterium
GGAGGAATAGGCTCCGTTCCGGAGGGACGATCGTGGAGCCGACGAGTGGCAATACCGGGGTCGGTCTCGCGCTCGTCGCGCAGCAGCGCGGCTACCGCTGCGTGTTCGTCGTCCCCGACAAGGTGAGCCAGGACAAAATCTCCGTCCTCCGCGCCTACGGCGCCGAGGTCGTCATCTGCCCGACCGCCGTCGACCCCGACGACCCCCGCAGCTACTACAAGGTGTCCGACCGGTTGGCCCGCGAGATCGACGGGGGCTATAAGCCCGACCAGTACGCCAACCCCGCGAACCCCGCGGCGCACTACGCGACCACCGGTCCTGAGATCTGGGACCAGACCGACGGGACAGTCACGCACTTCGTGGCCGGCGTCGGCACCGGCGGGACGATCTCGGGCGCGGGGCGGTACCTGAAGGAGGTGTCGAAGGGAGCCGTCAGGGTCATCGGCGCGGACCCGGTCGGCTCGGTGTACTCCGGCGGCACGGGACGCCCGTACCTCGTGGAAGGCGTGGGCGAGGACATCTGGCCGGCGACCTTCGACAAGTCGGTGTGCGACGAGATCATCGCGGTGAGCGACGCGGACTCCTTCCAGATGACCCACCGTCTCGCTCGCGAGGAGGGGCTCTTGGTCGGCGGCTCGTGCGGGATGGCCGCCGTGGCTGCAATCGAGGTCGCCCGGCGCGCGGCGCCCGGCGACGTGGTCGTCGTCCTCCTCCCGGACTCGGGGCGGGGCTACCTGTCCAAGGTCTTCAACGACGAGTGGCTCGCTCGCTACGGCTTCGCGTCGGCGCCCTCGGGGCTCACCGTGGGCGAGGTGCTCGAGGAGAAGTCGGGCCGGCTGCCCGCCTTCTTGCACACGCACCCCAACGAGACGATCCGCGACGCGATCGACATCCTGCGCGAGTACGAGGTCTCCCAGCTCCCGGTCGTCAAGGCTGAGCCGCCCGTGATGGCGGCCGAGGTGGTGGGCTCGGTCACCGAGCGTGCCCTCCTCGACGCGCTCTTCAGCGGGGCGGCCACGCTCGCCGATGCCGTCGATCGGCACATGTCCGGGTCGTTGCCGATCGTGGGCTCGGGCGAGCCCATCAGCGCCGCGCTCGCCGCGCTGAAGGACGCCGACGCGATCGTGGTCCTCGCCGACGGTCGCCCGACGGGGGTCCTCACGCGCCAGGACCTGCTGGGTCACCTCGTCCGGTGACTCGGTAGCGTCGAGCGCGTGAGCGTGCACGAGGGATTCGAGACCCGGGCGATCCACGCGGGGCAGGACGCCGACGCCACCACGGGGGCGGTGGTCCCGCCGATCTACCAGGTCTCGACGTACCGCCAGGACGCCGTCGGCGAGATGCGAGGCGGGCACGACTACGCGCGGACCGTCAACCCGACGCGCACCGCGCTCGAGGCTTGCCTCGCCTCGCTCGAGGGTGCGTCGCACGGCTTTGCGTTCGCCTCGGGGATGGCTGCGACCGACACGGTGTTGCGCGCGCTGTGCAGGCCGGGTGACCACGTCGTCATTCCCGACGATGCCTACGGCGGCACGTTCCGGCTGGTGGACAAGGTCCTCGCCCCCTGGGGGCTCACCCACACGCCTGTCTCGGTTGCCGACCTCGCCGCGGTCGCCGCGGCAATCCGCCCGGGGACCACGAGGCTCGTGTGGATCGAGACACCCACCAACCCGATGCTCCGGATCGCCGACCTCACCGCGATCGCACAGCTGTGCCACGACGCGAGCGCGCTGCTCTGCGTCGACAACACCTTCGCGACGCCGTACCTCCAGCAGCCCATGGAGCACGGCGCCGACGTCGTGGTCCACTCGACGACAAAGTACCTGGGCGGCCACAGCGACGTGGTCGGGGGCGCTGCGCTCACGAGCGACGACGACATCGCACAGCGCCTCTCGATGCACCAGAACTCGATGGGCGCGATCGCGGGGCCGTTCGACGCATGGCTCGTCCTGCGAGGCGTGCGCACACTCGCGGTGCGCATGGAGCGGCACTGTGACAACGCCGAGGCGATCTGCGAGGTGCTCGGTTCACACCCCCGCGTTCTCGAGATCCGCTACCCGGGACTCCCGACGCACCCGGGCCACGACGTCGCGGTGAAGCAGATGCGGCGCTTCGGCGGGATGGTGAGCTTCCGCGTGCAGGGCGGGCGTCGCGCGGCGATCGAGCTGTGCAACGCGGCCAGACTCTTCACCCTCGGCGAGTCGCTGGGCGGGGTGGAGTCGCTGATCGAGCACCCTGCTGCGATGACACACCAGTCTGTCGAGGGCTCCGCGCTCGAGGTCCCCGACGACCTCATCCGCCTCTCGGTCGGCATCGAGTCCGTCGACGACCTGTGCGAGGACCTGCGCCGGGCGCTCGGCTGATCAGTCAGGCCCGACGCTTCGCAGCCCGCCCCAGACGAACTGCGCGCAGCGCGTGGCGAGGCGGTCCGCGGTCGCGGTGCGGTCCCGGTCAGGAGCATCGCCGAACTCTTGGAGCCAGAACGTCGCCGCCGACTTGGCCGACCCTATGACGGCCGCGGCGAGCAGCTTGCGATGGTCAGGTCCGAGGCCCGCGTCGATGAGGGGGTCGAGGAACTCGATGAGCGCGCGCTCGATGGCGTCAAGGTGGTGCGCGATGTCCTCGTCGGTGGACTCGACGAGCAGGAGACGGAACGCGACGTCGTCGCTCAGGAGCGACGTGAAGTACGCGCGGAAGCCGCGCTCGACCTTTTCGCGGGGGGAGGCCCCGGGAGAGGCGGCGACCGAGAGGCGGTCGAGCAACTCGGTCGCGGCCGAGGTCACGATCTCTTCGTAGAGCGCGTGCTTGGACTCGAAGTGCTGGTAGAGCAGCGGCTTGGTCACCCCGGCGGCGACGGCGACCTGGTCCATCGTGGTCGCGTCGTAGCCCGACGAGGCGAAGAGTCGAGAGGCGACGCCGAGCAACTGCTCGCGCCGCTCGTTGGAGCGCAGTCGCTTCGTCGTCTCGGCACCGGTGACCACTTCGTCGCGAGCCTATCCCTGCACGGTCTCGCGAGGGCTGTCGAGCAACGCGCGCAGGCACCCGGGGAGCAGCGACAGGTCGTAGAACCTGCGCGCGATCGCGACGTTCTCGTCCAGCAGCTCGTCGTCGGGGCGCTCGACGAACTTCTCGAGCGACTCGATCGCGTCGAGGTCGAAGAAGCGCAGCCCGTGGCGCTCGATCTCGGCCATCACCGCGTAGCGCCGCCGCGCGAGGGGCCTCCGGAACGCCACCGACTCGATCGTGGCGTTGCCGAAGCCCTCCCAGGTCGACGAGAGCACGACGACGTCCGAGGCCGCGTAGACGTCGGCGATGCTGAAGCCAGGCGGCACCCCCTGGCGCACGCCGGTCCGCGCGTAGTTGAGGAGCGTCGTGAGCTCGCCGGCGAAGCCGTCCTCGGCGCCGCCGACGAGCCAGTAGACCGCGCCCAGGCGCTCTGCGAGCCGCAGGGCGGCGGCGATGTTCTTGCGGGGGATCGCTCGCACCGGGTGCACCACGAGCGTCGCGGTGGGACGGACGCCGATGGCAGCGCGCATCGCTTCGCGGTTGCCCTTGGGCGGGTCCAGGTCGAAGTGGTTGGTGATGACCGTGGCGCCGATGCCGTGCTCAGCGAGCTGTCGCGCCGAGAGCTCATTGATCGTCACGTGTCGCCAGAGCGGGTCGTCGGGCGGCGGGCCGTGGTGCGCGAGTGCCGGCCGCTGCAGCGCGAGGTCGTGGTGGTGCAGGATCGCGGGGCGTCCTCGCAGCAGCGCCGCGACCGCGTCGGCAGCGGCGGGGTTGATCGGCAGCGAGCAGACGTTCTCCACGAGCACCACGTCGACATCGCCCACCGCGCTCGCGAGTTTGTCAACGTCAAGACCGTCCTCGGCGTCCATTTGCAGGCCGTCGATGAGGATGTCCGCGACGCCGTCGCCCGCCACCGAGACGACGGAGTGGCCGAGCTCGCGCAATGCCCACATCCACTTGGCTGCTTCCACCGAGACGCCGTCGGCCAGACCGAGTCGGTAGGACACCACGGCGAATTTCGACATCACGCAACGCTAGGCGGTTCCTTCGGCCACACCGGGTACGGCTTGTACACTCCACGCACCCCCGAGGAAGGACAGCATGCCGAAACGAGCCTTGATCACCGGAATCACCGGTCAGGACGGCTCGTACCTGGCTGAGCTGCTCCTCGACATGGACTACGAGGTCCTCGGCGTCGTCCGCCGCTCCTCGTCGACCAACCTGGAGCGCATCGCGCACCTGGTGGACCGCATCACGCTCGTGCCGGGCGACCTCCAGGACGAGACCTCGCTCCTCTATGCATTGCGCGAGTTCAAGCCCACCGAGGTGTACAACCTCGCCGCGCAGAGCTTCGTGCACTCGTCGTGGGCGCTCCCGGTGCTGACCGGCGAGACCACCGCGCTCGGCGTCACCCGGCTGCTCGACGCGATCCGGATCATCGACCCCGAGATCCGCTTCTACCAGGCGAGCTCGTCGGAGATGTTCGGCAGGGTGCTCGAGACCCCGCAGCGCGAGACGACGCCCTTTTACCCGCGGAGCCCCTACGGCGTGTCAAAGGTCTACGGCCACTGGATCACCGTCAACTATCGCGAGAGCTACGACCTGTTCGCGACGTCGGGCATCCTCTTCAACCACGAGTCGCCCCGGCGTGGCCTCGAGTTCCTGCCCC
>DATKGG010000007.1:0-59927 GCA_035510855.1 Acidimicrobiales bacterium
GCGGCGGCCACAAGCAGCAGTACCGGATCGTCGACTTCCGTCGCAACAAGGACGGCGTGCCCGCCAAGGTCGCCCAGATCGAGTACGACCCCAACCGGACGTGCCGCATCGCCCTCCTGCACTACTTCGACGGCGAGAAGCGCTACATCCTCGCGGCAGCCGGCTTGAAGGTGGGCGACGTGCTCCAGTCCGGGCAGGGCGCTGACATCCGAGTGGGCAACGCGCTGCCGATGCGCTACATCCCGACCGGCTCGGTGGTCCACAACGTGGAGCTGCGCCCCGGCGGCGGCGGCAAGATGGCCCGCAGCGCGGGTATGAGCGTGCAGCTGGTCGCCAAGGACGGCGGCTTCGCGACCCTGCGGCTGCCCTCGACCGAGATGCGCCGCGTGCCGATCGACTGCCGTGCGACGCTCGGCGTCGTCGGCAACGCCGAGCACGAGCTGATCAAGGTCGGCAAGGCGGGGCGCAACCGCTGGAAGGGCGTGCGCCCCCAGACGCGCGGCGTCGCCATGAACCCCGTCGACCACCCGCTCGGTGGCGGCGAGGGCAAGTCGTCCGGCGGGCGCCACCCGGTGTCGCCGTGGGGCAAGCCAGAAGGACGGACGCGACGGGGCAAGAAGGCCTCTGACGCGATGATCATCCGCCGGCGTCGCGGTCGCGGCGCGAGGCGATAGGAGCGAGATGCCGAGAAGCCTGAAGAAGGGCCCGTTCGTCGACGACCACCTCTTGAAGAAGGTGGACGCGATGAACGCGTCCGGCGACAAGAAGGTCATCAAGACCTGGTCGCGCCGCAGCACGATCATCCCCGACATGGTCGGCCACACCATGGCCGTCCATGACGGCCGTCGCCACGTGCCGGTCTACGTGACCGAGGCGATGGTCGGCCACAAGCTCGGCGAGTTCGCCCCCACGCGGACGTTCCGGTTCCACGCGGGCCAGGAAAAGTCGGTGCGACGCTGATGCCGGTCACGAATACCAACGAGCGCCCGGGCACCCGTGCGGTGCTGCGCCACTACCACATGTCGGCATCCAAGGCCCGGCTCGTCCTTGACCTCGTGCGCGGCAGGGACGTCACGAGCGCCCAGGAGATCCTGGCGGGGACCCCGCGCGAGGCCGCGTCGGTCGTCGCCAAGGTCCTCGCATCGGCGATCGCCAACGCAGTCAACAACGACGGCCAGGTCCACGAGGAGCTCTACATCACCTCGGCGTTCGCCGACGAGGGGGCGACCGCCAAGCGGTTCCGGCCGCGTGCGCGGGGGCGTGCGGGACGGATCCGCAAGCGCTCGTGCCACGTCACGATCATCGTCGCGCGCATGGGTGAGCCTGAGCTCGCGCGCCTGCGCGCAGCTCGCAGCACCGAGGGGGCCTCGAGGTCGCGGCGAGTCGCGGGCTCGCGCCGCCGCGCGGACCAGCAGTCCCACGCCCACAAGCGCGAAGTCGTACGCGAGGAGGCCGCGGCCGAGGCTGCGGAGGCCGAGGAGCAGGCGCTGCTCGAGGGCGAGGCGTCACCCGACGAGATCGACGCCACCGACGTGGTCGACGGGGCCGAGGCAGACGCCGAGACGCCCGAGTCCTCCGACGCCGAAGCGGACAGCGACGTTCGCGACGAGACCGATGACGAGCCGACACCAGCGACACCCGTCGCTGACGAGTCGGGCGAGGAGACCACGGACTGATGGGCCAGAAAGTCAACCCCTACGGGTTTCGGCTCGGCATCACGACGGACTGGAAGTCGCGTTGGTTCAACGACCGCAACTACCGCGACTACGTCGTCGAGGACTGGAAGATCCGCGACTACCTCAACACCCAGCTCGAGAGCGCGGCCGTGAGCCGCATCGAGGTCGAGCGCACCGGTGACCGCACCCGGGTCGACATCCACACCGCGCGGCCTGGCATCGTGATCGGCCGGCGCGGCGCGGAGGCCGACCGCCTGAAGAAGCACATCGAGGAGATCACCGGGCAGGCCAACCGTGTGTCGCTCAACATCCAAGAGATCAAGCAGCCCGAGCTCGACGCCGCGCTCATCGCCCAGGGCATCTGCGACCAGCTCGTCCGCCGCGTCGCGTTCCGCCGCGCCATGAAGCGCGCGATCCAGACGGTCCAAAAGGCGGGCGCGCTCGGCGTGCGCGTCCAGTGCTCGGGGCGGCTCGGCGGCTCTGAGATGAGCCGCAAGGAGTCCTACCGCGAGGGTCGCGTCCCGCTGCACACCCTGCGCGCGGACATCGACTACGGCATCCGCGAGGCGAAGACCTCGACGGGCCGCATCGGGGTCAAGGTCTGGATCTACAAGGGTGACCAGCTGCCCTACTCCGTCTCGATCGACGAGAAGATCTCCCGCGAGGCTGCCATGGCGGTCGGCGACGCCGCGGGCGCAGGTGCGGGTGCTGCGGCCAGCAGCTCGCCGCGCCTCGTGACCGCAGGCAGCGGCAGGCGCCGCGTCGGCGCCGCAGCCGCGGCAGCCGCGGCCGCCGACGAGGCCCCGACCGACGACGAGGCCCCGACCGACGACGACGTCGCGGCAACCGAGCCGAGCGAGCCGGTCGCCGCGACCGACGTCGAGGCCGAGGGCGAGGGCGAGGGGGAGGGCGACGACGCAGCCCCCGAGGCCACCCCCGCGGACCTCGTCGCCGCGCCGAGCGAGCCCGACGAGCTCGAGGCGCGCTTGCGCGCCGAAGAGGAGATCGAGCGCCGCACCGCCCACGACCACCACGAGGCTCCCCACTTCCGCAAGGAGGTGGACTGAGATGCTGATGCCGCGCAAGACCCGGCACCGCAAGCAGCAGCGTGGCCGCAACAAGGGCGACGCCAAGGGCGGCACCACGCTCAACTTCGGCGACTTCGGCATCCAGGCCCTCGAGCCCGGATGGCTCACCGCGCGCCAGATCGAGGCCGCACGAATCGCCATGACCCGCCACGTCCGACGCGGCGGGAAGGTCTGGATCCGCGTGTTCCCCGACAAGCCCGTCACCCAGAAGCCCGCGGAGACACGGATGGGCTCGGGCAAGGGCAACCCCGAGCACTGGGTCGCCGTCGTGAAGCCAGGTCGCATGCTGTTCGAGCTCGGTGGCGTCGACGTCGTGCTCGCCCGCTCCGCCATGGAGCGCGCGATCCAGAAGCTGCCGATCAAGGCCAAGTTCGTCGTGCGTCCCGGGACCCACGGCGTCTCCGAGGTGACGGTGTGATGACCAAGGTCGCTGACTTCGCGGCGCTCGGGGACGAAGAGCTCGTCCACCGGCTCGCCGATGCACGCAAGGAGCTGTTCAACCTTCGCTTCCAGTTCGCGACGGGCCAGCTCGACAGCTCGTCGCGCCTGCGAGAGGTCCGGCGCGACATCGCGCGGATGCTGACGGTCCTGCGCGAGCGCGAGATCGCCGCCGCCGAGGCGCTGCAAGGGAGTGAGGCCCGATGACCACCGAGGACCAGTCGACGACCCGCGAGAACTCGCGCAAGGTGCGCGAGGGCGTGGTGGTCAGCGACAAGATGCAGGCGTCGATCGTGGTCGCGGTCCGCGACCGGGTTCGCCATCGGCGATTCGGCAAGACCGTGCTGCGCACCAAGCGCCTCTACGCGCACGACGAGGGCAACGAGGCGAAGGTAGGCGACGTGGTTCGAATCATCGAGACGCGCCCGATCTCCAAGCTCAAGCGGTGGCGGCTCACCGAGATCGTCGAGCGTGCGCGGTGATCCAGCAAGAGTCGAGGCTGAAGGTGGCGGACAACTCCGGCGCGCGCGAGGTGCTGTGCATCCGCGTGCTCGGTGGCTCGCGACGCCGCTACGCCTCCATCGGTGACATGTTCATCGCGACGGTGAAGGACGCGATCCCCGGCGCGGCGGTGAAGAAGGGCGACGTGGTCAAGTGCGTCGTCGTCCGCACCCTGAAGGAGCGCCGCCGCCCCGACGGCAGCTACATCCGCTTCGATGAGAACGCGGCGGTGCTCATCAACGACCAGCAGCAGCCGAGGGGCACGCGCATCTTCGGACCCGTCGGCCGCGAGCTTCGCGACAAGAAGTTCATGCGGATCATCTCGCTGGCACCGGAGGTGCTGTGATGAAGTTGAAGAAGGGCGACCACGTGATCGTGCTCGCGGGCAAGCACCGCGGCGAGACCGCCGACGTGCTCACCGTGTTGACCAAGCGCAACGCGGTGATCCTCGACAGCCTCAACATCGCCAAGCGCCACTCGAAGGCCAACCAGGCGGGCCCCAACCGCCGCGTGAACCAGGCCGGCATCATCGACAAGTTCATGCCGATCGACGCCTCGGACGTCGCCTTGTGGTGCGGCAAGCACCAGGGACCGGCCAAGGCGGGGTACCGCGACGACAAGGGCAAGAAGGTCCGCTTCTGTCGCAAGTGCGGGGAGCAGCTGTGAGCGCCCCACGCCTCAAGGAGCGGTTCGGCGCCGAGGTGCGCCCCGCGCTCAAGGACCAGCTGGGCCTCGCCAACATCATGCAGGTGCCCCGCCTCGACAAGATCGTCCTCAACTCGGGCGTGGGCAAGGCGACGGTGCAGCAGTCCCTCATCGAGGGCGCCCAGCGCGACATCGAGCTGATCACGGGCCAGAAGTCCGTCGTTACGCGCGCGAAGAAGTCGATCGCGGCCTTCAAGCTGCGCGAGGACATGCCCATCGGCGTCAAGGTGACACTGCGAGGGGACCGCGCCTGGGAGTTCCTCGACCGGCTCATCAGCCTCGCGATCCCGAGGATCAGGGACTTCCGCGGCCTCTCGGCGAAGTCCTTCGACGGGCACGGCAACTACACCTTCGGCATCAATGACCAGCTGATCTTCCCCGAGATCGACTACGACCGCATCGACACGCAGCGTGGCTTCGACGTCACGATCGTGACCACCGCCCGCACCGACGACGAGGGCCGAGCATTCCTCTCGGCCTTCGGCTTCCCATTCCGACAGGAGACGCGCTAGCCCCATGGCGAAGAAGGCCCTGATCAACAAGCAGCAGCGCACACCGAAGTTCAAGGTGCGCGGGTATACGCGGTGCCAGCGATGCGGGCGCCCGAGGTCCGTCTACAAGAAGTTCGGGCTGTGCAGGATCTGCCTGCGCGTGATGGTCCACAACGGGGAGATCCCCGGCGTGACCAAGGCCAGCTGGTGAGGGAGGTGCGACGATGACGATGACCGACCCGATCGCCGACATGCTCACGCGCCTTCGCAACGCGAACAGCGCGCAGTTCGACACTGTGAAGATGCCGGGCTCCAAGCTCAAAGAGTCGCTCGCTGCGATCCTCGAGCGGGAGGGCTTCATCGCGGGCTACACGGTCCGACAGGACCCGAAGAAGCCCGGGACCACCCTCGAGATCACGCTCAAGTACTCGACCGAGCGCATCCGGACCATCGAGGGCATCAAGCGGGTGTCAAAGCCGGGACTGCGGATCTACGCCAAGGCCGACACCATGCCGCGCGTGCTCGGCGGGATGGGCGTGGCGGTGCTGTCGACGTCCAAGGGGCTCATGACGGACCGCGAGGCGCGCAAGCGCCATCTCGGCGGCGAGGTGCTCTGCTATGTGTGGTAGCCCGCGATTTCCAAGGAGGTGGGGCTGATGTCGCGCATCGGACGCTCGCCGATCACGGTCCCGAGCACGGTCACCGTGACGGTCGCTGACGGCCGCGTGACGGTGAGCGGCCCGAACGGCACGCTCGAGCGCCAGATCCCCGGTGACATCACGCTCTCGCTCAACGACGGCGTCTGCACTGTGGCTCGCCCCGACGACGAGCGCGAGAACCGCGCCCTGCACGGGCTCACCCGCTCGCTGGTCGCGAACATGGTCCAGGGCGTAACCGAGGGCTACCAAAAGGAGCTCGAGATCGTGGGCGTCGGGTACCGTGCGCAGGCGAAGGGGCCAAGCTCGCTCGAGCTCGCGCTCGGGTTCAGCCACCCGGTCCTGTTCGACGCCCCCGACGGCATCACCTTCGAGGTCCCCGCCGCCACCAGGATCATCGTGAAGGGGATCGACAAAGAGGCGGTCGGCCAGGTGGCCGCGAACCTCCGCAAGCTCCGCAAGCCAGAGCCCTACAAGGGCAAGGGCGTCCGATACGCAGGGGAGCGTGTCGTGCGCAAGGCAGGAAAGGCACAGAAGTAATGGCACGCACACCGAGACAGCTGCGGATCAGGCGCCACACCCGCGTGCGCCTGAAGATCGCCGGCACCGCCGCGCGTCCCCGCGTCGCGGTGAGCCGCTCGAACAAGAACATCTCCGCACAGGTGATCGACGACGACGCGGGCCGCACGCTCGCGGCGGCTTCGTCCACCGAGCCCGCCCTGCGCGGGGACGTCGGCACCGGCATCGCCGCCGCCACCAAGGTCGGCCGCCTGCTCGCCGAGCGAGTCAAGGCCGCTGGCATCGACACGGTGGTCTTCGACCGCGGCGGATTCACCTACCACGGGCGCGTCGCCGCGCTCGCCGACGCGCTGCGCAAAGAGGGAGTGACGTTCTGATGGCCGAGGAGCAGTTCGAGGATCGCACGATCAAGGTCAACCGCGTCGCAAAGGTGGTGCAGGGCGGTCGGCGCTTCTCATTCACCGCGCTCATGGTGATCGGCGACGGCAACGGCCGCGTCGGCCTCGGCTACGGCAAGGCGAAGGAGGCCGGGCTCGCGGTCCAAAAGGGCATCGAAGAGGCGCGCAAGTCCCTCTTCGAGGTGCCGCTCGCCGGGTCCACCATCATCCACCCCGTCATCGGCGTCGCAGGGGCCGGCCGTGTGCTGCTGAAGCCCGCGGCCCCCGGCACCGGCGTCATCGCGGGCGGCGCGGTGCGACCCATTCTCGAGATGGCCGGCATCCGCGACATCGTGGCGAAGTCGCTCGGCTCGTCCAACGCGATCAACGTCGCGCACGCGACCATCGCGGGACTCCAGTCGCTGCGACGCCCCGACGACGTCGCCGAGCTGCGCGGTAAGCAGGCCGACGAGGTCACGCCGAGCGGCGTGCTGCGCGCCTACCGCGAGCGCCGTCGCGACGGCGACCTGTACGCCAGCGAGGTGCGCTGATGGCGACCGCGCGGCTCAAGATCACCCAGGTGCGCTCAGGGATCGGGACCAAGCCCAAGCACCGTGGCACGCTGCGGGCGCTCGGCCTGCGCGGGATCGGCCAGACAAACGTCCTCGACGACCGCCCCGAGATCCGTGGCATGATCGCCCGGGTCCCACACCTGATCACGGTCGAGGAGGTCGCCCAATGAAGCTCCACGACCTCGCACCGCCCAAGGGATCGACGCATGCCAAGCGCCGCGTCGGCCGTGGCATCGCGGGCAAGGGCGGCAAGACCGCCGGCCGTGGGACCAAGGGCCAAAAGGCGCGCACCCAGATCCCCATGGGCTTCGAGGGCGGCCAGCAGCCGATCCTCGCGCGTGCGCCCAAGCTCCGCGGGTTCACGAACCCATTCCGGGTCTCGTTCACCCCGGTCAACCTCGACGCGCTCGAGGCCCTGGGCCTCGACGTGGTCGCCCCCGAGGACGTCGTGAAGGGCGGCCTCGCGCGCAAGGGCGACTTGATCAAGGTCCTCGCGCGCGGGTCGATCGCCCGGCCCGTGCGTGTCTCGGCCCACGGGTTCTCGAAGGCCGCGGTGGCCTCGATCGAGGCGGCAGGCGGCTCGATCGACCTCGTGGCGATGCCCTTCGGCAACGGCCGGCCGCCCGCGCGCGGCAGCCAGCACACGAACCGGTAGCGGCGCCGTGCTCAACCGGCTCGCGAACATCTTCCGTGTCCCCGACCTCCGAAACAAGGTCGCGTTCACGCTCTCGATCATCGCTCTGTACCAGTTGGGCGGGAACGTGCCGGTGCCGGGCGTCAACTACTCGAGGATCCAGCAGCTCCAGACCGCCTCGGCGTCGAACAACACGCTCGGGTTCCTCAACCTGTTCAGCGGCGGTGCGCTCTCGCGGCTCGCGATCTTCGGGCTCGGGGTCATGCCCTACATCACGAGCTCGATCATCATCCAGCTGCTGACGACGGTCATCCCGAAGCTGACCGAGTGGCGCGACCAGGGCGCGGTCGGCCAAAAGCGCATCACCCAGACGACCCGGTACCTCACGGTCGCCCTGGCGCTCCTGCAGAGCTCGGGGCTGATCTACGCGTTCCACGGCCACGACCAGGCGCTGATCGGCACCTCGATCGACCTCATCCCCAGGCTCACGTTCCCGCTCGGGGTCTTCATGGTGCTGTGCATGACCGCGGGGACCGCGTTCGTCATGTGGCTCGCCGAGCTCATCACCCAGCGAGGGGTGGGTCAGGGCATGAGCCTGCTCATCTTCGCGAACGTGGTCGCGGGCATCCCCACGGGGATGCACGCCGTGCTCACCGACGGCGGGTGGATCAAGGCGGCGACCCTGGTCCTCGTCTCGATCGGGCTGCTGGTCTTCATCATCTTCATGGACCAGGGCCAGCGACGGATCCCGGTGACCTTCGCGCGGCGCATGGTGGGGCGGCGCATACTCGGCGGCCAGTCGACCTACATCCCGTTCAAGGTCAACCAGTCCGGCGTGGTCCCGATCATCTTCGCGAGCTCGATCCTGTACATCCCGTACCTCCTCAGCAACATCCTGCCGTGGGCGGGCTACCAGCGCTGGGTGGCGAACAACATCGCGAACCCAACCGCGAGTGTCTACATCCTCGTGTACTTCGTGCTCATCTTCGCGTTCACGTTCTTCTACGTGTACATCATCTTCGAGCCCCACCAGCAGGCCGAGCTGATCCGAAAGCAGGGCGGCTTCATCCCGGGCATCCGCCCGGGACCGCCGACCGAGCGGTACTTCTCCAAGCTCATCAGCCGGATCACCTTCGTCGGCGGGCTCTTCTTGGCGTCCGTCGCGATCGTGCCCAGCATCCTCATGCACGAATGGCACATCACGCGGTTCCCCTTCTATGGCACGACCCTGCTCATCGCGGTCGGCGTGGCGCTCGACACGATGCGCCAGATCGACAGCCAGCTCATGATGCGTAACTACGAAGGATTCCTCAAGTAGGCATGGTGGGCGTCGGCCTCATCGTCGTCCTGGGCAAGCAGGGTGCCGGCAAGGGCACCCAGTGCCCCCGGCTCGCCGAGCGCTACGGCGTTCCCCACATCGCGACGGGCGACATGCTGCGCTCGGCGGTGCGGTCGGGCTCCGAGCTCGGGCAAAAGGTCCGCAAGCTGATGGACGAGGGCCACCTCGTCCCCGACGAGGTCATCAGCGAGGTCGTCGCACACCGGCTGATCCAGCCCGACTGCGCGAGCGGAGCGATCCTCGACGGCTACCCGCGGACCGAGACCCAGGCGCACACGCTTGACGATCTCGCAGGCGCCTCGGGGATCACTCGGTGCGTCGTGATCGACGTGCCGACCCCGATCGTCGTCGCCCGGCTGAGCGCCCGGCGCGTCTGTGCGAGCTGTGGGTCCGTCTACTCGGCTGACCCCCCACAGGGGCCCTCGATCTGCACGGTGTGCGGCGGCAAGGTGATCCAGCGCGCCGACGACACCGCAGAGGCGATCAGCGAGCGGCTCGCCGCCTACGAGCGCGAGACCAAGCCCTTGCTCGACCACTACCAGATGCGCGGGCTCCTGACCCATGTGGACGGCCAGGGCACGCTCGACGAGGTCTTTGCCAGACTGGTCGCCGTGATCGACACCGCGAACGGCGCCTGAGGATGCGACGCACCGCCGACGAGCTGAAGAAGATGCGCCTCGCCGGGCGCGTCGTCGCCGAGATGCACGCCGCCACCCGCGCGGCAATTGCCCCGGGGGTGACCACCAAGGAGCTCAACGAGGTCGCCGCCGACGTCATCGACCGCCGCGGGGCGAGGTCGAACTTCCTCAACTACCACGGCTTCCCCGCGGTCATCTGCACGTCGCCGAACTCGATGATCGTCCACGGGATCCCCGGGGACTACACGCTGCGTGAGGGCGACATCATCTCGGTGGACTGCGGCGCGATCGTCCAGGGCTACCACGGCGACGCCGCGTACACCGCGGCCGTCGGCGAGATCAGCAACGAGGCACGGCGGCTCTTGGAGGTCACCGAGCGCAGCCTGTATGCGGGGATCGACCAGCTGACCTCGGGCAACCACCTCCACGAGGTCGGCCGCGCGGTCCAGCAGGTGGCTGAGGCCGCGGGCTTCTCGGTCGTGCGCGAGTACGTCGGCCACGCGATCGGCACCGAGATGCACGAGTCGCCCCAGGTTCCCAACTACTGGCCCGGCTCGCCCGGGCCGACGCTCAAGCCGGGCATGGTGTTCGCGATCGAGCCGATGGTGAACGCCAAGGGACCTGAGACCGAGGTGCTCGAGGACGGCTGGTCCGTCATCACCGCGGACGGGTCGCTGTCCGCGCACTTCGAGCACACGATCGCGGTGACCGACGACGGTCCCGAGGTGCTCACCGTCCCCTGACCCGGGCCTTTGGGCTTGGGCCGCGACGATGCGGAAGATAGGGTCGCGTGACCCGCGGAGCGGTCCCGCGGAACGGAGGGTGGCGTGCTCGACTTCGGCGTCTCGTTCATGGCGGATCCACCGGCGCGCGCCGTCGTCGCGCGCACCGCGCTCGCTGAGACCCTCGGCTTCGCCTACGCGTGGCTGTGGGACTCCCACGTGCTGTGGCAGGACCCGTACCCGGTGCTCACGCTGTGCGCGCAGGCAACGTCGACGATCCACCTCGGCACGTGCGTGACCAACCCTGTCACGCGCGACCCGACGGTCACGGCCTCGGCGATGGCAACCCTCCAGGAGATCTCGGGCGGTCGCATGGAGCTCGGCATCGGGCGCGGGGACTCCGCCCAGCGGGTGCTCGGGCGCAAGCCCGTGAGCATCGAGCACCTCGAGCGCGCGTGTCTCGAGATCCGCGAGCTCGCAGCCGGCCGCGAGGTGGACCTCGACGGCACGCCGGTCACGATCCCGTGGTCCGACGGCCACGAGCTGCCGATCTGGGTCGCCGCGTACGGTCCGAAGGCGCTGCGCCTCGCCGGACGGATCGCCGACGGCGTGATCCTGCAATTGGCCGACCCCTACGTCATCGAGTGGTCGCTGCGCTACCTGGAAGAGGGGGCACAGGCCGCGGGCCGCACGCTCTCGGACCTGACGATCATGTCGGCCGCTCCGGCCTACGTGACCGACGACCTCGCCCACGCGCGCGACCAGGTTCGCTGGTTCCCCGCGCTCGTGTCCAACCACGTGGTCGACCTCGTGCAGCGCTACCAAGGGGCCGAGCTGCCCCCCGAGCTCACGGACTTCATCGAGCGGCGCCGCGGCTACGACTACTCGCACCACGCGAGGACGGGCTCGACGAACGCCGAGTTCGTGACCGACGAGGTCGTGGACCGGTTCTGCGTGATTGGCACCGCTGATGCGTGCGCAGCGAAGCTCGCGACGCTCGAGTCCCTCGGCGTGCGACAGTTCAACATCTACTCAATGGTCGACGACCCCGACGCCGTGCTCCGCGCGTTCGGCGAGTCGATCATCCCGAGGTTCACGACGGCCGCCCCGGCGGCAGGGGGTCCGACATGACGACGGTTCGCGCCGCGCTGATCCAGGCGAACTCGAACATGGACAAGGCGGCCGCGATCGACAAGCACGTCGCGATGATCGCCGACGCGGCTGCCAAGGGCGCCAGGGTCGTTGGGCTCCAGGAGATCTTCTTCGGCCCCTACTTCTGCGCGGAGCAGGACCCCAAGTGGTACGCGACCGCCGAGCCGGACGACGGGCCCACGATCACGAGGATGCGCGAGGTCGCCCGCCAGCACGGGATCGTGCTCATTGTGCCGTGGTACGAAGAAGAGCAGCCCGGCGTGTACTACAACTCGGCGTGCGTCATCGAGGCCGACGGCACCGTGCTCGGCAAGTACCGAAAGACCCATATCCCACAGGTCGGCCCGTGCTTCTGGGAGAAGTTCTACTTCAAGCCCGGGAACCTCGGGTATCCCGTGTTCGACACCTCGGTCGGCAAGATCGGCCTCATCATCTGCTACGACCGGCACTTCCCCGAGGTCGCGCGCGAGCTCGGCCTGCAGGGCGCCGAGATCGTCTTCAACCCGTCGGCCACCGTCGCGTCGCTGTCGCGATACCTCTGGGAGCTCGAGCAACCTGCGCACGCCGTCGCGAACGGGTTCTTCGTCGCGGCGTCGAACCGCGTCGGCGTCGAAGCCCCGCTCAACCCGGCCACCTTCTACGGCTCGAGCTACTTCTGCAGCCCGCGGGGCAAGATCCTCGCCCAGGCCTCCGACACCGACGACGAGGTGCTGGTCTGCGACCTCGACCTCGACGAGATCCGCGAGGTGCGCGACACCTGGCAGTTCCTTCGTGACCGCCGGCCCGAGACCTACTCGGACCTCGCGAGGTTGCTGCCGTGAGCGAGCCTCATGTCAGCCCCGAAGCACTGCTCGCGCGGCACCGCGAGGTGCTGCCGGACTGGCTCGCGCTCTACTATGAGCGACCCATCGAGCTCGTGCGCGGCAGGGGCACGACGGTGTGGGACTCCGAGGACAACGAGTACCTCGACATGTTCGGCGGCATCGTGACGACGATCTCGGGCCACGCCGTGGAGGCGATCGTCGACGCGCTGCGGGCCCAGGCGGACCAGATCGCGCACACCTCGACGCTGTACCTGATCGAGCCGATGGTGCGACTCGCCGAGCGCCTGGTCGAGCTCGCCCCGACGGCCAAGCCCGCCAAGGCCTTCTTCGTCGGCTCGGGGACCGAGGCCGTCGAGGCAGCCCTACTCATGGCGACGTCAGCTCGCAGGTCCAACCAGGTGATCGCGCTGCGCAACTCGTACCACGGCCGCAGCTTCACGGCGGTCTCGGTGACGGGCAACCGCTCGTGGGGCTCGACGTCGCTGTCGCCGCTCAACGTCAGCTACGCGCTCGCCCCGTACTGCTACCGGTGCCCGCTCAAGCTCAGCTACCCGGGCTGCGGTGTTGCGTGCGCCGACGACGTGCGCAACGTGATCGAGACCACGACCTCGGGCGACGTGGCCGCGATGATCGCCGAGCCGATCCAGGGCGTGGGCGGCTTCATCACGCCGCCGAGGGAGTACTTCGCCAAGGTGAAGGCGATCCTCGACGACTACGAGATCCCCCTCATCCTCGACGAGGTCCAGACTGGGTTCGGGCGAACCGGCGAGGCGTTCTGGGGCTCGCAGGCCTACGACGTCACCCCCGATCTCATCACGTGTGCGAAGGGCCTCGGCAACGGCATGTCGATCGGCGCGGTGGTCGGGCGCCGCGACATGATCGACTCGATCACGGCGAACTCCATCTCGACGTTCGGGGGCAACCCCCTCGCGACCACCGTCGCGCTCGCCAACCTCGACTACCTAGAAGATGAGGGATTGCAGGGCAACGCCGAGCGGGTCGGCAAGCTCCTGCGCGAGGGGCTCGACGACCTGCGCGACCGGCACGAGATCGTCGGCGACGTCCGCGGCAAGGGGCTCATGGTGGGCGTCGAGCTGGTGGTCGACGCCGAGACCAAGACCCCCAACCCCGCCGCGGCCGCCGAGGTCATGGAGGGGTGCCGGCGCCGGGGGGTCCTCGTGGGCAAAGGCGGCATGCACGGCTCGGTGCTCCGGCTCGCGCCCCCGCTCACGCTGACCGAGGACGAGGCGCGTCACGCCGTGCACGTGCTCGACGAGGCGATCGCCGACGCCGAGGCAGTGGGGGACCCGAGATGAAGACGCTCATCAAGAACGGCACCGTCGTGACGTCGGCGGAGATGGTCGTCGCCGACGTGCTCATTGACGGCGAGCGGATCGCCGCGGTGGGGTCGGGACTCGGCGACGCCGACACCGTGATCGATGCCACCGACCGGCTCGTGATGCCGGGCGGGATCGACGTGCACACCCACATGGAGCTGCCGTTCGGCGGCACGTTCGCGTCGGACGACTTCGCGACGGGCACACGGGCCGCGGCGTTCGGCGGTACCACGACGATCGTCGACTTCGCGGTCCAGGGGTTCGGCGAGACGCTCTCCCAGGGGCTCGACAACTGGCTCGAGAAGGCGGAGCCGAAGAGCCACATCGACTTCGGGCTGCACCTCATCGTGCGCGAGATCTCCGAGGGGATCCTGAAGGAGATGGACGCGATGATCGAGCGTGGGGTGCCGAGCTTCAAGCTCTTCATGGCGTACCCGGGCGTGTTCATGCTCGACGACGCGTCGATCTTCCGGGCGATGAGCCGCACCGCGGACAACGGCGGGCTGATCATGCTGCACGCCGAGAACGGCGGCGCGATCGACGTCCTCGTCCAGCGCTACCTCGCCGAGGGCAAGACCGCGCCGATCAACCACGGGCTCACCCGGCCGTCGTCGATGGAGGGCGAGGCGACCCACCGCGCGATCGCGCTCGCCGAGCTCGCTGAGGTCCCCGTGTACATCGTGCACCTGAGCGCCAGAGAGGCGCTCGACGCGGTGCGCGAGGGCCGTGACCGTGGCGTGCACGCCTACGCGGAGACCTGCCCGCAGTACCTGTACCTCACGATGGAGGACATGGCCCGCCCGGGCTTCGAGGGCGCGAAGTACGTGTGCTCGCCCCCGCTTCGACCCCGCGAGCACCAGGCTGAGCTCTGGAAGGGGCTCGTCCTCGACGACCTCCAGGTCGTCTCGACCGACCACTGCCCGTTCGACTACAAGGACCAGAAGATCCTGGGTGCCAACGACTTCTCCGCGATCCCGAACGGCCTGCCCGGCGTCGAGGACCGCTACACGCTCTTGTGGGACGGCGGTGTCGCGACGGGCCAGATCACCCCGATGCGCTTCGTCGAGCTGATCGCGACCGCGCCCGCCAGGATGTTCGGCCTGCACCCGAAGAAGGGCACGCTGTCGCCGGGCGCCGACGCCGACGTCGTCGTGTTCGACCCCGCCAAGCGACGCGTGCTGTCGGCGTCCACGCACCACATGCGCGTCGACTACTCCTGCTACGAGGGCCGCGAGGTCACGGGCTCACCTGAGGTCGTGCTCCAGCGCGGCCGCGTGCTCGTGGAGCACGGCGAGTTCCACGGCAAGCCCGGGGACGGGAAGTTCCTCGCCCGCAGCGCCTTTTCCTCGCCGGGCATTGCGTGAAGATCGACCACCAAGAGCGGAGCCACCGATGACCATCCCCCAGAACGTCGCGCGACAGCTCATCGACGGGTCGTTCACGACCGGCGGCGGCATCCTCGACGAGGTGTTCGACCCCGCGACCGGCGAGGTGCTCGCCCGCGTCGCGCACTCGACGGCACACGACGTGGACGCCGCGGTCGGGGCGGCGGCCGCGGCCCAGCCCGCGTGGGCGGAGACCCCGGTGCCCGAGCGCGCCGAGCTCATGTTCCGCTACAAGGCACTCCTCGAGGACCACACCGAGGAGCTCGCCCTCCTCGTGGTCGCAGAGAACGGCAAGACCCTCACCGAGGCGCGAGGCGAGGTGCGCCGGGGGATCGAGGTCGTCGCGCTGGCGTGCGGCGCGCCGACGCTGCTCTTGGGCGGCGCGATCGACCAGATCGCGCGGGGGATCGACGAAGAGCTGGTCCGCTTCCCCGTCGGGGTCGTGGCAGGCATCTGCCCCTTCAACTTCCCGATGATGGTGCCGCTGTGGATGCTCCCGCTCGCGCTCGTCGCGGGCAACACGTTCGTCCTCAAGCCCTCGCCGCGTACGCCGCTGTCCGCGGTGCGCGAGATCGAGCTGCTCGTCGAGGCCGGCGTCCCGAGCGGGGTGGTCAACCTCGTGCACGGTGACCGCGAGCCGGTGGAGGCGCTGCTCGCGCACCCCGGCGTCGACGCGGTGAGCTTCGTCGGCTCGGCGTCGGTCGCACGACATGTCTATGCCACCGCCGCGTCGACGGGGAAGCGGGTCCAAGCACTTGGCGGCGCGAAGAACCACCTCATCGTCATGGAGGACGCCGACCTGTCCCAGACGGTGCCGGCCGTCATCGGCTCGGCGTTCGGCAACGCGGGCCAGCGCTGCCTCGCAGGCAGCGTCGTCGTCGCGGTGGGATCCGTCGGCGACCGGCTCGTCGACGAGCTCCGCGACGCGGCATCGGCGCTGCGCCAGGGCCGCGGCACCGATCCGGACGCCCAGCTCGGCCCCGTGATCCGCGCCCAGCGCGTGACCGAGCTCGCCGACGCCATCGCCGGCGGCGAGAAGGCGGGTGCGGACCTCGTGCTCGACGGCCGAGAGCGACTCCGCGACGAGGGGTACTTCCTCGGCGCCACGCTCTTCGACCACGTGACCGAGGAGATGTCGGTGTGGCGCGACGAGCTGTTCGGCCCGATCCTGTCGATCGTCCGTGCCGACAGCCTTGACGAGGCGCTGGGTCACCTCAACGCATCGCGGTACGGCAACGCCGCGTCGATCTTCACGCGCTCGGGAGCCGCGGCGAGGACGTTCAAGCGACGGGCCGAGGCGGGCATGCTCGGGGTCAACGTGGGCGTCGCCGCGCCGATGTCCTTCTTCCCGTTTTGCGGCTGGAAGGAGTCATTCTTCGGCGACCTGCACGCCACAGGCGCGGACGGCATCCGGTTCTATACGAGGACCAAGGTGGTCACGTCCCGGTGGTTCGACACCGAGCTCGACGCCGACGCGCCCGAAGGGCGTGGCCACTGATGCGCCACGCGTCATTGGCGTCGAGCCGTGTGGGCGAGCCCGGTGCCTGACCGGGCGCTTGCCCGCCTGCGCACCGTCGAGGACGCGCGCGAGCTTGCCCGACGCCGACTGCCCCGAGTCGTCTTCGACTACATCGACGGGGCTGCCGAGACGGAGCACACGATGCGCGCGAACCGCGACGCGTTCGGGTCTGTCGGCTTCGTCCCCAAGATGGCGGTCCCCGGGGCGCCTGTGACGCCGGCGCTAGCCACGAGCGTGCTCGGGGCGGACGTCTCGCTCCCCGTCATTCTCGCGCCCGTCGGCTTCACCCGGGCGATGGCACCAAGTGGCGACGTCGCCGGGGCAACCGCGGCACACGCCGCCAAGACGATCTTCACGATGAGCACGATGTCGGGGCACTCGATCGAGGATGTGGCCGCCGCCGCGGGGGGGCAGGGCTGGTTCCAGCTCTACGGCCTCGGTGGCCGAACGGGCTCCGAGCAGCTCGTCCGCCGCGCTCGCGCGGCGGGCTTCACCGCGCTCGTCGTCACGGTCGACACCCCGATTCCTGGCAACCGCGAGCGCGACCTGCGCCACGGCGTGGCGCTGCCGCTGCGCTTCACGAAGGAGACCGCGAGGCGCTTCGCCCCACAGGCGCTGCGACGTCCCCGCTGGCTCTACAACTTCGCGAGGGACGGGTTCTCGATGGACCTCCCGCTGTCGATCGGCCTCGGTGCGCCCGACGCGCCGATGACGTCTGACGAGGCGTTCATCCACTGGGTGCTCTCGCCCATCACCTGGGACGACTTCGGCTGGCTCCGCGAGGCGTTCGACGGTCCCGTCATCGCCAAGGGCATCTTGAGCGCTGCCGACGCGCGCCGCGCCGTCGACGCGGGCTGTGCCGCGGTCGTGGTGTCCAATCATGGCGGTCGACAGCTGGACGGCGTGGCGGCCTCGCTGCACGCGCTGTCCGAGGTCGTCGCCGAGGTGGGCGACGAGGTCGAGGTGCTCGTTGACGGCGGTGTTCGTCGCGGTTCGGACGTCGCCAAGGCGCTCTGCCTCGGTGCGCGCGCCGTGCTCGTCGGTCGCGCGTGGGCGTACGGGCTCGGCGCGGCAGGTGAGCCAGGCATCGGCCGCGTGCTGCAGATCCTGCGTGCCGAGCTCGACCGCACGTTGCGGCTGCTCGGCGCGGCGTCGGTGCACGACCTCAACGCGAGCTGGGTGGCGCTCGACGTCAGCTGAATCGACACCAGGGTCGATGTCAGGGCCGCCGCGACGCTCGTCACGGTGTCGGTGGGGGCGGCCACGAGGGAGATCTGCACGTTCACCGACACAAGGACCGCGGCGCGCCACTGCGACGTGCCCGAGCTCATCGGCGTCCCCCTGGCTGCGGCCCACGCCTCGCTCACCTCGTCGAGCTGCGCGCTCGGGCACGTGACCACCACGGGGACCCCAGGAGCAGGCAA
Organism: Acidimicrobiales bacterium; assembly: GCA_035510855.1. GTDB lineage: Bacteria > Actinomycetota > Acidimicrobiia > Acidimicrobiales > RAAP-2 > Palsa-459. The sequence continues at coordinate 17,998 of DATKGG010000007.1, forward strand.
GGTGCAAAAGGTCATCGCCTCGGTGCCCGGTGCCTACCTGGTGCTCTCCTCAGGGACGCCGGTCGCGCTGCGCGTGCACTGGACGACCTGGCCTCGGGTTCAAGGCGGCGTCCGCGGTCCGGGCATCGGCCGGCCAAGGGCACCCCCGGCGCGCGCCGAGCCCGGCTCGCACGGAAGCCCGGCCGTGAGCTGGCGCCGGACCGCAGAACCAGTAGGATGGCTCTCCGGCTAGTCCCGGCCTTCGGGTCGTGACGTGCCTGGGGACCCTCTCGGTCGGCCTGCGATGGCGGACGTCCGGGGTGCCGACACGATCGAGTTCAAGGAGAGCAACCTGCCCAAGCCGAAGGAAGATGCGTTCACCGTCGAAGGGACGGTGGTCGAGCCCCTGCCAAACGCCATGTTCCGCGTTGAGCTGGAGAACGGATACAAGGTCCTCGCGCACAGCTCCGGGAAGATGCGAATGCACCGCATCCGGATCCTGCCGGGTGACAAGGTCCAGGTCGAGATCACGCCGTATGACATGACGCGCGGCCGCATCACCTACCGCTACAAGTAGCCCGGGCAGCAAACCACCATGAAGGTACGACCCAGCGTGAAGCCGATGTGCGACAAGTGCAAGGTGATCCGTCGACACGGCACCGTGCAAGTGATCTGTGAGAACCCTCGCCACAAGCAGCGCCAGGGTTAAGGAGACGCGATGGCCCGAATCTCAGGAGTCGACATCCCCCGCGAGAAGCGAGTGGTCGTTGCGCTCACCTACATCTTCGGCATCGGACCGACGAAGGCCGCGGAGATCTGCGCGGCCGGCGAAGTCGACGAATCGACGCGCGTGCGCGACCTGACCGACACCGAGGTCAACCGCCTTCGCGGCTACATCGACCAGAACCTGGAAGTCGAGGGCGACCTGCGCCGCGAGACGGCCCAGGACATCAAGCGGAAGATGGAGATCAACTGCTACGCGGGCATCCGGCACCGCCGTGGGCTCCCCGTCCACGGGCAGCGCACCCGCACCAATGCGCGCACCCGAAAGGGCCCGAAGCGCACCGTCGCGGGCAAGAAGAAGGTGAAGAAGTAGTGCCAAAGCCAGTCGGTTCGCGGCGGCCTCGCCGCAAGGAGCGCAAGAACATCGCCTTCGGCGTCGCGCACATCAAGAGCTCCTTCAACAACACGATCGTGTCGATCTGCGACCCCGAGGGCAACGTCCTGTCGTGGGCGTCGTCGGGCAACGTGGGCTTCAAGGGGTCACGCAAGTCGACGCCGTTCGCCGCTCAGCTGGCCGCCGAGAAGGCGGCCCGAGCCGCGATGGAGCACGGCGTGCGCAAGGTGGACGTCCTCGTCCGCGGTCCGGGGTCCGGTCGCGAGACCGCGATCCGATCGATCGCCGCGGCCGGGATCGAGGTCGCCGGCATCAAGGACGTGACGCCGATCCCGCACAACGGGTGCCGCCCGAAGAAGCGTCGGCGGGTCTGAGCTGATGGCACGCTACACAGGTCCCGTCTGCCGGCTCTGCCGCAGAGAGCGCGTCAAGCTCTACTTGAAGGGCGAGCGCTGCTACTCGCTCAAGTGCCCCGTCTCTGAGCAGGTCACCGACCGCCACGCCCGGGCGTACCCGCCGGGCGAGCACGGTCGCGACCGCATGCGCCAGGGCTCCGAGTACCTCGGCCAGCTCCGCGAGAAGCAGAAAGCTCGCCGCATCTACGGCCTGCTCGAGAAGCAGTTCCGCAATCTCTACGAGGAGGCGAACCACAAGCCGGGCATCACGGGCACCAACCTCTTGCAGTTCCTCGAGCTTCGCCTCGACAACGTCGCGTACCGGGCCGGGTGGGGAGCGAGCCGCAGCCAGGCGCGCCAGTTCGTGCGCCATGGCCACGTGCAGGTGAACGGCAAGCGCGTCACGATCCCGAGCTACCGGGTCCGTCAGGGCGACGTCGTCATCCTCAAGTCCTCGACGCGCGAGAACTTCCACGTCCGTCGCAACCTCGACACGCTCGACCGCTCGGTTCCGGCATGGCTGGAGAGCGCCGAGGGCGGCTTCCAGATGGCGGTTCGCAGCATCCCGATGCGCGAGCAGATCGACGAGCCCGTCCACGAGCAGCTGATCGTCGAGCTGTACTCCAAGTAACCGATCGCAAGAGCCAGGAGCAACGAACATGCTGATCATCCAGCGTCCCACCGTCGAGCAGATCGGCGAAGAGGAGAACCATCGCCAGTCCTTCACGGTCGGCCCCCTCGACCCCGGATTCGGCCACACGCTCGGCAACTCGCTGCGCCGGACGCTGCTGTCGTCCATCCCGGGCGCGGCCGCGACGCAGGTCCGATTCGACGTCGCGCTCCACGAGTTCACGACGATCGAGGGCGTGAAAGAGGACGTCACCGACATCCTCCTCAATCTGAAGGACCTCATCCTTCGCGTCCAGAGCGATGAGCCCGTCGTGATCAGGCTCGACAAGCGCGGCCCGAGCGACGCGCTCGCGTCGGACTTCCAGGTGACGAGCGACGTCGAGATCCTCAACAGCGACCTGCGCATCGCGACGCTCAACGCCAAGGGTCACCTCGCTCTCGACGTCACTGTCGAGCGCGGCAAGGGCTACGTCAGCGCCGAGCGCAACAAGCGCCCCGGGGCGATCGGCGGCATCCCGCTCGACTCGGTGTTCTCGCCGGTGCGACGCGTGACCTTCACCGTGGAGCCCGTGCGCGTCGAGCAGTCCACCGACTTCGACCAGCTCGTCTTGGAGATCGAGACGGACGGCTCGATCACGCCCCGCGAGGCGCTCGCGTCCGCGGGTGCGACACTCCGCAGCCTCTTCGACCTCGTCTCGTCGCTCGACGAGGAGTCAAGCGGCCTCGAGCTCGGCGACGTCGGCTCCGCGGCATCGGCAGGCTCCGAGCTTGACTACCGCATCGAAGAGCTCGGCCTCACCGAGCGCGCCCGCAACTGCCTCAAGCGCGGCGGCATCAACACCGTCGCCGAGCTGATCAACTGCGCGCCGTCGGACCTGCTGTCGATCACCAACTTCGGCCAGACTTCTCTGAAGGACGTCACGGACCGGCTCGACGAGCGCGGGCTGGCGCTGCGCTCAGAGGACTGACATGCAGGCGACCCCACGCAAGGGCAAGCGGCTCGGTGGCAGTGCCTCGCATCAAAAGGCGATGCTGGGCAACCTGGTTGCCTCGCTCATCGCGGCCGAGTCGATCGTGACCACGCAGGCCAAGGCCAAGGCCATGCGGCCCGTCGTGGAGAAGTGCGTGACTGCGGCCAAGCGCTCGCCCGAGGGCTCCGTGCACGCGCACCGCAGGGTGGTGTCGCTGCTGCGCGACAAGGACATGACCCACAAGCTGTTCGCCGAGATCGCGCCGCGCTACACGGAACGGCCGGGCGGCTACACGCGGATCCTGAAGCTGGGGCCGCGGCCGGGCGACAACGCCCCGATGGCGCGCATCGAGTTCGTCACCGAGTGACCGCCGTCCAGCGTCGCTGGCGGCTCGACCTCGCGTATCGGGGACAAGACTTCCACGGCTTCGCGGCCCAGCCCGGGACCTCGACGGTCGCGGGTGCGCTGGCAGGTGCGCTCGCGACCGTGCTGCGGCTCGACGAGCCCCCGAGGCTCGTCTGTGCGGGACGCACCGACGCGGGGGTCCACGCGCTCGGCCAGGTCGTCCACGTCGACCTCGTCGAGCCACTGTTCGCCGATGACCGTGGCGCCGTCGAGGCGCGCCTCACGCGGTCCTGCAACCGGCTGCTCGCACCCTCGATCGTCGTGACCTCGTGTCAGCCGGCGCCCGACGGCTTCGATGCCCGGCACTCGGCATGCTCGCGGTCGTACCGATACCTCGTCTTCGACGCGCTCGTCGGCTCGCCACTGCTCGAGGGCATCGCCTGGCGGACGCCCGGCCCGCTCGACGTGCGCGCCATGACCCAGGCGGCCTACGCGGTGCTCGGGGAGCACGACTTCCGGGCGTTTTGCCGGCGCCCGAGCGAGCTCGGGCCCGACGAGCCGATCATCCGGCGGGTCCTCGACGTCGCCGTGGGCGTGGTCGACGACGCCCTCGGGGTCGCCTCGGAGGGCGGCACGCTCATTCGAATCGACGTCACCGCCCAGTCGTTCTGCCACCAGATGGTGCGCTCGATCGTGGCGGTCCTGGTCGAGGCGGGCCGCCACGCCTTGAGCGCCGCGGACGTGACCGAGCACCTGCGATCGGGGGAGCGCAGCGGGCTTCCCGCGCCCGCCCCGCCTGAGGGCCTCTGTCTCATGTCGGTCGCCTACGGGTGAGGCGCTTGCCCCTCGGCCCCGCGGGCATCTATCGTGGTGTCCCTGCCCGCGGCGGTCTCGTCGCCGCGCAGCCGCGCCCCCGAGCAGTTGGGCGGACCCGACGACGACAAGGACAGCGACGTGCGCACGTACTCACCAAAGGCCGCAGAGCTCACGCGGTCGTGGCACGTGCTCGATGCCGACGGCCTAGTGCTCGGCCGGCTCTGCACCGAGGTCGCGCGCCTACTGCGCGGCAAGCACAAGGTGACGTTCGCCCCCCACATGGACACCGGTGACGCGGTCATCGTCATCAACGCCGACAAGATCCGACTCACCGCCAACAAAGGAGCGGACAAACGCGCGTACCACCACTCGGGCTACCCGGGCGGGCTTCGCTCGACGAGTTACGCCGAGTTGCTTGAGACGCGTCCCGCGGAGCTCGTGACGCGCGCGGCTCGCGGCATGGTGCCGCACACCCGGCTCGGCCGCGCCCAGATGAAGCACCTCTTCGTCTACGCGGGACCCGAGCACCCCCACGCCGCGCAGCAGCCGACTGCGTACGACACCTCCGCACTGCGAAGGTCCTAGGAGCACGATGCCCAAGCCACTGACCCAGTCGACCGGACGTCGCAAGGAGGCGGTCGCCCGCGTTCGCCTGCGCCCTGGCACGGGCGTGATCATGGTCAACCACCGCGCGTTCGACAACTACTTCACCTCTGCGACCCACCGGATGATCGTCATCGAGCCGCTGCGCCTGACCAACCTCGCCGAGACCTACGACATCGACGCCACGATCGACGGCGGGGGTGTCGCCGGACAGGCGGGCGCCATGCGCCTCGGCATCGCGCGGTCGCTCATCGAGCTCGACGTTGAGCTGCGCGCCTCGCTCAAGCGCGCCGGCCTGCTCACCAGGGACTCACGGGCCAAGGAGTCGAAGAAGTACGGCCTGAAGAAGGCCCGCAAGGCGCCGCAGTACTCGAAGCGCTAGACGCGTGGCGCCGCTCTCCTTCGGCACCGACGGTGTCAGGGGACGGGCGAACGACGAGCTGACCCCCGAGTACGCCCTCGCGTTCGGTCGTGCCGTCGTCCGCGTGCTGCGCCCCGAGAGCATCTACCTCGGTCGCGACACCCGCCGCAGCGGCTCGATGCTCGCCGCTGCCGTTGGCGCCGGCGCCGCCTCCGAGGGCGCCGACGTCGTCGACCTTGGCGTGCTCCCGACCGGCGGCGTCGCGGCGAGGTGTGCGAGCGACCGGGTCCCTGGCGTCGTGGTCTCCGCGTCACACAACCCCTTCGAGGACAACGGGCTGAAGGCGTTGAGTGCCAAGGGCTCCAAGCTCGCCTCGTCGATCGAGTCCGAGATCGAGTCCGAGATCGAGCGCGAGGTCGCACGTGGGCTCGCCACCATGACGCGACCGACTGGCGCGCAGGTAGGTGCCGTTCGGCGAGACGACGCACCGGTCGACACCTACGTCGCAGGGCTGCTCGCCTCGGCGGGGTCGACGCGGCTCGACGGGCTGCACCTCGTCGTCGACTGCGCGAACGGCGCGGCGAGCGGCATCGCGCCCGCGGTACTGCGCACGCTTGGCGCAGTGGTGACCGCGATCGGCGACGCCCCCGACGGCTGCAACATCAACCTCGACTGCGGATCGACCGCACCCGGCGTGCTCGCCGCGGCGGTGCTCGCGTCACACGCGGACCTCGGTGTCGCCCTCGACGGCGACGCGGACCGGTGCGTCGCCGTCGATGCAACCGGTCACGTACTCGATGGCGACTGGTTGCTCGCCCTGTTCGCGACGGACGCGCACGCTCGTGGATCGCTCACGGGCGGCATCGTGGTGACGGTGATGTCGAACCTGGGCCTGCATCGGGCGATGCGCACCGCAGGCATCGACGTCGTCGAGGTCCCGCTTGGCGACCGGCACGTCGCCGAGGCGTTGGAGCGCACCGGCTGGTCGCTCGGCGGCGAGCAGTCCGGTCACGTCATCTTCGCGGACCGCGCGACGACCGGCGACGGCGTGCTCACGGGCATGCTCCTCGCGCAGCTCATCGCCGAGCGCGGCCCGCTCGACCAGCTCACCGACGGCCTCATCGTGCCCGTGCCACAGCTGCTCGTGAACGTCCAGGTGCCTGACACCGGCGCCCTGGCCGACGCGACGGAGATCTGGGCGCACGTCGAGAAGTCGCGCGCCGCGCTGGGCGAGTACGGTCGTGTGCTCGTTCGTGCGTCGGGGACCGAGCCGCTCGTCCGCATCATGGTCGAGGCAGAGAACGAGGCCGAGATGCGCCAGACCGCCGAGGAGCTCCGCGTGGCGGTGCTCGAGGCACTCGGGAACCCACGGGTCCCCGGGTAGCCTGATGGCATGTGCGGCATCATCGGCGTAGTGGGCGCCGATGATGCCCTCGAGCTGCTGATAAGGGGCCTCGAGCGCCTCGAGTACCGGGGCTACGACTCTGCGGGCGTCGCGATCCAGTGTGCCGATGGCGAGCTGTGGCGCTGCCGGGCGGCCGACGGGACGAGGTCGGTCGCGGCCCTCCTCGAGCGCTGCGGCGCCGCTCCCACAGGCGCGACGACGGGCATCGGGCACACGCGCTGGGCGACCCATGGCGCTCCCATCGAGGGCAACGCGCACCCCCAGGTCGACTGCGCGGGCACCATCGCGGTCATCCACAACGGGATCATCGAGAACCACGTGGCGCTCGCCGCGAGGCTGCGCGCTGCCGGCCACTCGTTCACGAGCGGCACCGACACCGAGGTGCTCGCGCACCTCATCGAGGAGCACCGCGCCAGTGGCCTCGACCTCGCCGACTCGGTGACCGCCGCGCTTCACGAGATCACCGGCTCGTTCTCCATCGGCGTGCTCGACAAGACCACGCCCGGCCAGATCGTCGCAGCGCGACGGGTCTCGCCGCTCATCGTCGGGCGAGCGGCGGGGGAGACCTACCTCGCGAGCGACATCCCCGCGATCCTCGAGCGCACGCGCGACCTCGTGGCGGTCGAAGACGACCAGGTGGCGATCCTCACCAAGGAAGGACTGGTCCTGCGCGACCTCGACGGCGCGCTCGTCGAGCCGACGGTGCTGTCGATCGACTGGGACGTCGAGACCGCGGTCCTCGGGGGCCACCCCGACTTCATGACCAAGGAGATCTACGAGCAGCCCGAGGCGATCCGCGCGACGCTGGCCGCGAGGCGAAGCGAGGACGGCCGGATCGTCCTTGACGAGCTCCGACTCTCCGACGAGGAGCTGGCCTCGATAAACCGGGTGGTGCTCGTCGGGTGCGGCTCCAGCTACCACGCCGCGCTGCTCGGCAAGCACGCCATCGAGCGCTGGGCGAGGCTCAGCTGCGAGGTCGACATCGCGAGCGAGTTCCGCTACCGGGGTCCGGTCCTCGACGACTCGACCCTGGTAGTCGGGGTGTCCCAGTCCGGCGAGACGATCGACACGCTCCAGGCCCTTCGCGAGGCGCGCCGGCGCGGCGCCAAGGTGGTCGCGGTCAGCAACGTCGTCGACGCCTCGATGGCACGCGAGGCCGACGCCGTCCTGTACACGCGAGCGGGGCTCGAGATCAGCGTCGCGTCGACCAAGACCGTGCTCGCCCAGGTCGTCGCCCTCGAGCTCCTCGCGCTGCGGCTTGCCCAGGCGCGCTCGACGATGGACGATGCCGCCGTCGCCGAGGCCTTCGACGGCCTGGCCACGCTGCCCGAGCTCGTGGCGAAGGTGCTCAAGGGCGCCGAGCACGTCCGCGACGTCGCCGCCGCACTACACGGCTCGCGCGACTACTTCTTCATCGGGCGCCACGTCGGGTATCCCGTCGCGCTCGAAGGGGCGCTCAAGCTGAAAGAGCTGAGCTACCTGCACGCCGAGGGCTATCCCGGCGGCGAGCTCAAGCATGGCCCGATTGCGCTCATCGAGCCCGGTACGGTGGTCGTCGCGATCGTCACCGGCGACGAGCTTCGCGACAAGTTGCTGTCGAACGTCGCGGAGGTCACGTCGCGCGGTGCGAGCGTCGTGGTCGTGCACGGCGAGGATGACGAGGAGGCCGCGTCCTTCGGCGACTGGTCCATCAGCGTGCCCGTCGCGTCAGAGTTCGCGAGCCCGGTGCTCTCGATCGTGCCACTCCAGCTGCTCGCCTACCACCTCGCCAAGCTGCGCGGTCTCAATGTCGACCGACCGAGGAACCTGGCCAAGACGGTGACGGTGGAGTGAGGCGCCTCGTCGGCGTCGGGATCGATCTCGTCGATGTCGACCGCCTTGCCGCAGCGATGCGGCGCAGGCCCGGGCTCGCCGAGCGTGTGTTCACCGAGCGAGAGCGGGCGACGTCGGCGACGGGTGCTCGACGAAGCGAGCGCCTCGCCGCGCGCTTCGCCGCCAAGGAGGCCACGATGAAGGCGCTCGGTGTGGGTCTCGGCGCCTTCTCGCTCCGTGACGTCGAGGTCCTCGTCTCCGACACCGGCCAGCCGTCGCTGGTGCTAGCGGGCGGCGCGCTCGCCGTCGCCGAGCGGCGTGGCGCCGGCACGCTGCACGTCAGCCTCACGCACACCGCCGCCTCGGCCTCGGCCATCGTCATCGCAGAGTCCGCCGGATGAGGCCGCTCGTGACCGCGGACGAGATGCGCGCCGCGGACGCCGAGGCGATGCGACACGTCAGCCGCGACACCCTGATCGAGCGGGCGGGGCTCGCCGTCGCGATCGCCGCCACGAGGCTCCTGGACCGCGTCTACGGGTCGTCGATCGCCGTGCTGTGCGGGCCGGGGGCGAACGGCAGCGACGGTCGCGTCGCCGCGCGTCACCTCGAGTCGCGAGGCGCATCGGTGCGCGTGCACGATGCACTCGCGCTGCCGTCGGTCATCGACGGCGTCGACCTCGTCATCGACGCGGCGTTCGGGACGGGGCTCTCCCGCGCGTGGGACGCGCCCGAGGTGCCCGAGTCCGTGCCCGTGCTCGCAGTCGACGTGCCCTCGGGCGTCGACCCTGACACCGGCGTCGCCTCGGGCCGCTCCCTTCGTGCCACGAGGACCGTCGCGATGGGCTCGCTCAAGCGCGGCCACGTGCTCGCCGACGGAGCAAACCTCTCCGGAGACGTCGAGGTCGCCGCACTCGGCATCGAGGTTCGAGACCCGCTGGTCGGTCTCGTCGAGGACGCCGACATCGACCTCGTCGCGCCGCTCGGCCGCGACGAGCACAAATGGCGACGTGCCCTCGTCGTCGTCGCGGGCAGCCCGGGGATGCTCGGGGCGCCTTCCCTCGTCTGCGAGGGGTCGATCGCCGTCCAGGCCGGGATGATCCTTTTGAGCAGTCCCGACGTGCCGCGCCGCCAGGACGGCCCGTGGCCCGTGGAGGTGGTGCGCCTCCCCGCGAGCGCCATGGAGCTGGCAAAGGTCGTGGGCGCCGCGCTCGATCGCGCCCGCGCACTCGTGGTGGGCCCGGGTCTCGGTCGGTCGAGCCGACTCGAGGCGGCCGTCCACGAGATCCTGCGGGCAACCCGAGAGCCGGTGGTCCTGGACGCCGACGCCCTGCACCTCGTCGACTGCGAGCTGCTGCTCGCTCGCCAGTCGCGGGGTGGCAGCCCCATCGTCCTCACGCCGCACGACGGCGAGTTCGCCGCGCTTTTCGGGAGCCCGCCGGGCACCGACCGGATCGCCGCCGCGCAGCGCGCGGCGCAGCAGACCGGCTGCACCGTCCTGCTCAAAGGTCCGACCACCGTCGTCGCCACGCCCACGAACACGCCTGACACCCCGGGCACGCTGGTCGTCACGTCCGGGACGCCTGACCTCGCGACGCCCGGCTCGGGCGACGTCCTGTCGGGTGTGATCGGTGGCCTGCTCGCTCGCGGCACGTCCGTGCACCTCGCCGCGGCGATCGGCGCGCACGTGCACGGGCTCGGCGGCGCGTCCCTCGGTGCACGATGCCGCGCGTCGGCGATCCCGGCTGCCATCGCCGCGACGCTTGCTGCGCGCGCGGCCGGCCGAACGGTGCCGCGTGCCGGTTGAGGGGTGGCGCCGTCCGGCGTGGGCGGAGGTGGACCTCGACGCGCTCGGGCACAACACCTCGCTGCTGTGTCGCGTCGTCGCACCCGCGAGGCTCTGTGCAGTCGTGAAGGCAGACGGCTACGGGCACGGCGCGAGAGCCGTCGCCCACACGCTTCTGGACGCCGGCGCGTCGTCACTCGGCGTCGCGCTCGTCGACGAGGGCATCGAGCTGCGCGACGACGGGATCAACGCCGAGATCCTGCTGCTCGCCGAGGCGCCGGGGACCTCCCTTGGCGACGCGATCGACGCGCGGCTCACCCTCACGGTCGGCTCGCTGCGGGGTGCCCAAGAGCTCGCCGCGGCCGCCGAGCATCGTTCGACAGTGCCGGTGCACGTGAAGGTCGACACCGGCATGCACCGACAGGGCGTGGCGCCCGGCGACCTGGGCGGCGTCCTCGGGCTGCTCGTGGCCGCGGGCCTCGCGATCGGGGGCGTGTGGACGCACTTGCCCGTCGCCGACGGCGCTGACGCGGCGACCGAGGCCTTCACGAGGGGCCAGCTCGACATCTTCCGAAGTGCCCTTGACAGCGTGTCGGACTCGATCCCCGACGGCGTGGTGCTCCACGCCGCCAACACCGCGGGCGCCCTGTCGTTCCCCGAGGCCCGGTTCGACCTCGTGCGAGTCGGGCTCGGCGTCTACGGCTACCTGCCACATCCGAGCATGCAGTCGGTCCTCGACGAGGCCGCGGCAGGATCACTCCGCCCGGTCATGTCGGTCAAGGCGCGCGTGTCGGCGATCCGCGACCTCCCGGCCGGCGCGCGCCCCAGCTACGGGCGCCGTCGCGCGCTCGAGCGCCCGAGCCGGGTCGCGACGGTCCCTGTCGGGTACGCCGACGGGTACCCGCGCGCGATGCTCGAGGGCGGCGCGCACGTGCTCATCCGCGGCCGGCGCCGGCCGCTCGCAGGCGTCGTCACGATGGACCAGCTCCTCGTCGACTGCGCCGAGGACACCGACGTCGACGTCGGCGACGAGGTCGTACTCCTCGGCGCCCAGGGCACCGAGCGGATCACCGCGGACGAGTGGGCCGCGGCGCTCGGCACCATCAGCTGGGAGGTCCTCTGCGGGATCAAGCAGCGCATCCCCAAGCTGGCCGTGACCTGACGCCCGGTACGATTCCTCCGATGGGCGCGGCATCGCTCGTCGAACTCGCTGTGCGAGCCTCGACGTGCACCGCGTGTCGGCTGAGCGAGACGCGGACGAAGGTGGTCTTCGGCACGGGGACTGCCGACAGCGGCCTCCTCGTCATCGGGGAGGGGCCGGGTCGCGACGAGGACCTGAGCGGCGAGCCCTTCGTCGGTCGCTCCGGCCAACTGCTCGACAAGCTCATCTTCGAGGAGCTTGCGCTCACGCGCGCCTCGTTCTACATCGCGAACGTGGTGAAGTGCCGCCCCCCGGGCAACCGTGACCCCGCCCCCGACGAGATCGCGGCGTGCTCGGGGTACCTGGACGCCCAGGTGGCTGCCCTCGACCCGCGGGTGGTCGTCACCCTCGGCAACGTCGCGACGCGCGTCCTGCTCGCCACGGACCTCGGGATCACCTCGCTGCGGGGGCGCACCCACGAGTGGCGTGGGCGCGTGCTGATCCCCACGTTCCACCCCGCCTACGCGCTGCGGGGCGGTGGCGTCGTGGTCGCACAGATGCGAGCCGACCTCGTTCGCGCCAAGCTCGCCCTGGCCGCCCATCGATGACGAGGCGCATGACCGTGACGACGACGTCGCCCGAGGCAACCGGCGAGCTGGCCGTGACGCTGGCGCAGTTCGCGCTGCCTGGACATGTCGTCGTGCTCGCGGGGGGCCTGGGTGCGGGCAAGACGACGTTCGTGCGCGCCTATGCCCGCGCGCTCGGCGTGACCGTCCCCGTGACCTCGCCGAGCTACACGCTGGTGCACCACTACCGCTGCGGCCCGGGCGCACCGATCGAGCTCCTGGTCCACGCCGACCTGTGGCGGCTTGCGAGCGCCTCGGAGCTCGGCGACCTCGCCCTCGGAGAGGCCCTGATTGACGGGGCCGCCGCCGTCATCGAGTGGGGGGACCGCTTCGACGCGACGAGCGGGTCGGACCGCGTCGTCGTGAGCTTCGAGGTCGTCGACGACACGACGAGGCGGCTCGAGGTCAGCCTGGACGACTCGAGCCTGACCGACGCGGTGCTCGAGGCGCTCGCCACGTGAGGCTGCTCGCGATCGAGACCGCGACCGCCCGGACTGGCGTCGCCATCGGCGACGACTCGAGCATGGCAGAGCAGGTGGCCGAGGCGCCAGGCCGCCACACCGAGGTCCTCGCGCCCGCCGTCGCGGCACTGCTCTCGGCGCGCGGCTGGTCGCCACAGGACCTCGACGGCGTCGTCGTGGACGTCGGACCCGGCCTGTTCACCGGTCTGCGCGTGGGCATCGCGACGGCAAAGGGGCTGGCCGTCGCGACCGGCGTGGGGCTGTTCGCCGTCTCGAGCACCGACGTGCTCGCCCAGACCGCGTGCGACGCCGGCGTCACCGGCCTGGTGGCAGCGGTCGTCGACGCGCGTCGCCGCGAGGTCTTCTGGGCGCTCTACGACGTGAATCCCGACGGCTTCGACGAGGTCGTCACCGTCGCGGTCATGGAGCCCGCAGTGCTGGCGCGCCGACTCGACGAGCTCGGCAGCCTCGTCACGCTCGTCGGTGACGGCGCGCACGCGCACCGGGACACGCTCGGTGGCGAGGGGTGCGTCGTGCTCGACGGCGTGCAGGTGCCTTCTGCGGCGTCGGCGATCCGGCTCGTGCGCACGCGGATCGGGACCGGGGCCGCCGCGTGCGCGCACCACGAGGTGCACCCGTGGTACCTGCGCGAGGCGGATGCCGTCGCGAACTTCCCGGTCCGTGGTCCGGTGGCCTGAGCCGTGGACGGACTCGTCATCGCCGAGCTCGCGCGCGCCGACCTCGACGCGATCCACGCGATCGAGGTCGCGCAGTTCGACGACCCGTGGTCCCTGCGCGTCCTTCGCGACGAGCTCGAGGCGCCGAACCGGCGCTACACCAAGGCGACGCGCGACGGCGAGGTCGTTGGCTACCTCGGGCTCATGCTCGTCGATGCCGAGGCGCACGTGAACACGATCGCCACGACACCATCCCAGGAGGGCACGGGCGTCGCCACCGCGCTGCTGGCCGAGGCCATCCGCGCCATCGCGGCCACGGGCACGCGCGACGTCACCTTGGAGGTCGCCTCGCGCAACCTGCGGGCCCAGCGCCTCTACCTGCGGTTCGGCTTCGCGCCCGTCGGGATGCGCCGCGGCTACTACCCGCACTCCGGCGATGACGCGGTCGTCATGTGGGTCCGCGACGTGCACACGCCGTCGTACTCGGCGACACTCGCGTCGATCGAGGCCGCCTAGCCTCACGGCATGTCGACAGCGTCGATTCTCGGGATCGAGACGAGCTGTGACGAGACCGCGGCGGCCGTCGTGACCGAGGACCTCCGGGTCGTGTCCAGCGTGGTCGAGTCCTCGATCGCGCTGCACGTGCGGTTCGGTGGAGTGGTCCCCGAGCTCGCTGGGAGAGCCCAGGTCGACGCGATCGCGCCGGTGCTCGAGCGCGCCCTCGGTGACGCGGGCCTCGACCCGCACCGCCCCGGCGTCCGTGCGGTCGCGGTCACCCGCGGCCCGGGCCTCGTGGGCTCGCTGCTCGTCGGGGTCTCTGCGGCCAAGGCGCTCTCGCTCGCCTGGGGCGTCCCGCTCGTGGGCGTGAACCACCTCGAGGGCCACCTGGTGGCGTCGCACCTCGAGCACGCCGGCCTTCAGCTCCCCGTCGTGACGCTGCTCGTCTCGGGCGGCCACACGATGCTGGTGGTCGAACGCACCCCGAGGGCGTTCGAGCTGCTCGGCGCCACCATCGACGACGCAGTCGGCGAGGCCTACGACAAGGTCGCGCGGTACCTCGGACTGGGGTACCCGGGCGGCCCCCCGCTCGACGCAATGGCGTCGAGCGGGGATCCCACCGCGATCCGGCTCCCTCGGCCGCTGCGCGACGTCGGGCTCGACGTCAGCCTCTCGGGGCTCAAGACGGCGGTGGTGCGAGCTGTCGACAAGGCGCCGGGGACGCCGGTCGCCGACGTGGCGGCGAGCTTCCAGGCAGCGGTCGTCGACGTGCTCGTCGCCAAGTGCGAGCGCGCCGTCGAGGCGACGGGCGCGCGCACGCTCGCGCTCGGCGGCGGCGTCGCCGCCAACTCCCAGCTTCGAGCGGCGATCACCGAGCTCTCGGCGCACCTCGGCATCCGATGCGCGCTGCCGTCGCTCCAGTACTGCACGGACAACGCCGCCATGATCGCGGCCGCCGGCTTCCACCTGCTCGATCGCGGACTCGCGAGCCCCCTGTCGATGTCGGCGGACCCGTCCCTGCGCCTGGCGGCCGCGTGACGACCGCGCCCGCAGACGCGCCGGGGGAGGACCCGCTCAGCGTGTTCGACCGGTGGCACCACGAGGCCGCGGGCGCCGTCGACGACGCCGACGCGATGGTGCTCGCGACCGCGTCGCGCGAGGGACGCCCGAGCGCGCGCTACGTGCTGCTGCGTGGCATCACCCACGAGGGCGTTCGCTTCTACACCAACTACGAGTCGCGCAAGGGCACCGAGCTCGCAGCGAACCCCCACGCCGCGGCCGTGTGGTTCGACGGCGCGCATCGCCGCCAGGTCCGACTCGAAGGGTCGATCCTCCAGCTCGACCCAGCGGTCTCCGACGCGTACTTCGCGAGCCGCGACCGTGGGCACCAGCTCGGTGCGGTGGCGTCGAGCCAGTCACACGTGCTCCGTGATCGCGCGGAGCTGGAGGATGCCTACGCCGGGGCGTCGGCGCGGTTCGAGGGCCACGAGGTGCTCCGTCCCGCCCACTGGGGCGGCTACCTGCTCGCCGCGTCGATGGTCGAGCTGTGGATCCAGCGCCAGGACCGTCTGCACGACCGGTTCGTCTACACGCGCGCGTCGGACGGTTGGGACGTCGTGCGCCTCGCGCCGTAGTCGGTCGGCGCGTCGACGACGGAGATGCCGCAAGCGTCGCGTACGCTCGCTCGGTCAAGGAGCCACATGTCCAACTACGAGCCGCTGCCGTCGTTCTCGGGGGAATCGACCGATGCCCCGGTGCAGCCCGGCGCCGCGGACTACGCAACGTGGATCCGGCGCGTTGGCGCGTACCTCCTTGACGCAGTGGTCTTTACCGCGGTCGCCACGATCATCGCGGCTGCAACCGGTCATCACGATCTGCTCAACACGTTCAAGTACCACCTGGTCAATGGGAAGGAGCAGCTCGAGCCCTATGGGTCGGAGCTCAACTTCTTTATTGGGACCGGCCTCGTGCTCCAGGTCCTCTACACGGCGTTCCTCGCCTCGAGATGGCAGGCGACTCTCGGGATGCGAGCGCTTGGGATCTACATCGCGAGAGAGGCGGACCACGGAAAGGTCGGACTCGTCCGCGCCGAGGCGAGGACCTTCGTGGTCCTCATCGCCGCCGAGGTGCTCCGACTCGTCGTGCGCCTGATCGCCAGCCTGGTCATCTTCCTCGACATGCTCTGGCCGCTCTGGGACGCGCGGAACCAGACGCTGCACGACAAGGTGGCGAGGACCGTCGTCCTGCGCCGAGTCCCTGGGAGCTGACGTGGGGCTCCGACTCCCGCCGTCTGGCTTCACCGACCGCACTGCGGCGCTGTCGGGCGTCCGTTACGCGAGCTGGCTGCGGCGCTTCGGCGGGCTCGTCATGGACGTCCTGATCATCTTGATGATCGAGTACCTGATCGCGGGGGTGCTCTCCTTCACGGGCGTGCACATCGCGAGGGGCTTTTACACGATCCTGTACTACCTCTCGATCGTCTCGCCCATCTTCCTCACGTACGCGACGCTGTGCCTCGCCAAGCTCGACGGCCAGACGCCCGGCATGCGGGTCATGCAGATCCGATGCGTCCCGGTCAGCGGGCGCGGGTCGATCTCGATCCCCCAGGCGTTCACGAGGTCGGTCGTGGTCGCCCTGCTCTTCACCGTGCCGTCCCTGCTCTACGGTCGCGGCGGGGCCCTCGTCTCCCTGGCGGTCGTCGTGATCCCGCTCGTGGCCTACTTCTGGCCGCTCGTGGACTCCCGCCGACAGACCTGGTGGGACCACGTGGCCGCCACCAAGGTCCTCGACGACCGCGGGTGGTGACCCAGCCGCCACAGGGTCGGGGCCGCTGGCGGATGGCGCACGCCCGGGCGTTGGCACTCGAAGACGGCGGCTGCTAACATTGGCAGTCGCAACGATCGAGTGCTAAACGAACGCCAAGGAGACGCTCCATGAAGTTGAATCCCCTCGACGACCGCATCGTGGTCAGGCCGAACGAGTCCGAGGAGATGACGGCCTCTGGCCTCGTCATCCCCGACACCGCCAAGGAGAAGCCCCAGCAGGGCGAGGTGCTCTCGGTCGGCCCCGGACGCCGCGCAGAGAACACGGGCGACTTGGTCCCGCTCGACGTCAAGGTGGGCGACACCGTCGTCTACTCGAAGTACGGCGGGACGGAGATCACCGTCGATGGCGAGGACCTTTTGATCCTCACCGGACGGGACGTGCTCGCAACCGTCACGAAGTAGTTAGCCAGATTCATACCGCACCGGGCGGGGTCGCCGTTGGCGACCCCGCCGATGCACGTTGGAGGACAGATGCCAAAGTTGCTCAAGTTCGACGAGTCAGCACGTCGCGGCCTCGAGGCCGGCGTGAACAAGCTCGCCGACACCGTCAAGGTCACGCTCGGGCCGAAGGGCCGCAACGTCGTGATCGAGAAGAAGTTCGGCGCGCCGACGATCACCAATGACGGCGTGTCGATCGCCAAGGAGATCGAGCTCGACGACCCCTTCGAGAACATGGGCGCACAGCTCGTGAAGGAAGTCGCGACCAAGACCAACGACGTCGCCGGCGACGGCACGACGACCGCGACGGTGCTCGCCCAGGCACTGATCAAAGAGGGACTGCGCAACGTCGCGGCGGGCGCGAGCCCGACCGGGCTGAAGCGCGGCATGGAGCTCGCCGTCAAGACCGTGGTCGCGGCGATCGCCGGTCAGGCCAAGGAGGTCGGCGACCGCCAGGAGATCGCGCAGGTCGCGTCGATCTCCGCTGCCGACAGCGCGATCGGCGACGTGATCGCCGAGGCGATCGACAAGGTCGGCAAGGACGGCACGGTGACGGTCGAAGAGTCGAACACCTTCGGGATCGAGCTCGAGCTGACCGAGGGCATGCAGTTCGACAAGGGCTACCTCTCGCCGTACTTCGTGACGGACGCCGAGCGACAGGAGGCCGTCTTGGAGGACGCCCACATCCTGATCGCCAACACGAAGATCTCGGCGGTGCACGACCTGCTCCCCGTGCTCGAGAAGGTCATGCAGACCGGCCGCCCGCTGCTGATCATCGCCGAGGACATCGACGGCGAGGCACTCGCGACGCTGGTCGTGAACAAGATCCGCGGGACCTTCACGTCCGTCGCGGTCAAGGCACCGGGCTTTGGCGACCGGCGCAAGGCGATGCTCCAGGACATCGCCATCCTCACGGGCGCGACGGTCATCTCCGAGGAGATCGGCCTCAAGCTCGAGAGCGCCACGCTCGACCTCGTCGGTCGCGCGCGCCGCATCATCGTGACCAAGGACGACACCACGGTCATCGAGGGTGCGGGCGAGGAGTCCGAGATCAAGGGCCGCGTTGCCCAGATCAAGCGCGAGATCGAAGACACTGACTCGGACTGGGACCGCGAGAAGCTCCAAGAGCGGCTCGCCAAGCTCGCCGGCGGCATCGCCGTCGTGAAGGTGGGCGCGGCGACCGAGGTCGAGCTGAAGGAGAAGAAGCACCGCATCGAAGACGCCCTGAGCGCGACGCGTGCGGCGATCGACGAGGGCGTGGTCGCCGGCGGCGGCACCGCGCTCTTGCGCTGCCGTGCTGAGGTCGAGGCGCTCGTCGCCACGCTGCACGGCGACGAGGCGACCGGGGCCCGGATCGTCTCGTTGGCGCTCGAGGCACCGCTTCGCTACATCGCGAACAACGCCGGGCTCGAAGGGCCGGTCATGGTCGAGAGCGTCGAGGCAGCGAAGGGCGCGATCGGCCTCAACGCGCTCACCGGGAAGCTCGAGGACCTCGTCAAGATCGGTGTCATCGACCCCGCAAAGGTGACCCGCTCTGCGCTGCAGAACGCGGCATCGATCGCGGCGCTGCTGCTCACCACCGAGGTGCTCGTCACGGACAAGCCCGAGAAGCACGACGGCGCAGCGGCCGCCGCCGCGATGGGCGGCATGGGCGGCATGGGCGGCATGGGCGGCATGGGCGGCATGATGTAGGGAGCAGTCACTCGCGAGTCGCACGATGGCCGGGCGCACGCCCGGCCATCGTGCGTTGCGCAGTGCGCAGTGCGCTGCTGCAGTCGGGCGCGTGCGCGCTGAAGAGAACTCAGCAACCCCGATGCATATTCGCGAAGGACTGCACTACCATCTCGTTGACCCGGGCTACATGGCCGTCGGGGACAACATGGAAGGAATTTGCGAATGAAGAATCGCTTCCTCGGTGCTACGGCGCTGGTGGCAGCTGGGTCTGTTGCGATGGTCGGCCTCGCGTTGCCCGCAGGGGCAACCGCCAAGCCGCACGCGCTTCCCACCTACACCATCGCGTATCAGGGGCCGCTCTCAGGTGGCAACGCCCAGCTCGGACTGAACATGGTGTACGCCGTGCAGCTGGCCATCAACAACTGGAATGCCAGCAAGGGCATCAAGTTCAAGTTGAAGATCTACAAGGCCGACGACCAGGGCGACCCGAGCGTCGCGCCGGCAGTCGCGGTCGCGGTGGCGGCCAACTCGAACATCAAGGCGGTCGTCGGACCGGCGTTCTCCGGTGCGACCGAGGCGTCGCAGCTCGCTGCGTACTCAAGTGCGCACATGCCGCTCGTGAGCCCCTCGGCTACGGCCATCGCTTTGACCACGCCCACGTACAACAGCGCGCACAACTTTTTCCGTGTCGTCGCTGGTGACGGGACGCAGGGGACTGCGGACGCCACGTTTGTCGTGTCGAAGCTCAAGCAGAAGTCGATCTACGTCCTCAACGACGGCAGCTCGTACGGCGCCGGCCTCGCTGGTGTCTTCAACACGATTGCCCACAAGCTGAAGGCGAAGACCAAGTCGCAGACCGTCGACGGGACGACGGGGTGCAACGCCGGTGGCGGCAGCTCGACGGAGTACCCGCCGCTCGCAGCCACGATCAAGAACTCGGGCGACAAGTTCGTGTTCTACGGTGGCTACTACTGCGACTTCGGCCTCCTGACCAGCGCGCTGCACACGGCGGGCTACAAGGGCCTCGTGATGAGCGGTGACGGATCCGTGGACCCGCACTACATCCTGGACACGACGCCGCACTCCGCTGCGAACGGCGCCTACCTAAGCTGTGCGTGCACCAACCTGGGCGCCTCCGCGGCCGACAAGGCGTTCACCAAGGGCTTCACGAAGCTCGCGAAGTTCCCGCCGGGGACCTACTCGGCTGAGGCGTTCGACGCCACGAACGTGCTCATCAAGGTGATCAAGGGCCTGCACAAGGTCACGCGTCAGAACATCATCAACGCGCTGCGCGCCAAGACCTTCAGCTACACGGGCCTCACCAAGACGGTGAAGTTCCAGGCCGACGGTGACGCCGGCGGCTCTGCAGTCTTCGGCTACAGGGTGGAGAAGGGCAAGATCGTCGAGCTCGGAGCGATCTAGCAACTACCTCGGTCGATAGTCGACCTGTCGAAGCCGGGTGTCCCTTCGGGGGCACCCGGCTTCGTCGCGTAGTGTCTGGCCCCACCAAACCGCCGACAGGGGTCAAGCGCGTGGCCAACTTCATCGCTATAGGAATCTTCACCGGATTCATCTACGCGATGCTGGCACTGGGGTACACACTGGTCTACGGGGTGTTGCGGCTCATCAACTTCGCGCACAGCGAGGTCATGATGTCGGGCGCCTTCGCGAGCTACTTCCTCTTCCGGGTCACCATCTCGGACGTGACGCCCCCGAACGGGATCGTGTCGGTGTGGTGGATCCTCGCGGGGATCGCCCTCTCCGGCGTCGTTGGCTCGATCATCGCGATCCTGCTCGAGCGCTTCGCCTACCGGCCGCTGCGGCGACGAAACGCGCCGGCGCTCACGTACCTCATCACGGCGATCGGCGCCTCCTACTTCCTGCAGTTCTTCGCCGGCAAGGAGTTCGGGTACTACCAGGAGTCGGTCAACCCCCCCTTCTCCAACAACATCGTGTGGAGCCCGTTTGGCGCGCAGATCACGACCTACGACATCCTCGTGGGCATCGTCGCGATCGTGCTGATGCTCTTCTTGGACGCGGTCGTGAATCGCACGAAGATGGGCCGCGGCATCCGCGCCCTCGCCCAGGACCAGCCGACCGCGAGCCTGATGGGCGTGAATGTCAATCGCACCATCTCGCAGACCTTCGCGCTCGGAGGCTTCCTCGGCGGCGCTGCGGGGTTCCTCTTCGCGCTGCAGAACGGTGTCTCGTTCTCCATGGGCTTCCAGCCGGGGCTCCTCGCATTCACCGCAGCCGTCCTCGGCGGCATCGGCAACATCCGTGGCGCGGTACTTGGCGGCCTCACCCTCGGCCTCGTGGAGACCGTGCCGCTCTACTGGCTCCAGGACGTGTGGCTCCAGCCGGTCATCGGCTTCGTGGTGCTCGTGCTCGTGCTGCTCTTCAGGCCGACGGGCATCCTTGGGGAGAATCTCGGGAGGACGGCGTGACGCGTCTGACGCATCACGCCGTCATGTGGCTCCGGCGGTTCGTGAGCATCCTCGGGCGGCTGCTGGCCCCCATCGGCCGCCCTGTCGGTCGACTCGTGGCCCGTCTGTGGCGCCCCTTCGGGCGACTGCTGAGCCCCCCCTGGCGGATCGTGGTCCGCTGTGGGCGACTGCTGGCCAGCGTGTGGCACCGCTACGACAACGACATCCGGCTCCTCGGCTGCTGCCTCGCGGGCGGCGCGATGCTGGCGATCATCACGGGGCCCGACGGCAGCGGGACTGAGCCGCTTGACGGGCTGAAGGGCTCGCTCATCTCGGCGCGCGTCTGGGACTACCTGATCTTCGGACTCGCACTGTGGTTGGTGATGACCGCCGCGCGCAAGGTGCGCAACGGCGAGCTGCCTGCCGCGGCGGCGAAGCTGCGCGGCGGCGGCGGAACGCTCCGCACCCGCTGGGACTCGATGATCTCCTCGTCGAGCGGCCGGCGATTCGTCGGGTCGGTCTCACTCGTTGTCTGCCTGCTTGCCGCGTTCGCACTGGCGAACCTTCTCGGCCCGTTTGTGTTCGACAAGTGGAGCCTCGGGAACCTGGGCCACCAGCTGCCGTATCCGCGAACGTACGCGTATCTGGTGCTCGCCGTCGCATTCTGGGCCGCGTCCGCGCGAGCGATCCTCGACCGCCGCGGGCTCAGGGGCACGTTGACGGGCCGCCGCCGTGTCGTGCTCGCGACGGTCATCGTCGTCGGCTCGTTCATCGTGGCCTATGGGGGAGACCCCTGGCTCCCGACCCACTTCCACTGGAGCAACGTGGGCGACCTCTTCCTGCACTGGCCAACGTACGGATGGCTGGCGGGGGGCTGCTTCGCCGCACGGGGGGTGCTCGTCGCACCAAGGGTCGCGAGTTCCTCGCCGCCGGTGCTGCAGGCGTCGATGGCTGCCCGCGGCAGGCAGCGACGGTTCCTCGCCCCGGGGCAGGCACAGGTGCTCTACATCGTGGCGCTCTTCATCGCCATCGAGGCACCCAAGTTCCTGGCTGCGTACTGGCAGGACACGTTCGCGATCAACGTCGGCATCTACGCGCTCCTCGCGCTCGGACTCAACGTCGTCGTGGGCTTCGCGGGCTTGCTCGACCTCGGCTACGTCGCGTTCTACGCGGTGGGCGCCTACGTCACTGCGTACCTGTCCGGCGCGCTGCCCATCCAGCCGCCGCACGCATTGCTGCATCTCAACCCGTTCCTCATCGTGCCGCTCGCGATCCTCGCCGCCATGGGCGCGGGCATCCTCCTCGGACTGCCGACGCTGCGGCTCCGTGGCGACTACCTCGCCATCGTCACGCTCGGCTTCGGCGAGATCATCTACGCGATCTCGGAGAACCAGAGCAACTGGACCGGGGGCGGCCAGGGCACGACCTATATCCCGCCGTTCTCGATCAACTTCATCGGCATCCATGCCAACTTCGACACGCCGATCACCTTCTACTACGTCATCCTCGTCGTCGTGCTCGGGGTCCTCGTGCTGTTCAACTCGCTCAACCACTCGAAGGTCGGTCGGACCTGGGCAGCGATCCGAGAGGACGAGGCCGCGGCCGAGTCGCTCGGGATCAACGGGCTCAAGTACAAGGTGATGGCGTTTGCAATCGGCGCGTCCACAGGCGGCTTCGCCGGCGTGTTCGAGGCAAGCACCGTTCACCTGCTCTACCCGTCGTACTTCGTCCTGCAGGTGTCGATCCTCGTGCTGGCAGTGGTGATCTTCGGAGGCATGGGCTCGCTTGCGGGCGTGCTCCTGAGCGCCGTCATCATCGAAGGCGTCCCCTTCTACCTCAAGTTCCACCCGATCTTTGGCTACACCGGCCAAGACCTTTTCCTGTGGCTCGGGGCCATTCTCATCCTGATGATGATCTTCCGTCCCCAAGGGCTCATCCCGTCGCGTCGCCGCGAGCGCGAGATCAACCTCGCCGAGCACGGCCTCGGCCACGCCGACTCGCTCTTGGGGACCTCCGAGGGCGTGCTCCACGGCGCGGACCGCGATCGCTACGCCGAGTACGACCGAGAGGAGTACTCCGAGTGACCTCGCAAGCCGCGAACGCGGTCGTGACGGGCGCGGGCGTCGACATGATCTTCGACGTCCAGTCGATCACGATGCGGTTCGGGGGGGTCGTGAGCCTCTCGAACGTGTCGCTGCACCAGCGACGCGGCGAGATCCTGTCGGTCATCGGCCCGAACGGCGCAGGAAAGACGTCGCTGTTCAACTGCCTGACCGGTGTCTACGTGCCCCAGGAGGGCACGATCACGTTCCGCCCGACGGCGGGACAGTCCGTACAGATCGTGGGACGCAAGCCGCACCGTGTAAGCAGGGCCGGGATCGGTCGGACGTTCCAGACGAGCAGGCTGTTCGGCGCGCTCACGACCTTCGAGAACGTGAAGATTGGCGTCGAGGCCCGTCAGCGAACGGGGCCGATCGGCGCAATGCTCAAGCTTCCACGCACCCGCCGAGAGGAGCGGACAAGCGACGCGAGAACGAAGGACCTGCTCGCCTTTGTCGGGCTGCTCGACCAGGCAAACGTGCCCGCGAGCGCCCTCGCTTACGGTGACCGCCGGCGCCTCGAGATCGCGCGCTCGCTCGGGACCGAGCCCAAGGTGCTCCTTCTCGACGAGCCCGCGGCGGGGACCAATCCCACCGAGAAGGTCGAGCTGACCGAGCTGATCCGCACGATCAACACCAGGCTCGGCATCAGCGTGCTGCTCATCGAGCACGACATGCGGCTCGTGATGGCGCTTGCCGAGCGGATCATCGTGCTCAACTTCGGCCAGGTCATCGCCGAGGGATCGCCCGGGGAGATCCAGCAGAACCCCGCGGTCATCGAGGCCTATTTGGGCGCGACCCACGAGGACGACGAGCGGTGAGCGCCCTGCTCGAGGTCAAGGGCGTCGAGGTCCGTTACGGCGCGGTCCCCGCGGTCCGCGACCTCAATCTGTCGGTGAACGAGGGCGAGATCGTGACGCTGCTCGGTGCCAACGGGGCGGGGAAGTCCACGACGCTGCGGATGATCTCGGGCCTGCATCGTCCCTACGCGGGCATGGTCTTCTATAACGGGCGTCGGATCGACAAGCTCCCGGCGCACCAGATCGTCGGCCTCGGCGTCGGTCACGTCCCCGAGGGCCGGCGGATCTTCGGGGCGATGTCCGTGCTCGAGAACCTCGAGATGGGTGCGTACCGGCGACGCGGGAACCTGTCGGAGGACTTCGAGCGCGTGTACTCGCTGTTCCCCATCCTGGGCCAGCGCCGCAAGCAGCAAGGCGGCACGCTGTCAGGCGGCGAGCAGCAGATGCTCGCGATCGGCCGTGCGCTCATGGGGGAGCCGAAGATGCTGCTGCTCGACGAGCCGTCGCTCGGCCTCGCCCCGCTGATCGTCGAGCAGATCTTCGAGATCATCGCGTCGATCCGGTCCCAGGGGACCACGATCCTGCTCGTCGAGCAGAACGCGAACCAGGCGCTGCGGCTCGCGGACCGCGGCTACGTCATGGAGACAGGGGTCATCTCGTTCGAGGACGACGCCAAGACGCTGCTCGGCGACCCGAGGATCCGCGAGGCCTACCTCGGTGAGAGGCAGCCGAGCTGAGCGCCGCGCCGATGCACCCGAGCGCCCAGCGGGTCGCCGACGTGCTCGCCGAGCGCGGCGCGACCGGCCGCGTCCGCGAGTTCACCCAGGCGACCAAGACCTCCCAGCAGGCCGCGGCCGCGCTCGGGTGCGACCTCGGTGCCATCGCGAGCTGCCTCGTGTTCTTGGTCGACGGCCAAGCCGTCATCGTGATCAAGAGCGGGCGGCACCGCGTCGACACCGAGCGTCTCGCGGCGGCCGCTCGGGGCGCGACCGCTCGCCAGGCGACGCCCGACGAGGTGCGACGCGCGACAGGCCAGCCGATCGGCGGCGTCTCCCCGGTCGGGTGGCCGGCGCCGATGCGAGCATTCATCGACGAGTCCCTCACCGACTACGACGTGATCTGGTCCGCTGCGGGCACGCCGAACGCGGTGTTCCCGACGACCTACGCCGAGCTCGCTGCGCTGACCGGCGCCACGCCGCTCTTGCTCTCGTGAGGGCACGCAGGAGCCACTGGTAGGTTTCGCGGACGCAAGACTCCCCGGGTCCACCCCGCCAAGGCGCCGACGCCGCGCCAGCAATGCGGATCCCGCGACCTCCTGACGCGCGCGAGGGGGAGCCTGCCCCGTGGCACGGCGTGCCCGCGAACCAGCGCAGGGGCGTCGGCGTGACCCGCGTCGTCGCGGCGCTCGAGAGCGCGGGGCGCGCCCTTTCGAGCGAGCCCCCCGAGCCGCTCGACGAGCTCACCGGCGTGGACGTAGCGGTCACCGGCGCGCTCGTGAACAGTGCCGTGCTGCTCGCCGCGTTCGAGGAGGCAGGCGAGGCCCGGCTCATCCTGACGAGGCGCGCGGGGCACCTGCGCCGGCACCGAGGCGAGGTCGCGTTCCCCGGCGGGCGCGTCGAGCCTCGCGAGACGCCACTCGCTGCCGCCATCCGCGAGGCCCACGAAGAGATCGGGCTCGACCCGCGAGAGGTCACGCCGGTCGGGTGGCTCCGTCCACTCGTGACCTACGCGTCAGGGTCGCTCATCCGGCCGTACGTGGCCACACTGGCTCGGCGCCCGCATCTCGTGGCGGAGCCTGCCGAGGTGGACCGCGTCTTCGACGTCTCGGTGCACGAGCTGCTCACCGAGGGGACATTTCGCGAGGAGCGCTGGCGGCGTTCGAGCCCTCGAGCGGGCGCGGACGAGGAGGGATTCTTTCCCATCTTTTTCTTCGAGCTCGACGGCGAGACGATCTGGGGGGCGACGGCTCGGATCCTCACCGAGCTGTGCTGCCTCGTCACGGGAGTCGCTGTGAACCGTCGATGACGGCGGAGATCGGCATGCCTGCCCAGGTAGATTGGGACATCGTCGGGGGTCGGTCTGGCGAGTCGCACCAAACCGGAGGACACCGTGGCCGAGATTGAGATCGGGATCTACAAGTCGGGGCGCCAGGCCTACGGCTTCGACGACATCGCGATCGTGCCGAGCCGCAGGACCCGTGACCCCGAGGACGTCGACATCAGCTGGGAGCTCGACGCGTTCCGCTTCGAGCTCCCCCTGCTCGGCGCGGCGATGGACGGGGTCGTGAGCCCCGCGACCGCGATCGAGCTCGGACGGCTCGGCGGTGCGGGCGTGCTCAACCTCGAGGGCCTCTGGACCCGCTACGAGGACCCGACCCCGCTCTTCGACGAGATCCGCGAGCTGGACGACGACAAGGCGACGGCCCGGATGCAGCAGATGTACCTCGAGCCGATCCGCCTCGAGCTCGTGACCCAGCGCATCAAGGAGATCCGCGCCGCCGGCGTGATCGCCGCGGCGTCGGTGACCCCGCAGCGAACCGCTCAGCTCGCCCCGGCGTGCGCTGAGGCCGAGCTCGACTTGATGGTGATCCAGGGCACCGTGGTCTCCGCTGAGCACGTGTCGAAGACGGTCGAGCCGCTCAACCTCAAGCGGTTCATCAGGGAGTTCGAGATCCCCACGATCGTTGGCGGCTGCGCGAGCTACCAGGCCGCGCTGCACCTGATGCGGACCGGCGCGATCGGGGTGCTCGTCGGCATCGGTCCGGGCAACGCGTGCACCACGCGAGGCGTGCTCGGCATCGGCGTGCCCCAGGCGACCGCAATCGCCGACGTCGCGGGCGCTCGCATGCGCCACCTCGACGAGACGGGTGTCTACGTCCACGTGATCGCCGACGGCGGGATCTCGAAGGGCGGCGATGTCGCGAAGGCCATCGCGTGCGGCGCGGACGCTGTCATGATCGGCTCGCCGCTGTCGAGCGCGGTCGAGGCCCCTGCGCGCGGCTACCACTGGGGCATGGCGACGTTCCACCCGACGCTGCCTCGCGGGGCGCGCGTCCGCACCGGGGTCCGCGGGTCGCTGCACGAGATCCTCCTCGGCCCCGCCCACGAGAACGACGGGCGCATGAACCTCTTCGGCGCGCTTCGCACCGCCATGGCGACGTGCGGTTACGAGACGCTGAAGGAGTTCCAGAAGGCTGAGGTCATGATCGCCCCGAGCCTCCAGACGGAGGGCAAGCAGCTCCAGCGCGCCCAGGGCGTCGGCATGGGACATTGACCGAGCCAGACGTCGTCTTCGTCGTCGATTTCGGCGCGCAGTACGCACAGCTCATCGCACGTCGGGTCCGAGAGGCCCACGTGTACTCCGAGATCGTCCCGCACTCGATCACGGCAGCCCAGGTCGCCGCGCGCCGACCCGCCGCGCTCATCTTGTCGGGCGGGCCAGCGAGCGTGTACGAGCCGGGCGCGCCGCAGCTCGATCCCGACGTCTACGCGCTGGGCGTGCCGATCCTCGGCATCTGCTACGGCGCCCAGCTGCTCGCCCGAGACCTCGGCGGCCACGTGGAGACGACCGAGGCCGGCGAGTACGGCCGCACCTCGCTCGCGCGCGTCGGCGCCTCGGCACTACTCGAGGGGCTGCCTCAGCAGTCCACCGTCTGGATGAGCCACGGCACGACCGTGACCAGGCCGCCCGACGGCTTCGCCGTGACCGCCTCGACCCCCCAGGTCCCGATCGGGGCGATGGAGGATCCCGAGCGCCGTCTCTATGGGGTCCAGTTCCACCCCGAGGTCGCCCACACCGAGTACGGCCAGGCGCTGCTCGCCACGTTCCTGCACCGGGTCTGTGAGATCGCCCCGACGTGGACCAACGTGTCGATCATCGAAGACCAGGTCGCGCGGATCCGCGACCAGGTCGGGACGAGCAGGGTCCTGTGCGCCCTGTCAGGCGGCGTGGACTCCGCGGTCGCCGCTGCCCTCGTGCACAAGGCGGTGGGGGACCAGCTCACCTGCGTCTTCGTGGACACGGGCCTCATGCGGGAGGGCGAGGCCGAACAGGTGGACGACACGTTCCGGCGCCAGTTCCACGTCGAGCTCGTCCACGTGAAGGCGGCCGACCGGTTCTTCGACGCGCTGAGCGGCGTGCACGACCCCGAGGTGAAGCGAAAGCGCATCGGCGAGCTGTTCATCCGGCTCTTCGAGGAGGTCGCACGCGACCTCGCGAGCGCGTCAGGCTCCGCACCCCTCGACTACCTCGTCCAGGGCACGCTGTATCCCGACGTCATCGAGTCAGGCAGCGGCCACGCCGCGAACATCAAGAGCCACCACAACGTCGGCGGCCTGCCTGACGACCTCGCCTTCGATCTCGTCGAGCCGTTGCGTGACCTGTTCAAAGACGAGGTCCGCGCGGTCGGGGCCGAGCTCGGCCTCCCCGAAGAGATCGTCTGGCGCCAGCCCTTCCCGGGTCCCGGGCTCGCCGTGCGGATCGTGGGCGAGGTCACCCGTGAGCGCGCCCAGATCCTGCGCGACGCCGACGCGGTCGTCGTCGACGAGCTGCGTCGCGCCGGTGTGCTGCGCGAGCTCTGGCAGGGCTTCGCCGTGCTTCCCGCGGTGCGGACGGTCGGCGTGATGGGCGACAGCCGCACCTACGCCTACCCGATCGTCATCCGCGCCGTCACGAGCGACGACGCCATGACCGCGGACTGGGCAAGGCTCGACTACGACCTCGTCGAGCGGATCTCGAGCCGGCTCATCAACGAGGTCGACGGCGTGAACCGCGTGGTCCTGGACGTGACGTCCAAGCCACCGGGCACCATCGAGTGGGAGTGACGGCGAGCGATCTCGCCGCGCGGCGCCAGCACACCGCGCACCGCGCCGACGAGGCCATCCTCACCCAGCTCGTCGCGGACCTGACCGAGCCACAGCGCCAGGCCGTCGAGCATCGCGGCGGCCCGCTCCTCGTCATCGCGGGCGCGGGGTCAGGCAAGACCAGGGTGCTCACGAGGCGCATCGCGCACCTGCTCGCGACCGGCGACGCGATGCCGTTCTCGATCCTCGCGATCACGTTCACCAACAAGGCTGCCGACGAGATGCGCTCTCGCGTCGTCGAGCTCGTGGGCCCGGGCGCAGAACGGATGTGGGTGCTCACGTTCCACTCGGCGTGCCTGCGAATGCTGCGCGCGAACGCCGTGCGCATCGGCTTCCAGCCGGGCTTCACGGTCTACGACGACACCGACTCGCGCCGCGTGCTCGAGCTCATCATGCAAGAGATGGGCCTGGACCTGCGCCGGCTCCCGCCGCGGTCCGTCGCCGCACAGATCTCCACGGCGAAGTCCCAGCTGCAGGGACCCGCCGCGTACGCGTCCGACGGCTTCGGGCAGGGGGACCCGTATCGGCGACGGATCGCCGAGCTCTACGAGCGCTACGAGCGACGGCTCATAGCTGCGAACGCGATGGACTTCGACGACCTGCTGGCCAACACCGTGCGGCTGTTCCGAACTTGCCCCGACGTGCTGGCGCACTACCGGCAGCGATTCAGCCACATCCTGGTCGACGAGTACCAGGACACGAACCTCGCCCAGGACGAGATCGTCCGGCTGCTCGCGATGGAGCACCGCAACGTCGCGGTGGTCGGTGACGCCGACCAATCCATCTACCGGTTCCGCGCCGCGGACGTGCGGAACATCCTGGAGTTCGAGCAGCACTTCCCCGACGCGACGGTCGTGCTGCTCGAGCAGAACTTCCGAAGCACCCAGACGATCCTCGACGCCGCGAACGCCATCATCGCGAACAACCCCGCAACGCATCGCAAGCACCTGTTCACGGTCGGGGACCAAGGCGCCCAGATCACCCGGTACCGCGCGACCGACGAGCACGACGAGGCCGCCTGGGTCGCCTCGAGCGTGCTGCGACTCCGCACCGCCCCGGACATGCGATGGGGCGACGTCGCGATCTTTTACCGGACCAACGCACAGTCGCGCGTGCTCGAGGACGAGCTCGTGCGCGCCGAGATCCCCTACAAGGTCGTCGGCGGCACGCGGTTCTACGACCGGCGCGAGATCAAGGACGTTCTCGCGTACCTGCGCCTGTGCGCGAACCCCTACGACGAGGTCGCCGCTCGCCGCATCGTCAACGTGCCGAAGCGCGGCATCGGGGCGACCTCGGTGACTCGCCTCGGCGCGTACGCGGCGCAGGCTGGCGTGAGCTTCGCCGAGGCGATCCGACGTGCCGAGGACGCCGGGCTCACCGGCAAGGCGCTGCGGGGCGCGATCGAGCTGAGCGGCGTGCTCGAGGCGCTGCTCGCGATGCGCGACGACGTCGACCCAGGCGTGCTCGTCGAAGAGGTCGTCGACCGCTCCGGCTACGGCGCGATCCTCGACGCGGAGGGGACCGACGAGGCGTGGTCGCGACGAGAGAACCTCGCTGAGCTCGTGGGCGCGGCCGCCGAGTACGAGACCCTCGAGGGTTTCTTGGAGCGCATGGCGCTCGTCGCCGACAGCGACGAGCTCGATCTCAGCGGCGGCCGCGTGTCGCTCATGACGCTGCACATAGCCAAGGGCCTCGAGTTCGACGCGGTGTTCCTCACGGGCATGGAGGAGGGTGTGTTCCCGCATATGCGGAGCCTCGGCGACCCGTTCGCGCTTGAAGAGGAGCGACGCCTCTGCTACGTGGGTGTGACGCGGGCCAGACGGCACCTCGCGGTGTCGCACGCCTGGACACGAAGCCTCTTCGGGTCCACCACGCACGGCATCCCCTCGAGGTTCCTCGCCGAGCTCCCCGAAGGGCTGCTCGCCGACGTCTCGCCGCCGCTGTGGCGAAGCTCGCGCGGCGAGCCTGCGTCACGCGATCGCGACGACGAAGAGGGCGGCACCACCTTCGGAAGGGGGGCAGCCCCGCTGCGGCGACCTACGACGACGGGCGCCGAGCTCCTTGGACTCGCACCCGGCGATCGGGTCGTCCACGAGCGCTGGGGGAGCGGCGTCGTCGTCTCCGTCGAGGGGACCGGCGAGCAAGCGCGCGGCCGCGTGCGATTCGGCGACGCAGGCGAGAAGCAGCTGCTCTTCGCGATGGCCCCGCTCCAGCGTGACGACACGTAGGCATCCATTGGTTCGCGCGCGACGGCCCGTCGCGCGACCCCCGCTGAATTCGTTTCCGTTAGAGCCGCGATGAGTGTGGAATGAAATCGGGCGTCGGCCAGCGGCTCTGTCCGGTGCAGGCCGAGCGAAGTTCGCCTAGATTCTGCCCGCGGCCCTCGGCCGTCAACTGCTCTCAGGAGGGGTACATGCGTTCAAGTCGTTTGTTCCGCGCGGGGATCTTCGGTGCGGCAACGTGCGTCGTTGCAGCACTCGGCATTCCTGCGGCGTCTGCGAGTGCAGCGGCTCGAGCCGTCACCGCGCAGTCGTCGCATGCCTATCTGATCTTCTTGAGGGGCCCGAGCGGCTCCATCTCGACTGGCACGGGCCGCGCAGAGGTGCGTACGTCTCAGGACGCAGTCGGCTCGCAGCTCGCTGCCTTCAGCAGCCACATCATCGCTCGGTCGCTCGTCCCCGACGAGTTGACCGCGAGGATGACGGCGTCCGAGGCGTCCATCGTGCGACGCGATGCCGGAGTTGTCGCGGTACTCGCGAACTCGAACATCCCGATGCCGACCGTGCCCAACTTCTCGGTACACGAGACGACGACGGGGGCTCACTCGACGGTTCGCCCCCACGTCCTGCCGGGCGTGTGTGGCACCGCCGCGCACCCACAGCTCGACCCCGAGGCGCTGAGCAACATCAACGCAGAGGCCGCGATCCACTCCGGCGCTGACGGTGCGGGTGTGTCCGTTGCGTTCATCGCCGATGGCCTTGACACGACGGTCCCTGACTTCCAGCGCAACGCCGCGTTCGCCTCAGCGGGCAACCCGGCCGGCCACCCGGTGATCACGTCGTACCAGGACTTCTCCGGTGACGGCACCGCGGCCGCGACGCCCGGTGGCGAGGCCTTCTTGGACGCGAGCTCGATCGCCGCACAGGGCAACTCGGTCTACGACCTCTCCGGCTTCGTGAACGCGGCGCACCCGCTGCCCGCGGGCTGTGACATCAAGGTGCAGGGCGATGCCCCTGGCGCCGACGTGTACGCGCTCAAGGTCTTCTCGAACACGTTTACGACGACCTCGGCGTTCATCCAGGCGATCGACTACGCCGTCTCGCACGGCGTCAAGGTCATCAACGAGTCCTTCGGCTCGAACCCCTTCCCGGACTCCTCGCTCGACGCGACGAAGCTCGCCGATGACGCGGCGGTCGCCGCTGGCGTGACGGTCGTCGTGAGCTCCGGCGACGCCGGCATCTCCAGCACGATCGGCTCGCCGTCGGACGACCCCAACCTCATCTCGGTTGGCGCGACGACGACGTTCCGCTCCTACCAGCAGGACACCTACGGCGGCATCAATGCCCCCGGCATCGGCAACGGCAAGGTCATCGACAACAACATCTCGTCGCTGTCGTCGGGCGGCTTCGCCCAGGACGGCAAGACCGTCGACCTCGTCGCCCCCGGTGACCTCAACTGGGCACTGTGCTCGGCATCGGTGTCCTACCCCGACTGCGGCGGCGCGACACTCGAGCTCAGTGGTGGCACCAGCGAGTCGTCCCCGCTCACCGCGGGTGCGGCAGCGGACGTCATCCAGGCCTACGCCGCGACGCACCACCACACCTACCCGTCACCCGCGCTCGTCAAGCACATCCTGACGAGCTCGGCGACGGACGTCCTCGCCCCCGGCGACCAGCAGGGCGCGGGCATCCTCAACGTCGGTGCTGCGGTCGACCTCGCGCGCTCCATCGTCAACACGACCGACGCGCACCGTCCGGGCGGGCTGCTTGCGAACAAGTCGCAGCTCGACTTGACGGGGCTCCCGAACACGAACGTGACCACCACGGTCAAGCTGACCAACACCGGCACCCACGGCGTGACGGTCAAGCCCGTGATCCGACAGCTCGTGAAGTCCTCGCAGGTCACCGGGTCAGTCACGATGGACCCCTCGACGCCCGCGACCCAGCCGATGTTCCCGATCTGGTCGGGCTTCGAAGAGACCTACCAGACCTCGAAGTTCGTCGTGCCCGCGCACACGGACCGGCTGAAGTTCGAGGCCGCGTGGACGTACACCCAGCAGACGTCGGTGCTGCACGTGGCGCTGTTCGGCCCCGACAAGTACTACGCGGCCTACTCGCTGCCCCAGGGCACCGGTGACTACTCCGAGGTGGAGGTCGCCGCGCCCAAGGCAGGGAAGTGGACCGCGGTCTTCTTCACCGAGTACGACGGCGACGCCGCGACGGCCAAGGGCACCTCGGGCTTGGTGCCGTACAACGCGAGCTTCTGGAAGTACGAGCAGACCGGCACGGCCAGCCCGAACTCGCTCCACATCGGAGCCGGGCAGACCAAGACGGTCACGGTGAAGCTCCACACCCCGAGCAACCCCGGCGACACCGTCGCATCGCTCGAGGCCGGCACGATCTCGATCCCGATCACGCTGCGCACGCAGATCAAGATCGGCTCGAGCGGCGGCTCCTTTGCGGGCGTCCTCACGGGCGGCAACGGCCGTGGCGGCGAACCTGCCAAGACGAACACCTACACGTTCAAGGTGCCGTCGGGCAAGAAGGACCTCGACGCGAGCATCGTGATGGGGTCGAACCTGCCGGGCGGGCTTCTGCCCGGTGACCAGTTCAACGGCATGCTCGTCGACCCGACGGGGCAGATCCAGGCCTACAACACCAACTACACCAACGGCGGCGTGAACCCGTACCTCCAGTTGTACGCCAACCACCCCGCCGCGGGGAAATGGGAGCTCGTCATCGACTGGGCCCAGCCCACGATGGGCGTGGCCGACTCGGTCGGGTTCAGGGGTGCGGTGCGGTTCAACCTCGTCTCGACGGGGAGCGCGCTGCCGGACTCGGCGCTGACTTACGTGAACACGACGGGTGGGACCTACAACGTGACGGTCACCAACACGGGCGTCGCGCCGATGATTCTGTCCACCGACGCGCGCCTCCCGACGTCGGCGAACTACACGCTGTCGGACTTCTTAAGCTCCTCATTGACGCAGAACCTGCCAGGCGGCAACAACACGTTCTTCGTGCCCACGCACTCCTCGGCGCTGTCGGTGGCACAGTCGTCGAGCCTGCCTGCCACGTTCGACGTGTCCACGTACCCCGGCGACCCGGACATCTCGCCCCAGACGGGCGGGACCGACGTGGCGACGACGTTGACATCGTCAACCGCGTCGATCACGTACACCCCGCCGACACAGGTGACACCCGCCCTGTGGTTCGACGCCGACTCGGAGATCGGGCCCTACGGCACTGGTCCTGCGCCGGCTGGCACCGAGACGACGGACGCCAGCGTCACGGCGCTCGCGTTCGACACCGCGGTGAGCTCGTCGACCGGTGACGCGGTGCAGCACTTCACGACGGGCGGTGGCGGCTTCTCGCCGATCCTCGTGAATCCGGGAACCTCGGCAGTGATCGCGATCACGATCACCCCGACGGCCTCGCTCGGCACCACCGTGTCGGGCACGCTGTTCGTGGACGACTTCACCGAGGGGCAATACGACCCAGGCGGCACGCTCGCCTTTGCGACGGTCTTCACGTCGGACATCGCGGCGATCCCCTACGAGTACACGGTCGGTTCGCCCTCCTAAGCAGTCAGTGCAACGCAGCGCCGGCCCGGGCTTCCCACCCGGGCCGGCGCTGCGTCCCCACTCCAACGGGGCCTGCCCGAGCAGCCGCTCGCGCCTGGTTCGTACGAGGGCGCTCGTGTCGCGGGATCTCCTAGATTCGGCGCACGGCCGTGTGGCCGTCCACCGTCAGGGGTCTCGTGCGACTTGTCCGAATCTCGAAGCGTGCCGGCACCGTCGCCGCAGCGTGCGCCGCGCTCACGATCACCGTCCCCGCGATCGCGACCGCGGCTGCTCGAGTCGCCGCCTCCCGCGAGCATACGATGCTCGTCCTCCTCCGCCCGCACCCGGCCGGTCCTGCGCAACGGAGCGGCGATGCCCTCGGTCGCAGCGCCCAGTCCTCAGTCGCGTCGCTCGCCACGGGCATCGGGAGCACCGTGTACGCGAGGACGTCGGTCCCCGACACCCTGACCGTCGCTGTCACTGGCGCGCAGGCTGCCACATTGTCCAGGAGCCCCCTCGTCGCCGCGGTGCTCCCCGACGCGGTGATCCCGGGTCCCTCAGTCCCGATGTTCACCTCGAGGACCGCAACAACGACGCGTGGCACGTCCAAGACCGCCTCGTGTGGGACCAAGACGCACCCCCAGATCAATCCGGAGGCACTCGCCAACATCAACGACGTGCCGGGGTCGACGCTCGGCTTCATCGGACGCGGCGTGAAGGTCGCGTTCCTCGCAGACGGGATCGCCGTCGGGAGCCAGGACCTCCGTCGCAACCCGACCTACGCCTCGACGGGCTCGCCAGCAGGGAGCCGCGTGATCGCGCGGTACGTGGACTTCTCCGGCGACGGGACAACGGCACCCACGTTCGGCGGGGAGGCGTTCCTCGACGCGAGCTCGATCGCGGCCCAGGGCAACGGTGTCTACGACCTGAGCCGCTTCGTGGACCCCTCGCACCCGCTGCCCGCGGGCTGTGACGTCAAGATCGTCGGCGCGGCGCCAGGCGCGACCGTCTACGCCCTCAAGATCTTCGCGCAGAACAACTCGACGACGGGATCGGGCTTCGTCCAAGCGATCAGCTACGCGGTGGCGAGCGGCGTCAAGGTCATCAACGAGTCCTTCGGCTCGAATCCCCTGCCCGACACCGCGAGCGACATCGTCAAGGCAGCCGACGACGCCGCGGTGGCCGCCGGCGTCACCGTCGTCGTGAGCTCCGGCGACGCTGGCATCACGAGCACCATCGGGTCGCCGGCGTCGGACCCCAACGTGCTCGCGGTCGGTGCGTCCACCACCTTCCGCGCCTACCAGCAGGACTCCTTCGGCGGCATCAACCTCCCCGGTGAGAAGGATCGCTACCTCGACAACAACATCTCGTCGCTGTCCTCGGGCGGCTTCGCCCAGGACGGCACGACCGTCGACCTCGTCGCCCCCGGGGACCTCAACTGGACCCTGTGCTCGGCGTCGCGGTCCTACTCGGACTGCGCCGGTCAGAGCCTGCAGCTCTCGGGCGGCACCAGCGAGTCGTCACCGCTCACCGCCGGGGCCGCCGCCGACGTCATCCAGGCGTACGAGTCATCGCACCACGGCGCCTTCCCGACGCCCCAGCTCGTCAAGCAGATCCTCATGAGCACCGCGACGGACATCGCCGCCCCCAGCGACCAGCAGGGCGCGGGGCTCCTCAACGTCGGCAGGGCGGTGCGCCTCGCGCTGTCGATCGCGGGCTCGACGCACTCGCCGGCCCCGGGCGGCCTGCTCGACGACGCCGGGCAGGTGAGCCTCTCGGGTCTGCCCTCGACGCAGGTGACGAGCGCGTTCTCGCTCACGAATACCGCGACGACCCCGGCGCACGTGGCGATCGCGACCCGTGGCCTCGTGCCGGTGCGCGTTGTCGCGGGGCACGTGACGCTCGACCCTCGCGCGTCCTCGCACCAGCCCCGGTTCTCGATCTGGTCGGGGGCCACCGAGGTGTACCAGCGGGCCACCTTCCGCGTCGGCCCGGGCCTCAGCCGCATCCAGCTGCAGGCCGGGTACCGCTTCGCACAGCAGACCTCGGTCGTCCACGTCGCACTGTTCGGCCCGAGCGGCGACCTCGCGGGCTACTCCAATCCCCAAGGATTCGGCGACTACGCCGACGTCGAGGTCGCCGACCCCGCCCCCGGGGTCTGGGCCGCCGCGTTCTTCACCGTGTGGAACGGCTACGAGAACGGACAAGCCGGCACGTCCGGACCCGAGCCCTGGAGCTTCACCGAGCTGCGCTACCGCCCGGACGGCAGGGTCACGCCGTCCTCGGTCGTGATCGCCCCGGGGGCGACCAAGAGCGTCCAGTACGCCGCGACGCTGCCCTCGACGCCCGGCGACTCGGCAGCCTCGATCGTGGTGCGCACAGCCGGTGTCGTGTCCACGATCCCCGTCACGCTGCGGACGCTCATCCCGATCGGCGCGGGCGGGGGGCACTTCAGCGGCGTGCTGACCGGGGGCAACGGCCGCGGCGGCGCGCCGGGTCAGACCAACACGTACGGCTTCACAGTGCCCGCTGGCGAGCACGACCTCGACGTGGGCGTGCGAATGGCGTCGAATCCGGCGGTGGCGTCACTCCCCGGCGACCAGCTGGTCGCCACGCTCGTCGACCCCGCCGGTGAAGCCGTCGCCTACGACTCCAACTACACGCTCAATGACACCGGCCCGATCGTCACCCCGTTCCTCGACCTCTATGGGGCCAACCCGGCGCCCGGAGCCTGGACCCTGGTGCTCGAGTGGGCTCAGCCGGTCAGCGGTGCGGCGACCTCGGTCCCGTTCACGGGATCGATCGAGTTCAACCAGGTCTCGGTCGTCAACGACCTCCCGGACGCGCCCTCAGCGACCGTGCCCAGTGCCGGCGCGTCGTTCTCCGTCACGGTCCACAACACCGGCGTCGCGCCCATGATCGTGTCGCCCGACGCGAGGCTCACGACGACCACGACGCTCCCGCTCGTCGACAGCCAGTTCCCCTCGACCCAGGACCTGCCGGATGCCGCCAACTCGTACTACGTCCCGACCGAGTCGTCGTCGGTGACGTTCGCGGAGGTCTCGACGGCGCGGGTGACCTTCGACGCGTCCTTCGCGCCCGGGGACCCGGATCTCTCGCCGCTCGTTCCCGAGCCTGACATGGTGGCGAGCACGACGCCGACGAGCGCGTCGCTCGCCTTCACGCCGCCCGGGGGCCTCAGCTCGGGCACCTGGATCGTGTTCCAGTCCGAGATCGGGCCGTACCCCGTGTCGGGCGAGCCGCACTTCGCCGAGACGACGACGGCGACGGCGTCGACGCTCGCGTTCGATCCCGCGGTCACCTCGACGGTCCCTGACACGGTCCTGGCCATGGCGAACGGGGACACGATCTCGCCTGACATCATCGCGGCGGGGGCGTCGGCGTCGATCCCGATCACGATCACCCCGACCGCCAGCGTCGGCACGACCGTCACGGGCACCCTCTTCATCGACGGGGTCACGCCCGGCGACCAGTACGTGAACACGCTCGAGCTCACGTCGTTCTTCACGAGCGGCCTCGCCGCGATCCCCTACGAGTACAAGGTCGGCGCCTAACCGGGCAGGCGCCGCCAGATCCGCTGGGGCACGAGCCCGAGGACGAAGAACACGTAGCGGAGCAGCGGCGGGCTCCACAGCACGGGCTGGCCGCTCGACAGCCCCGCTACGGCGACGTCGGCGACCGCGTCGACGTCCGTCGCGAAGGGCGCATCGGGGCGACCCGCGGTCATCTTTGAGCGCACGAAGCCGGGACGCAGGATCTGGAGGGCCACCCCGGTGCCGCGCAGCGACTCGGCCATGCCGACGCAGGTCGCGTCCAGCCCTGCCTTGGCGCCGCCGTAGAGGTAGTTCGCGCGTCGCACGCGGACGCCCGCGACCGACGAGAGGACGAGGATCCGACCCGTCCCCTGGGCCACGAGCCGCCCCCGCAGGGCGCTGAGGGCGGCCACGGGCCACGTGTAGGTCGCGTTGACGACCTCGAGCGCCCGTTGCGCGTCGTCCTCGTCCATGACCTGGTCACCGAGCGCGCCGACCGCGAGGATCACGAGGTCGACCGGTCCGCCGGCCGCCTCGAGGCACTCGTCGACGGTTGCGGCGGCGTGCGACGGCTCAGCCGCATCGAATCGGACGGTGACGACGCTGGTCGCACCCGCTTCGCGCAGCTCGGCCGCTGCGACGTTGAGCAGTGGCTCGCGACGTCCGGCGAGGACCACGGTGCGGGCCCGCTCCCTGCACAGCCGGACGGCGATCCCCCGCGCGATGTCAGAGCTCCCGCCGAGCACGACGAGCCGCTGTGGGTTTCCAAAGGCGTCTTGCACCACCGCTCCTTTTCAGGTCACTCGCACGGTCACACCCCGAGGCGTCGCGCGAGGTCTGAGGTCAGCACGCCTCGGGGGTCCAGTCTGGCGCGAAGCGAGGCGAGCTCGTCGAGGCGGGGGTACATGGCGCGCAGGTGGCGCGGGTCGAGCCGCGCGTCCTTGGCGAGGTAGACGCGCCCGCCGTCCGCCACGACGAGCTCGTCGAGCTGATCGAGGATGCCCGGCAGCTGCGGGGGCCCGACTGGCATGTCGAGCGCGAGCGTCCAGCCCTCGATCGGGAACGACAGGAAGCCGGGGTCCGACGGCCCGAATCGCTTGAGCACCGCGAGGAAGCTCGGGACGCCGCTCGTCGCGAGGAGCTCGATCGCGCGGCGGACCGTGTCGCCGCCCGTGTCGGGCACGGCGAGCTGGTACTGCACCACGCCGCGCGGGCCATACAGCAGGTTCCAGTCGGTCACGAAGTCGAGCGGGTGGAAGAACGCCCCGAGCGACACCAGCTCGCCGCGTCGGTGCCTCGGCGCCCGGCGGAACCACGCCTCGTTGAACGCCCGGATCGACGCGCGGTTGAGCAGTCCTTTGGGCGCGACCCACGGCACCCGCAGCAGCCCTGAGCTGGACGGCGCCCGCTCGCGGACCTGCTCGGTCGCGTCGAGGTGTGCTCGAGGTGCGTGGTCGCCCCGGGTGAGCACGGCGCGTCCGAGCCTCGCACCCGTCGCCATGCAATCGACCCACGCCACCGAGTAGCGGTGCTCTTCTTCGCCGGTTGCCATCGCGGCCATGAGCGCGTCGAGGTCCTTGCACCGGTCCGTGTCGACCACGACGCGGTCGGTCTCGATCGGGAGGAGCCGCAGCGTCGCCTCGGTCACCATGCCGGTCAACCCCAACGCGCCTGCCGTGCCCCAAAAGACGTCGGGGTCACTCGTCGGTGAGACGGTCATCGCACCGGTCGGCGTCACGAGCCGCAGCGAGCGGACGTGCTCGCAGAACGCCCCGTCGCGGTGGTGGTTCTTGCCGTGGACGTCCGCCGCGATCGCGCCGCCGATGGTCACCTGGCGCGTCCCGGGGGAGACCGCGATGAACCATCCCTTCGGCACCGAGGTCGCGAGGAGCGAGTCGAGGGACGTGCCCGCGCCCACCGTGACCTCGCCGGTCGCCTCGTCGATCGGCCCGATTCCCCCGAGCCCCAGGCCGTCGATGACGGTCCCGCCGGCGACCTGGGCCGCGTCCCCGTAGGAGCGGCCGAGCCCGCGCGCGATCACGCCCTTTGTGGCCCGAGCGAAGATGTCGAGCACGTCGTGCTCGTTCGCGGGGGTGACCACCGTGGCGACGGATGGCTGCGTGCGACCCCAGCCCGTGAGCGAGCTCACCGGTACACCCCGATGGCGACGAGGATCGCCCAGCACGCGGCGAGGCCCTGGACCGTTCGGTCCTTCAGCACAAGGTCCTCGGGCGCGCCACCCCCGCCCGCGTCGAGATGCAGGAGCACGTAGAGGACCGCGAGCACGACCGGCACGACGGACAGCTGGATCCACAGCGCGGCGTGATGGACGCTGAGCCCGCTGCTGTCCGGCGTGAATGCCCACAGGCAGTACGCGGTCACGGTGACGCCGGCGCACAGGATGAGCGCGGACTGCAGGAAGCCTTGCGTGTAGTTCTCGAGGACCAATCGGTGCGCGCCCGCACCATCGCCGAGTGTCTTGAACTCGGCAAGCCGCTTGCCCACGACGACGAAGAGCGCACCGAACGAGATGACGAGGAGGAACCACGACGACAACGGCAGGCCCGATGCGACACCCCCGGCGATCGCACGAAGCACGAAGCCCGAGGCGACGAGGCCGAGCTCGATGACGCTCAGGCGCTTGCACCCGAACGAGTACGCCATCGACTCAGCGACGTAGATCGCGACGACGACACCGAGGCGCCAGTTGAGCCCCACTGCGATGGCGAGGGCGGCGCAGACGAGCACGGTCGCGGCGCCCGCCGCGAGCCCCGGGGGCACCGTGCCCCTCGCGATCGGCCGGAGGCGCTTGGTCGGATGCGCGCGATCAGCCTCGGCATCGCGGAGGTCGTTGATCAGGTACACCCCGGAGGCCGCGAGACTGAACGCGACGAAGGCGACCGCGGTCCGCGCCGCCACGTGGAGGTGGAACGCCTTGCCTGCAGCCGCGGGCGCGACGCCGACGAGGACGTTCTTCACCCACTGGCGAGGTCGCATCGCGGCGAGGAGCCCGACCGCGGCCTCTCTCGAGCTGGACGAGCCGTGCTGCGAGGTGGCCGCGTCGGGTGTGTCGTCCTGCACGATGCACGTGACGCTACCCGGCGGTCTGCGCGCGACGATGGTGTCGCCGAGGCGGCCTATGCTCGAGCGCCGTGCACCGTCCGTATCGCGTGGTGGTCGGGAAACCCGGCCTCGACGGCCACGATCGCGGCGCCAAGGTGATCGCCCGCGCGCTGCGTGACGCGGGCTTCGAGGTGGTCTACACGGGGCTGCACCAGACGCCCGAGCAGATCGTCGCCGCCGTCGTCCAGGAGGACGCTGACGCCCTCGGGCTCTCGATGCTCTCGGGCGCGCACCTGACCCTGGTGCCCCGCGTGATCGACGGGCTCCTCGCCGCCGGCCGCGACGACGTGGTCCTCCTCGTGGGCGGCATCATCCCCGACGCCGACGTCGACGTCCTGGAGGCTGCCGGGGTGGCCCGGGTCTTCGGCCCCGGTGCACCGCTCGATGACATCGGATCGTGGCTCGAGCAGCGCCTCGACGCGCAGCACCCCGCCTCGGCCTAGCGACGACCCAAGGAGACCGGTGGACCTGTTCGAGTACCAAGGAAAGCAGTACTTCTCGAGATTCGGGATACCCGTCTCGCCCGGGGGCGTCGCCGAGACCGTCGAGGAGGCAGTCGCCGCCGCCGAGGCCGCGGGCTACCCGTGCGTGCTGAAGGCCCAGGTGAAGGTCGGTGGTCGTGGCAAGGCTGGCGGGATCAAGCTCGCCGGGTCGAGCGAGGAGGCACGCGAGCACGCCGTCGCCATCCTCGGCATGGACATCAAGGGCCACACGGTGCGGCGCGTCT
>DATKGG010000008.1:0-19790 GCA_035510855.1 Acidimicrobiales bacterium
GTGCGTGCCGGCAGGCTCACCGAATCTGCAGGACCCCGCACCCGAGCCGTTCAGCGTGGCGATCGAGCACGAACGATACTCGTCGGAGACCGAGACCGAGCCGGTCGGCGTCGCTCCGGCGCCCGACACCGTGACGTGGTACGTCACGTTGCCGAGCGTGGCCGGCGACGGCGTCGCTGTCACGTGCACGGTCGCAGTCGCGGCCACCTCTACGGCACCGATGGTGCAGTTGGCTCCTGGCACGCTCGCCACGCCCCGCTGGTCGGTGCGCGGGCAGACGTTGACGCCGTTCAGCGTGGTCGGGTTCGGGATCACCCCGATGGCAGGGCTGCCCGCTGCGGGCAAGATCGTCTGCGTAGGCCCGCCGTTGTTGCCCAGTGCGCCGAGGCCGACAGCGGCCGGCGCGACGGTCACATCGGTTGCACTAGTGAATCCGCATGTGCCGTTGTCGGTCAGGTTGTAGCCGACGCTCGTGACGGGGCTGCCCGCTGCGTCACCGCAGTTCGACCCGCCGTTTCCGGCGATGATCGTGGCACCGATACTGGTAGAGGAATTGTACGTGCCGATGCCTCCGCCGGTACAGCCGGCACTGTTCCCGGACAGCGTGCTGTCCGTGATTTTCATCGTGCTGCCGGCGCCGTACTGGCTGGCGGCGGTGTTCCAGATACCGCCGCCGCTACAGCCGCCGCTGTTGCCGGACAGCGTGCTGTCAGTGATGTTCATCGTGCTGCCGGCGTTGAAAATGCCTCCGCCGGCGCCGGCGCCGCTGTTGCCGGACAGCGTGCTGTCGGTGACGTTCATCGTGGCGCCGGCGTAGTTTTGGATCCCGCCGCCGTCGATGCCGCTGTTGTCGGACAGTGTGCTGTCGGTCACGGTCAACGCGGCGGTGTTGAGGATCCCGCCGCTGGCGGTTCCGGGGCCAAAGGCCCCGGGCTGATTGGCAAGGCCGTTCGTGATCGTGAGGCCAGAGATGGTGACCGTGCCATCGCTGACGGTGAACACCGTCTGGACTCCCCCTCCGTTCACGATGGTGGAGATGGCTCCCGCCCCGGCGATGGTCAACGAGTTGAGAGACGATGCGGAGACGCTGTCGTTCTCGGTGTAGGTGCCGGCGGCCACGTCGATGGTCACGTCATCGCCGTTGTAAGTGCCGGCCTCAGCTGCGTTGATGGCAGTCTGGATTGACCCGCAGGCATTCACCTGGGTCGTGCAGTCACCCGTGCCGCCGGCGGAGACGTACAGCGTCACGGCCGTGGCCGCCGACGCAGGTACCGCGGGGAGCAGGACCGCAGCGGTGCCGACACTGCCCAAGATGAGCGACGATGCGAGCAGCGCGCGCAGCCTTCGATCGAATGGAACGTGCATCGTCCAACCCCCGTGCTCGCGTTGCCCCGCGCTATGCGGGAAGTTGCACAATTGTACTCGCATTCGACCAACCTCGCGTTCGCGGACGTGGCTCCGAAGCGCTTGCAGCTCTCGATCGGATCGGCGAACTACAGCCGGTCCGTGCCTGATCAGTATTCGGTGTGGAAACGGTTCGCGGACGTACAACCGGGCATGCCCTCAGCCGTGACTGGCAACTTCGGAGGCGGCGCCCGGATTCGAACCGGGGTACGGGGCTTTGCAGGCCCCTGCCTAAACCACTCGGCCACGCCGCCGGAGCCGCGAGCCTATCTGGGGGTGTGCGCCACCCCGGGACTAGCGGTGCCGCGCGAGGAGCAGCCGGACGACCAGGTAGATGACGCCGATGAGGACGGCCAGCTTGAACAGCCACCAGAAGATGCCCGCCAGCCAGCCGAGCACGCCGATGAAGATCGCGCCGAGGGCGATGACGAGCACCACCGCGACGACCACCTCGA
The DNA here is from genome assembly GCA_035510855.1 of Acidimicrobiales bacterium. Lineage (GTDB taxonomy): Bacteria > Actinomycetota > Acidimicrobiia > Acidimicrobiales > RAAP-2 > Palsa-459. Next base: position 1,860 of record DATKGG010000008.1, read on the forward strand.
GCAGCGGTCGTGACGTCCCTTGGGTTTCGCTCATCGGACCTCCTTGTCCAACTCCGATGCTAGGAGCCGTGGTGCGACGGCGGGGCGCCGCTGCGCCGGCCCTCACGGCATGAGGGGCGGTCCTCGTTCCGAGGCGAGCCGGGCACGTACAATCGGGCCATGGCCCCGCGTCATGCCGCCCAGAAGAGTCCGCGCCGACGAGGCTGGTTCCTCGTCGGGACTGGCGTCGTCGTCCTGATCGCGGGCGTCGCCGTGGCGACCGCGCTCATCCCCACGGCCGGCGTCACGCCGAGCGCGGGCGCAGCGACGCACGGCCCGCTGCGCGTTGAGGCGATCACCCCGAACGCGTCGCGGGTCTCGCCGGACGCACCGCTGCGCATCGCGTTCAACAACCCGCTCGCCGCGACGTCACCGATGCCGACCATCACTCCTCGCGTGCCAGGTTCCTGGGTGAGGCTGGCACCCAACGAGCTCTCCTTCCGTGCCACTGCACCGATGTCGCCCGGTCAGGCCTACGTGCTGCGGATCCCCGCGACCACGCGGACCACGGCTGGCACGACGCTGCACCACACGGTCCTGCGCCACTTCGCCATCTCGATGGGCTCGACGCTTCGACTCGATCAGCTCCTCGCTGAGCTCAACTACCTGCCGCTTCGGTTCGTCCCGACTGGCTCGTTCAACGCCACGTCGACGGCGATCCAGCGCGGCACGTTCGCGTGGCGCTGGAGCTTGGTGCCGACGCAGCTGACCGCGCTGTGGCAGCCGGGGACCTTCAACGTCATCACGCAGGGCGCGCTCATGCGCTTCGAGGACGCGAACAACCTCGCGACGACGGGGGTGCTCACGACCCAGGTCTGGGACGCGCTGATCGCGGCCGTCGCGGGCGGGCACGTGAACAAGGTCGCCTACGCCTACGTCGAGGTGAGCACGGGCTCGCCCGAGACGCTCACGCTCTACGTCAACATGCACCCGATCTACAGCACGCTCGTGAACACGGGGATCTCCTCGCGGCCCACGGCGATCACGACCACGCCGGTGTACCTGCGCTACACGTCGACGACGATGAGCGGCACCAACCCCGACGGCTCGCACTACAGCGACCCCGGCATCCCGTGGGTGAGCTACTTCCTCGGTGGCGAGGCGCTCCACGGCTACATCCGGTCCAGCTACGGCTGGCCCCAGAGCCTCGGCTGCGTCGAGATGCCCTACGACCACGCGGCCGTCGTGTGGCCCTACACCCCGATCGGGACGCTCGTCACCGTCTACTGATCCCGCACCGCGGCGCGATGCCGCGTGACTCGCACCTTCCAACGCGTCATCAGCGTCCCAGCGCGGCGTCCTCGTCGTCGTCGACCTTCGGGCCCCAGGCGTCCTCGCGACGCCGTGGCTCGACCACGATGCCGGACTCGGACAGCTCGGCTGCCGTCGCGACCGCCGACGGGCCGTGACGGCGACGCAGCTCGTCGACCGCGGCTCGCAGCGCGATGAGGTCGCCCTGGCGGTGCCGCGCCACCACGTCCACGGCGCGGCGCTCCTCGACGGGATCGGACAGCTCGAAGGCGAGCTGGACGGCCGACGCCCCCGCCTCGAGCGACGAGCAGGCGACACCCAAGAGTCGCACACCGCCGCGCTGGGGGACGTCGGCGACGAGCAGCGAGGCGATGGAGGCGACCGCCTCTTCGTCGTCGACGCCGAAGTCGACCGTGTGGCTCCTCGAGCAGATGGAGAAGTCGTCGAACTTCACCTTGAGCGTCACGCACCGTGCCCGGAGCTGCGAGCTCCGCAACCCTCGGGCGACCGCCCCGCTCATGCGACGCGCGTGGCGGACGAGCTCGGCTCGCGCGGTCACCGAGACCGCGAACGTCTCTTCGTGACCGATCGACTTGGTCTGGCCGCTCGCGGCCACGGGGCGGTCGTCGATGCCGCGTGCGAGCTCGGTGAGCCGCTCCGCCGTCGCGCGCCCGAGGTGCCCGACCAAGAGTTCCGCGTCGAGGTCGGCGAGCTCGTCGACCGAGCCGATGCCGAGCCGCTCGAGCCGCGCGGCGGTCGCCGGGCCGACCCCCCAGAGGTCTCGCAGCCGCAGCGACGCGAGCACGCCGGCCTCGTCCTCGGGCATCGTCACGACGACGCCGTGCCCGTCCTCGATGCGCGCGGGCGTGGCCACGGGCTTGGCCGCGCGGCTCGCGATCTTTGCGAAGAGCTTGTTGCGAGCGATCCCGATGCAGCACGACAGCGCGAGCTCGGCCGCCACGCGCTCGCGCAGCGCCCACGCGATCTCCACGGGGCTGCCGAGCAACGCCATCGACCCGGTGACGTCCAAGAACGCCTCGTCGACGCCCAACGGCTCGACGAGGGGGGTTGCCGCCACGAGCAGCTCGAAGAAGCGAGTCGAGATCTCCTCGTAGCGCGAGAACCGACCGTGCACGAAGACCGCGTCAGGGCACCGGCGCTTGGCCTCGATCGACGACATCGCCGAGTGCACGCCCCGCTGCCGCGCCTCGTAGGTGCAGCTCGCGACGACACCTCGCGCGCCGTCGCCGCCGACGATGACGGGCCGTCCGCGCAGCGACGGGTCGTCGAGCACCTCGACGGCGGCGAAGAACGCGTCGAGGTCGACGTGCAGGATCGCCGGGCGCAGCGCCGCGGAGCGGTCGGCGTCAGCCGTCGAGCGCGACGTGGCGGAAGGCCTCTCCGTGGGCGAGCCCGACGAGGCGCCCGGCCTGGACCGCACGCGCGACGACGGCGGTGCGTGCCCACTCGTCGTCCCCGTGCAGCTGGGAGCGGTGCGACAGCACCGCGGTGACCTTGGCGTCCAAGGTGCCGTCGATGTCCACGACGACGTCGGGCTCGAGGGTCCCTGAGAGCAGCAATGCCCCGACGTGATGGGGCGGGCCGGTCTCGGGGAAGTACAGGGGCATGCCGGCAGCCGGCGCGACGGCGTCGAGCACGGCCCAGCCGGTCTCGCGGTGGTCGTGGTGGTTCACGTAGACGCCGCCGAAGAACGTGGCCGTCGGGTCGGGCGCGAGGACCGCGCTCGGCTGGAGACGCCGGATCGCCTCGACGATCGCGCGCCGCGTCTCGAGGGAGTTCTCGACCTCTCCGTCGGGGATCCCGAGCTGCTCCACGCCCGCGATCCCGAGAGCCCCTGCGGCGTCGTGGAGCTCGCCCGAGCGTCGCGCTGCCAGCGAGGTGACGTCACCACCTGGATCCGTCGTCCCCTTCGCACCGTCGGCGAGCACGAGCAGCCAGACCTTTGCGCCGAGCTTGGACCAGGTTGCAAGCGTCCCGCCGCACGCGACGTCCGCGTCATCGGGGTGGGCGTAGACCGCGAGTGCACGGCTCGGCACCGTCTCGAAGTGCTGCGCCACCTCAGCCCCGCGTCTTGGGCGCGGTGGTCTTGATGAGCAGGCCGACCTCGCGCTCGAAGTCACCGAGGCCCTCGAAGCCCTTGTAGACCGACGCGAAGCGCACGTAGCCGACCTCGTCGACGTCACGAAGCCGCTCGAGGACCGCGCGCCCGACCTCCTCGCTCGAGATGTCCTCAGGACGCAGCCGCAGCGACTCTTCGACGGCGTCGCACAGCTCGTCGAGGACCATGTCCGAGACCGGGCGGTTCTTGCAGGCCGCACGAAGTCCTGCGATCAGCTTGGTGCGGTCGAACGGCTCACGGGTGCCGGACCGCTTGACCACGATCAAGGGCACCTCTTCGATGCGCTCAAAGGTCGTGAATCGCTGCGCGCACGAGACGCACTCGCGACGCCGCCGAATGGCTGCGCCGTCCTCTGCGAGGCGCGAATCGACAACCTTGTCGTCGTCGCTCGAACAGAAGGGGCACCGCACACGTGCACGCTAGACCCTGTCTGTCGCCGCGGTCGCTCAGGGAATGACGACGTGCTCGCCCGGAACGAGCGTGGTCGAGCCGACCTCGGCGACGAGCGCGCGGGCGATCTGGGCGGCGTCGGTCGGGTTGACTCGCATGGCCACGGAGCGGATCGTGTCGCCCGACTGCACCACGATCGTCGACCCGGGCGCGAGGCCAGCCGGGACGGCGCCGGGTGTGTCTTGTCCTGCGAGCGTGACCGCCCCCAGCGCGCGAATGGGCAGTGCCAGAAGAGCGACGGCGACAAGGGTGACCGCGACGCCCGTGGCACGCCGACGACGCGTGGCCGCGCTGATCGCGACGGGGCGGGGCGCGAGCACCGCCAGGTCGCGCGTGACGGTCGGGTCACCGACTCGCTCGCGCCGCTCGGCTCGGGGCCTCGAGGTCACTCGCTGCGCGCTCGGGTGCGCGTCCCGCGAGCGACTGGGAACCTCCCGCGTCACGGGAGCCGCGTGCAGAGCGGTGCGCGGCGGCGGCGCCCCCGCATGCCTCCCGCCAGGGACGACCCGCAACGCGGGCCCCGTCGCCCGCCTCGTGGTCCCGCCGGTCTCTTCGAACGGTGCGATCGCCATCTCGTGCCTCCTCGTCCAACCTGACCGAACAGGTGTTCGCTCACCTTAGAGCACGAACACCTGTTCGGGTCAACACATGGACGACGTTCTACGGGCAGGGTGCGACACACGCTCCGACGCGACCCAGGGCCAGGGTCCCGCCGACCGGCGCGCGCCTGGAGCCGAGCAGTCCCAGGGCCCCTTCGACGCTCGAGACCATCCGGATGCCGTGGCGGACCACCAGCCGGGCGCACTCCTCGGCCAACGAGAGGTCGGCGTGGTCGCCCGAGTCGGTGACCTGGCCGTCGCAGATCCAGATCACGCCTTCACCACCTCGACGGTGCGACAGCGCGAAGCGCAGTGCCGGCCCGTCCACGCCATTGCCGACGTTGCCCGCACGGACCGTCGAGGCAGCACGGCCGCGCTGTGCGAGCACCCACGCGTTGGGCACCCCCGAAGAGCCCGGCGCGTGCGAGTAGCCGAGCACGAAGGCGCCCGGGGCCGCAGCGAGGAGTCGCTCAAGGTCGTCGTTCGAGAGCGCCATCGAGCCCGACTGATCCACGACCACGACCCCGCCGCTGCCCTTGGACGTGCGGTGGAAGAGCCGGCGAGATGGATCCGTGACGAGCCGTTCGGGTCGCACGACACGACGCCCGATCGCCGACGGTGCGCGTCGCGGTGCCACGGCGCCGGTGACGCGCCGGTCGAGCGTGACCGAGCGGTCGAGCACGAGCGGGGCGAAGGTGCCCGTCGCCGCAGGTCGCTCGCCGGGTCTCGCGGCGCGCGGAAGCCCCGAGCCGCCCGGCCCACGATCGACGTGGGCGGTGATCAGCTCGGCGAACGCACGCGTGTACTCGGCGTAGCCGAGCGGGAGCTCTTGGTGACCGGGTCTCGTCGAGGCGAGCGAGGCGGTCGACGCCAGCCGCGCCTTGGCGACCAGCGCGCGCTCCAGGGCACGGCACGCGTCCGCCCACGCGGGCCGCACGCGCCGCACGCCGCCGACCACGTCGCGAAGCGCCCTCGTGCCGCTCACCGCGGCCGCGAACCAGATCGTCTCGTCCCACTCCCCTGCGTCGGCGAGCCGGGTCCCGGTGAGACGCTCGGAGCCGTCGCGCAGCTCGGTGAGATCGAAGCCCAGTCGTCCGAGCACGTGGTTGACGCGGAACTCCTCGGCGCACTCGACCGCCCTCGCGGGCAGCGGCCAGAGGTCGAAGGCACCGGCAATGAGAGGGCTCACCCTCGCGTGCATCAGCTCGTGGGCTCGGACCAGGCGCCCGTGCTCCCCGCCGTCAAACGGGACGCGCATGGCGCACCCCGCAAGATCGGTCCACGCCTCACCTCGACGCGGGGCGCCGCGCTCGACGCGCCACCGCACTGGCCCCGTTCGGTCCGCGCGCGAGATGAGGAACTCCGGTGCGGGCCCTCCTGTCATGCGCGAAACTCGGCCGCGTCGATCGCGAGTGCGTCAGTGATCTCGCGACCCCGGGACACCCCGAAGGCGAGCCGGGCGGCTCGTTCAGGCTCGAGGGTCTCTCGGAGCCTTGCGTAGGCGTAGAACGCCCGCAGGGACGCACGTCGCGACGCAGGTGCGACCGACGTGGCGACCGCGGCCTCGCGGAGGTCCTCGGGGAGCAGGTCGACCGCGTCAGGATGCGGCTCGTCGATCTCGATCGCGACGGGGAACCGGTCGCGAAGGGCGCTCGGCAGCTCCTCGGGATGCTCAAGGTTGGTCGTCATCACGACCGAGAATCCCCCGAGCGGCACGATCGCCGCCCCCGTCGCGGGATGGTCGAAGCGCGCGGACCCGTCGGTGTCGCACACCGCGAGCAGCAACGCCAGCACGTCGCCGGCGGCACGGTCCGCCTCGTCGACGACCAGTCGGCCGCCCCGCTCCCCGTCGCCCCGCCAGGCCCGGACAGCGGCGCCGTCCAGCCACTCGAACTGGCCTGCAGCGGTCGGCATCCAGCACCCGGTCACGTCCGCGGCGGTCATGTCCTCGGTGCACACGAGGCGGTGCGCGCCCGACGGTCCCACCCCGTGGCGAAGCGCCGCGTACGTCTTGCCGGTGCCCGACGGGCCGTAGAGCACGATGCGGTCAATGCCCGCGTCGAGCGCGTCGGCGAAGTCCCTCCAGCAGCCCGGCAGCGAGTCTCGTCCCATGGCACCTCCTCGGCGCACAACGGGCGGTCCGGTCACGAACCACCGCGACCGAACAGATGTTTGCCTCGGTGCCTCCGCGCCGGTAGGCTGACGAACGCGCGTTCGCCCACCCTTGGAGGCCATATGGCAGAGATCCTGACCGAGAAGCGCCGCCAGATCCTCGACTTCATCATCACGTTCCAGCGGGAGCACGGGTACCCGCCCTCGGTGCGCGAGATCGGCCGGTCCGTGGGGCTCACGTCGTCGGCGACGGTCCACGATCACATCGATCGGCTGGCAGAGGGCGGCTTCCTCGTGAAGGACCCCACGAAGCCGCGCGCGCTCCAGGTGCGCTACGAGCCCACCTCGTCGACCGCCGTGAGCGCAGAGCGCGTCCGCAACGTCCCGTTGATCGGCGACGTGGCCGCAGGGACCGGGCTGCTCGCGGGCCAGGAGCTCGAAGAGCTATTGCCGCTGCCCGAGCGCTTCGCGGGCACCGAGCAGAGCTTCATGCTGCGCGTTCGAGGCGACTCGATGATCGACGCGGCGATCCTCGACGGCGACTTCGTCGTCGTGCGCCGCCAGCCCGATGCCGAGATCGGCGACACGGTCGTCGCGGGCATCCCCGGCGAGGAGGCGACGGTCAAGCGCCTGAAGCAGAAGGGGCCGAAGGTCATCTTGGAGCCCGCGAACCAGAGCTACGAGGACCTGGTCTTCGATCCCGAGGACGTCGCCATCTACGGCAAGGTCCTCTCGGTCCTGCGCCGCCTCTAGCTCGCGGTGAGCAGGCGGCCAAGCACGTCCAGGCACGTGGCCAGGTCGTCCGCGCGCACGAGCTCGCCGGCGTGGTGCGCGAGCTCGGGATCTCCCGCCCCGAAGTTCACTGCGGGGACACCGAAGGTCGCAAAGGTCGCGACGTCGGTGTAGCCGAGTTTCGCGCGCGGCGGCGCACCGCTCAGCTCGACGAGGCGCGCAATCACGGGATGGGTGAGCTGCGGGGACGCCGGCTCCGCGGCGTCGAGCACCTCGAAGCTGTCGGTGTCCTCGAGGAACGGCGCGAGCAGGGCTCGGAGCTCTGCAACCGCGTCGCGGGTGCCACGGTCAGGCGCGACGCGCTGGTTGATCGTGAGCCTCGCCTCGTCGGGCACCACGTTCCCGCTCACGCCACCGGCGACCCCGACCGCCTGGCACTGCTCGGTGTAGGTGACCCCGTCGATCGTCACGGCTCGCGGCACGTAGGCGGTGACCGCCCCGAGTGGGCCCTGGAGGCGGTGGATCGCGTTGCGGCCCCGCCACGGCCGGGCGGTGTGCGCGCGCGCCCCGCGAAGGACGACCTCGACGCGAGTGGTGCCCTGGCAGCCGGCCTCGACGACGCAGCTCGTCGGCTCACACAGGATCGCCACGTCGGCGCCGAGCAGGTCCGGATCGACCGCGGCGATCTCGAGGAGCCCGCTGTGGGCTCGGCCGATCTCCTCTCGAGCGAAGAAGCACCACGTGACCTCCGAGGCGAGGTCGACGTCGCCGCGCAGCGCGAGCTCCACCATGACCGCGACGGAGCCCTTCATGTCGCACGCACCGAGCCCGACGATCGCCTCGTCGCTGACCTGCATCGTGCTCGCGTCACCGGGCACCGTGTCGAGGTGACCGGCGAGCATGACCCGGCTGGTGCGCGAGCCTGTCGTGCGCGCGAGCACGTTGTCCCCGATACGCACGACCTCGATGCTCGACACGGACCGCAGCGCCTCTTCGACCTCGTCGGCGAGCGCCCGCTCGTTCCCGCTCACCGAGGGGATCGAGACGTACCTCGCGGCGCGCGCGAGCAGGTCGTTCACGTCGCGATGCCGTGGTCTCGCAGTACCTCGTTGAGCACCGTGGCGTCGTGTCGCTCGCCTTCCTCCAGGCGCCGCACGACGAGCACACACGACAAGAAGAACTCCCCACCGGCATACGCGCGGCGCCTCGACGCCCCGAGGGCCACGCATCGGTCCGGCACGTGACCCCGCGAGAGCTCCTCGCCGGTTTCCGCGTCGATCACCGGGATCGACCCGGTGAGGATCGTGCCCGAGCCGAGGACCGTGTCGCGGCCGACGCGCGCACCATTGACGACCATCGAACGGCTGCCGATCATCGCGCCGTCCTCGATCACGACGGGCACGGCGTTCACCGGCTCGAGGACCCCGCCGATCCCGACGCCGCCCGAGAGGTGCACGCCCTCGCCGACCTGCGCGCAGCTCCCGACCGTCGCCCAGGTGTCGACGAGGGTGCGGGCCCCCACCCTCGCGCCGATGTTCACGTAGCTCGGCATCAAGATGACGCCAGGGGCGAGGTAGCTCCCCCACCGCGCCGAGGCGCCCGGCACCACGCGGACGCCGGCCGCCTCGTAGCCGTGCTTGAGCGGCAGGCGGTCGGCGTACTCGAATGGTCCGACGGTCTCGGTCGTGATCCCTCGCAGCCTGAACAGGCACAGGATCGCGCGCTTCAGCCACTCGTGGACCACGACGTCGCCGGACGCGTCGATCTCCGCGACCCGCGCCGATCCGTCATCCAGCATGCCGATCGCCGTCTCGATGACCTCGCGAGCCTCGCGGTCCTCCACGGTCAGCTCGCTCAGGTTCGCGTAGATCTCGTCGACACGCTGTTCGAGCGAGCTCACCGAGCGATGGTACCAATGGGTGCTCGCGATCCCCGACTCTGCGCCTCGGTACGCTCGACGAGGTGCAGCATCTCGGCCCGTCGATGACCGCGCAGCGCGTCGCGGCGCACCGCCTCACCTTCACGCGCCTCGCGACGAGCTCCGGGCAACCCCTCGACGACGAGGCGCTCGCTCGCGACGTCGCCGGCGACACGCTGGTCACTGAGAACCGCATGCGCCAGTACCTCTCGAGTCGCACGACGTTCTTCGACGCCGTCCTCATCGGCGCGCTCGACGCCGGCTTTCGACAGGTCGTCAACCTCGGTGCCGGCTACGACGCGAGGTCTCTGCGCTACGCCCGTGCCGGCGTGCGCTTCTTCGAGGTCGACCTGGCCGGCACGCAGCTCGACAAGCTCGAGCGCCTCGCACGCCTCGGCGCGTCAATCGCGGCGGTCACCTACCTGTCGGCGGACTTCGCCGCGGACCCGGTCGATGAGCGCCTCGTCGACGCGGGGCTCGACGTGGCATCACCGTCGCTGTTCGTCCTCGAGGGCGTGGTGCCCTACCTGCACGCTGACGTCCTCACCGCTCTGTGCGCGACGGTGCGACGAGTTGCCGCGGAAGGCTCCCTCTTCGCGATCAGCGTCGGCATCGAGCGGCGGGCCGACGACGCCGAGGCCGCTGCCCGGGCGGCGGCCTTTCGCGCGCGCGTCGGGGCGATGGGCGAGCCCGTCCTCACGACCCTCGGTCCCGACGACGGCGTCGACCTGCTTGCGCGCTGCGGGTGGGAGGTCCGCCACGACACCCTGGCACTGGGACTCGACGCGGGGCTCGACTCGCGACGCCGCTCGCTCGGGCTCCTCCTTGCGAGAGCCGCCGCGACCGGCTGAGCGCTAGTCCAACGTGCCGGCGGCGGCGAGCCGGTGGCATGCGAGCTCGAGTCGCTCGTCGGGCTGGACGACCGCGACGCGCACGTGGCGCCGAGCGTCCTCGCCGTAGAGCTCGCCCGGGCTGACGAGGAGGCCCGCGGCCGCGGCGAGCTTTGCCGCGATGCGCCAGCCGTCGTCCTCGCCGGGCTGGGCGGCCCACAGGTAGAACGACCCCTCCGGCGCGGGCACGTCGCACCCCGCCGCCACGAGCGCGGCGCCCAGCATCCCGAGGCGGCGCTCGTAGCGGGCGCGCTGGGCGACCACGTGCTCGTCGTCGGCCCAGGCGACCGCCGCGCCGGCCTGGACGGGTCCGGCGACGATGAGCCCGGCGTGCTGGCGGACGAGCCGCAGGTACGCGACGAGCTCGGCGTCGCCCGCGTAGAAGCCCGCGCGTACGCCCGCGAGGTTCGAGCGCTTCGACAGCGAGTGCACGGCGAGCACGCCGTCAGCCCCGTGCTGCAGGACGGTCGCGCTCGGCGCGGCCCACGTGTAGTCCGCGTAGCACTCGTCGGAGCACACGAGCACGCCAAAGCGGCGTCCGAACGCCGCCGCGCGTCCGAGGTCGTCGAGCCGCCCGGTCGGGTTGGACGGGGAGTTCACCCACAGCACGAGGGCTCGCCGCGCCGTCGCCTCGTCGATCCCGTCGAGATCGAGGCGCCCGTCGATGACCGCGACGCTGACGCCCCGGAGTCCCGCGAGCTGTGCGGAGACCGCGTAGGTGGGGTACGCGATGGCGGGGTACAGCACCGTGTCGCGGGTCGGGTCGCGCAGCGCGAGGTAGCCGGCAAGCGAGGCGACGAACTCCTTCGTGCCGACGCACGCAGCGAGGTCGCTCGTCGCCACGTCGACCCCGTAGCAGCGCGCCAGCATCTCGGACGCCGACGTGCGGTACGACTCGGAGCCCGCCGACGTCGGGTAGCCGTGCTCGGCGCCGCTCTCCGCCATGGCCTCGAGCACCTCGGGGGCGGCCGGGTCGCACGGGGTGCCGACCGAGCAGTCCACGACGCCGCCGTCGTGGCGCGCACAGGCCTCCCGCAGCTCGACGAGCCGGTCGTAGGGGTACGGCGGCGGCACGAAGCCGTGGCGTCCGCTCAGGATGCCACCCACTCGCGGAAGCGAGCCCGGGCGGTCGGGTCGAGGACGACGCGGATCTGGGCGAAGTCCCCGTCGTCGGTGGTCTCGAGGACCTCACCCTCGCGGTGCGCGGCTGCCAGCACGTCTCCGCGCGCCCAGGGGACGCGCAGCGCCACGACGCGGTCGGACTGGTGCAGGTTCGCCGCGACGACGGCAATGAGCTCGGACAGGTTCTCGCCCGTCGCGACCGAGATCGCCACCGAGCCGGGGTTGGCGAGCGCGAGCCGCGCAGCCTCGACCGGGGCGAGGTCGGCCTTGTTGATGGCCAGCACCTCGTCGACGCCGCCGGCGCCGATGACGTCCAGCACCGAGCGGACCGCATCGATCTGGCCCACGGGATCAGGGGCCGACGCGTCCACCACGTGGACGAGGACGTCGGCGAGCCGAACCGAGTCGAGCGTCGAGCGGAAGGCCTCGACCAGCTCGTGGGGCAGGTTGCGCACGAAGCCGACGGTGTCGGTGATGAGGATGGTCTCGCCGCCCTCCAGGCGATGCTGGCGTGTCCTGGGGTCGAGCGTGACGAACAGCCGGTCCTCGACGTCGGCGTCGGCGACCGTGAGCGCGTTCAGCAGCGACGACTTGCCCGCGTTCGTGTACCCGACGAGCGTGACCTCGCGGTGCCGTCCGCGTCCGCGTGCGGCGCGCTGCGTGCTCCGGTGCCGGTCGAGGTCCTTCAGCTCGGCCTCGAGCCGGTGCATGCGGCGCACAAGGCGTCGTCGATCGACCTCGAGCTGGGTCTCGCCCGGTCCTCGACGGCCGATGCCACCGGCTTGCTGGCTGAGCGAGACGCCCCGGCCGCGCAGCCGCGGCAGCCGGTAGCGCAGAAGCGCGAGCTCGACCTGGGCCTTGCCCTCGGGGCTGCGGGCGTTCTGCGCGAAGATGTCGAGGATGACCGCAGTCCGGTCGATCGCGGTCCTGCCCAGCAGCTTCTCCAAGTTGCGCTGCTGGGCAGGCGTCAGCGACTGGTCGAAGACGACCGTGTCCGCGTCGACCGCCAGGCACAGCTCGAGCAGCTCTCGGACCTTGCCCTTGCCGACGTACGTCGCGGGGTCGGGCGCGTCGCGCCGCTGGACCAGCCGTGCCGCGACATCCGCCCCGGCGGTGTCGACGAGCAGCGCGAGCTCGTCGAGCCCGGCCTCGACGTCGTCGGGGTCCGCACCCGCGAGCGTGACCCCGACGAGCACGATGCGCTCGCGGATGGTCCTCTCGATGAGCGAGGTGGGGACGTAGGTCACCAGGGCCCGTCCAAGGAGATCCCCGCGATCCGCTCTGCGGGGCCAGCGAGGGTCGCCGCGCCGTCGCGCAAGGTCACGTCGAGGTCGCCGCCGGGGTTCGTCACGGTGACCCGTGCGGCCACGAGACCGAGGCCGTGGGCCACCGCGGCGACCGCGCACGAGCCCGTCCCGCACGCAAGGGTGACGCCGGCACCTCGCTCCACGACTCGGATCGAGAGGTGGTCCGTGCCCACGACGGTGACGAACTCGACGTTCGCGCCCGACGCGAGCGGTCCCGCGAGGTCCCGCGCACGTGCGATGAGCTCGGACGCCGGCGTGCCGTCGTCGGCGACGACCACGTGTGGGTTGCCGACGACGGCGATCACGCCGGCCTCGAGCGTCCCGCCCTTCACGTCGACCTCGCCCATGTCGACTGATCCCCAGGCACGCGCCCCGCTCGGGTCGAGCGCGATCGTGACGCGCCGGGGGCCGGCGTCGGTGAGGACGTCGAGGGTGCCCTCGGGCACGAGCCCTCGGGCAGCCGCCGCCGCGACGAGGCAGCGTAGCCCGTTGCCGGACAGCTCGGCGCTCGAGCCGTCCGCGTTGTGCAGCCGCATCGCGAAGCCTGCGTCAGTGAAGAAGCCCTCGAGCAGTCCGTCGGCCCCGATGCCCGTGTGCCGGTCGCACCACCGCACGGCCGTGGCAGCGTCGAGGCGCGCGGGGCCGCGCTCGCGGACCGCGACGAGGAAGTCGTTGCCCGCGCCGTGCCACTTCTCGAGGAAGTGGGGCTGTCGCGCGTCACCCATGGGACCGACAGTCTTCCAGTTCACCCCTCGGATCGTGCCGCCAGCCGCCCGGCGACGGCGGAGGCTGCCTCGTCGGGACCGTCGACCCAGCAGATCCTCGGGTCGCGCCGGAACCAGCGCCACTGGCGTCGTGCGAGCCGCCTGGTCGCGCTGATGGCGTTCGCGACGGCGTCGTCGAGCGAGGTCGGCCCCTCCAGGTGCTCGAGCAGCTGGCGGTACCCGGCGGCCTGGCGCGCGGTCCGAGAGAGCCCGCCGGGGGCCGCCAGCAGGCCGCGGAGCTCGTCGAGGAGCCCCGCGTCCAGCCACTCGTGGAAGCGTGTGGCAATGGCCGCGTCGGCGCGCTCGGGATGAAAGCGGATCCCGATCTGGGCGACGCCGCGCTCCTCGTAGCGCTCGAGCCCGTCGCCGAACGACGAGAAGGGGCGCGACGTGATCCGGATCACCTCGAGCGCACGAACGATCCGCCGCTCGTTGCGTGGCTCGATGCGCGACGCCGCGAGCGGGTCGAGCCCGGCGAGCTCGCCGTAGAGCGCCGCAAGCCCACCTGGCCGCGACGCGCCGTCGAGGAGCTCGCCTCGGACTGCCTCGTCGTGCGGCGGGATCACCAGGGCGTCGACGGCGGCGCGATGGTAGAGGCCCGAGCCGCCGACGAGCAGCACGCCGTTGCCGCGAGCCGCGATCGCCGCCATCGCCTCGACGCACATCGACTGGTAGCGCCGCACCGACAGCTCCTCGCTCGGCCAGAGGACGTCGAGCAGGTGGTAGCGCACCTCTGCGCGCTCGGCCATGGTCGGCTTGGCCGTGCCGAGGTCCATCCCGCGATACGCAGTGAGCGCGTCGAGGACGACGATCTCAGTGGTGCCCGAGGCTCGCGCCGCGCGGTGCGCGGCGAGCGACTTGCCCGAGGCGGTCGCACCGACGAGCGCGACCGTCGGCGTCGTCATCGTGCGGCGATCGGGATCCTCGATCGGAACCTCGGTCGAGCGGTCACCTCCACGAGGTCGCCGAGCAGATGGTGCGGCGCGCCGTGGGTGATCTCGACACGCGCGAAGGAGCCGGCTGCGACGACGTCGCTCGACGCCTCGAAGTGGACCGGCTTTCCCTGCCGGGTCCGTGCGGTCAGGCGGCTCGGGTCCTTCTTGCTCGTCCCTTCGACCAGGACGTCCTCGACGAGGCCGACGCGGGCCTCGTTGTGGCGCAGCGCGGAGCGCTCGATCACCGCGACCAGTCGCGCGAAGCGCTCCTTCACGACCTCGGGGGGGACGAACGAGTCGGACATCGCCGCGGCGCGGGTGCCCGGGCGCGGGGAGAACACGAACGTGAAGGCGCTGTCGAACTGCGCTGCCGCGACCACCTCGAGGGTGTCGTCGAAGTCGCGGTCGGTCTCGCCTGGGAAGCCGACGATGAGGTCCGTCGTGACCGCTAGGTCCTCGATCGCCGCCCTCGCTGCAGCGAGTCGCGCGAGGTAGCGCTCGGCTCGGTAGCCGCGCCGCATGGCGGTGAGCACCCGGTCGCTGCCGGACTGCAAGGGCAGGTGCAGCTGCTCGCAGACCGCGGAGGTCTCGGCCATCGCCTCGATCGTCTCGTCGCGGAGGTCCTTCGGGTGCGGGCTCGTGAAGCGCAGCCGCTCGATGCCCTCGACGCTGCCCAGCTCGCGCAGGAGCGAAGCGAACAGCGGGCGGCGTCGCGTCAGGTCGCGCCCATAGGAGTTGACGTTCTGGCCAAGGACCGTGAGCTCGACCACGCCGCGCCTGGCGAGGCCGCGTGCCTCGTCCATGAGCGCGTCCATGGGTCGGCTGACTTCCTTCCCGCGGACCGACGGGACGATGCAGAACGCGCACGAGTTGTCACAGCCCGTCTGGATCGTCATCCACGCGGCCCATGGCAGGTCGCGCACTGCGGTGAGGGCGGGAGCCTGGTCGCCCGACGCGGTCGGCTCGGGCGCGTCGAGGATCTCGACGATCGGGCCCTCAGCGCGCGCTCGGCGCAGGAGCGACGGCGCGGCCGCGAGGTTGTGGGTCCCAAAGACGACGTCGACGTGCTCCGCGCGCTCGAGCACGAGTCCTCGGTCCTTCTGGGCAAGGCACCCGCCGACGGCGATCTGCAGGTCGGGATGCTGCTCGCGGAGGGCCTTGAGGTCCCCGAGGTGCGCGTAGAGGCGGTTGTCGGCGTTCTCGCGGATGCAGCAGGTGTTGAGCACCACGAGGTCAGCAGTCTCGACGGACTCGGCGGGCACCATGCCGTCGGCGACGAGCAGCCCCGCAAGCCGCTCGGAGTCGTGCTCGTTCATCTGGCACCCGTAGGTCTTGATCACGAAGGACCTCGGTGCCGCCACGCGGGCGAGTCTAGAAGTGGGCGCGTCCGCGGCCCTACGCGGGCGGCAGCGTGATCTCCTGGCGCCTCGCGTCGCTCGTGACCGCGATCCCCGCGCCCACGACGCACAGGCCCCCCGCGAGCGCCGTGAGCTGCACGTGCTGGCCGAGCACGAGCCAGCCGATGCCGAACGCGATCGCAGGATTGAGGCTGAACAGCACCGCAACGTGGGCGGCGGCGAGTCGACGAAGGGCGGCGAGCTCGAGCGAGAAGCCGATGACGACGCCGAGCACCGCCATCGAGACGAGTCGGGCGAGCAGCGACCAGGTGAGCGACGTGAGCGCCGGGATGCTGAAGCCGACCGTCAGCACCGCGGCAATGCAGATCGCGAGCGCGAGGCCGTCGATGCCCTCGGTGACCGCGCCGAGTCGCTGGGACGCGAGCGTGTAGGACGCCCAGCCGGCCGCGGCGCCCAAGGCGAAGAGCGCGCCGACGAGGGTGACGCCGCCGCCCGGTCGCGCAAGCAGGACCACGCCGACGAGTCCCAGCGCGGCAAAGACTCCGTGGCGTCGTCCTGAGCCCGTGACGACCGCCAGGGTGAACGGCCCGAGGAACTCGATCGACACCGCGGTACCGAGTGGCAGTCGCGCGACAGCCTGGAAGAAGCACAGGTTCATCGCGGCCACCGCGATCCCGAACGCGGCGATGCCGAGCCACCCCGCGCGCGTTCGACCTCGCAGGCTCGGCCGAGCGACGGTCGCGAGGACGACCGCGCCGAACAAGAACCGCAGGCCGCTCGTCGCGGCGGCGCCGATCACCGCGAAGCACGGGACGCCGATCGCCGCGGAGGACTGGATCGCCGTCGCCCCGCCGAGCACGCAGGCAGCGCCGAGCGTCGTCTCGCGACCGTCTCGGTCGGTCACCCCCAGACGAGGCCCCGGTGGTCCGGCGCGAGCTCGAGCACCGTCCCGGTGAGCCCCGTCGAGCGAAGCGCCCGCCGTCCCGCGTCCGCGACGATGCCCGAGGTCGTCGGCGTGACGATCGCGAGGATGCTCGGCCCGGCCCCCGACCAGCACGCCCCGAGCGCGCCAGCGCCGCGGAGGTGGTCGGCGAGGGCCGTCGCCTGCGGGAAGAGCGATGTGCGCCGCTGCTGGTGCAGCTGGTCGTCCATCGCATTGGCGTCGAAGCCGCCAAGGTCCGCGAGCCCGGCAACGAGCAGCGCAAGGTGCTGGAGGTTGAAGACCGCGTCGCTGCGCGAGATCGAGTCAGGCAGCACGCCTCGCGCGTCAGCCGTCGCGAGCTCGGTGTCGGGGACCACGACCACCACGCGCAGCGCGGGATCGAGTGCGAGCGAGGCGGTTCGCACCACCCCTTCGCACACCGCGGCGGCCACGAGACCACCTCGCAGCGACGCCGCGGCGTTCTCGGGGTGCCCCTCGATGCCCACCGCGACGGCGAGCGGGTCCTCCGCACCGGCGGCGGCGGCGGCCGCGAGCGCCACGGCCGCGGACGAGCCGAGCCCGCGAGCGGGCGGGATGTCCGAGCGCACCGCGATCGCGAGGCGATCGTGCCCGGCAACCTTGCAGGCAACCTCGACGGCGAGGTTCGTCGCGTCAGCCGGCAGCGAGGCGCCCGCGCCTTCGAGCGTCACGCGCAGCGACGGCGCGTCGGTGACCTCGACTTCGACGTAGAGGGCGAGTGCCAGCGCGACGGCATCGAACCCCGGACCGAGGTTCGCGCTGGATGCGGGTGCGCGTGCCAGCACCGCGTCAGCGTAGGCGTTGCCAGAGTGACGCCCTGGTGAGCGTCGCGCCGGTGACGAGCGTCGTGAACTCTCGGTAGGCACCACTGGTGACGAACACCTTGGCGACGGTGCGGCCTGCGCGCACCCTGCTCGCTGGCCAGGGCTCCTCGAGGAGCCTCGCGCTCGCGTCGACGCTCGAGAAGACCGGCACGTTCAGGGTTGCCGTGGCGAGCACGGGCACGGTGTGCGAGCCCCAGCCGATCGTCCCGACGACGTGGTGCGCGGTCGCCAGATTCCACGCGTGCAGGTGCTCGACGGTCCCGGTCGCCAGGACGAACGCGGCGTGGCCCGCGGCCGTGAGATTCGTTCGACCACTGATCAGGGAGAACTGCCCGAGGACGACGGACAGCACTTGGACCTCGTGGCGGCCCACGCGCGCGTCGTAGGCCATCACGTCGCAGGCCCCGGCCTCCGAGGTGTAGCCGGACTTGACGCCGACGACGCCCGGCTGGGTGAGGAACGGCGTGTACGACAGCACGATCCCCGCGACAGGGAGCCAGACCGAGTGCAGGCGGACGATCCTCGCTCC
>DATKGG010000009.1:0-35331 GCA_035510855.1 Acidimicrobiales bacterium
GGGGAGAGAGGGATCCTCTCGAACTACTGCTTCGAGGAGCTCGCGCCGCTCTCCCAAGGCGTCATCATGGTCCGCATCAGCTGGTGACCCTGACGAGGTCGCAGGTCGCGGGACTGCTCCGCGAGCACGACCTCAGACCCAAGAAGTCGCTCGGGCAGCACTTCTTGGTGGACCCGAACACGGCCCGCCGGATCGTGCGGCTCGCGGGCGTGGCCGCGCGGGACCGGGTCGTCGAGATCGGGCCCGGTCTCGGCTCGCTCACCGTCGAGCTGCTCGACGCCGGCGCACAGGTCTGCGCCGTCGAGCTCGACCACCGGCTCGCGGCAGTGCTCGCCGAGGTGACCGAGGGGCGCTGCGAGATCGTCGTGGGCGACGCGCTCAAGGTGGACCTCGCGGGGTTGTGCGCCTCGGTGTCGGTCACGAGGCACTGGATCGTCTTGTGGGTGGCGAGGTCCGTCACGGTGAGCAGTGTGCCGTGCGGGAGGAACGGGCTGGCGCATTGTCCGGGGTGCCAGCCGTACCAGGTCGCAATCCCCTCCCTCGTGTGGGCGCCGGTGTGACGGGTCGGGGCGTGACGTCGCGCCCCAACGGCGCGGACCGCGGCGGTGTACCGGGCCTCGGCGAGGCGAACGGCGTTGGCATGGCGCACCTCGGCCGCGTGCATCGCGGCGTCGTGGTGCCCGATGAGCCCGTTGAGGGATCGGTCGAGGGCGAGCTGGAAGCGAGCCGCACGAACGGCCGCGGCGTGGTCGAGCTTGGCCTCGTGGATCGCCTGCTGGTGGTGCCACCTGAGCTGGTTGCGCCGGTACCGGCGCTGCCCCGCCGACAGCGGCCGCACGGGCCTGTCGGACGCGACGAGCTGGGTGTGGGTGAGCGCGGTCGTGCCCGACGTCGGGCCGGCCGACCGGCCGGCGTCTCGGGCGGTCGCCGCCGCAGGGGCGGCGCCGCCATGCAGCAGCGCAAGCGGGGCGGCGAGCATGGTCACCGCGGCGAGCGCGGCCACCATCAACCGCCCCTTGGCGCGGGTTGCCCTCAGATCCTCCACCCTTCTCCGGGGACATCGCACCTTCGACGGACGAGCCGCCGAGGGACGTTCGGGACGCTACGGAGGCGGTTCGCAAAGGTGCAAGTCATGGGTGCAACGGTCGGGGCCACGTGCTGATCACACTAAGTAACCAGTGGTTAATTCCGGTCGCCGCGCGGATTGGGGGGCGTCGTCCCAGATCAGACGGGGTCGAGACCCCCGAAAACCCTCGATGCGTTCACCGAGGTGGCGTCGCGCACAACACTCAAGTCGAGGTTGAGGGTTGAGGCAACACGCTCCCCGACGAGGGGTACCAGGGCTGGCTCGTTGGGTCGCCCACGGTGCGGCTCGGGCGCGAGGAAGGGGCTGTCGGTTTCCACGAGTAGCCGGGCGAGCGGGACCTCGCCGAGGGCGGCTCGAATGGGCTCGGCGTTCTTGAAGGTGACGATCCCCGAGATCGAGACGAACATGCCCGCAGCGACGCACCGCCGAGCCTCCTCGGGACCGCCCGAGAAGCAGTGCAGGATGGTCCGCTCTGGCACGCCAACGTCGTCCAGGATCTCGAACAGGTCGTCGAAGGCGTCCCGGACGTGGAGCACCACTGCCAGATCGCGGTCCTTCGCAAGGGCGAGCTGGTCGCGGAGGGCCGCGCGCTGGGCGTCCCTCGAGGAGTGCTCGTAGTAGTAGTCGAGCCCGCACTCCCCGATCGCCACGACTCGGTCGGCGCCCTCGGCGTCAAGCACACCCCCGAGCGACCCGGTGCCCCTCGACGCGTCGTGGGGGTGGAGCCCGACCGTCGCGAGCACCTCGACGGGGAGCCCGTCGAGGTTGGCGATCCGCACCGCCTCGAGGGAGCTGACCTCGTCGGTGCCGACGCATACGGCGCGGGCGACCCCGGCAGCCGCAGCCCGCTCGAGCACGGCTCGCAGCTCGACGTCGTCGCGCTCGTCCGTGGCCGCGAACCGGCTCTGGAGGTGGCAGTGCGAGTCCGTCCAGCCCCCTGACGGGCGCTGCCGCTGTGTGTCCTCGTCAGTCACGGCGACGAGGGAACAGGGGCTCGCCACGCTCGACGGGAAGCCCCCCGGGGTACTGCCCCCATGCCGCTGCCTGCATGACCGGCCGGTCCGTCACGGCGCCTTCGAGCCCGAGGCGTCCCCAGATCGTCTGTGCCGTCGCGGGCATGGCGGGCGCGATGAGCAGCGACACGATCCGGAGCACCTCGAGGGCGTCGCCCAACACGATTTCGACCTCGGAACCTGGCGCCTGCTTCCAGGGCTCGGCTGCCTCCAGGGCGGCGTTCGCCGCGCCAATCAGGCGCCAGGTCGCCTCGAGCGCGCGCTGCGGGGCAAAGGTCGTCCAACCCTCCGCGGCGTCCTCGAGCGCGTCGTGCGCGGCGGCTCGCAGCGCCGACTCGGGATCCGGAGAAGGGCCGATGCCGCCGCACTTGGAGCCGACGACCGTCGTGACGCGCGAGACCAGGTTGCCCAGGTTGTTGGCGAGGTCCGCGTTGTACCGCGCGACCATCCCCTCGAGCGAGAACTCCCCGTCCGCGCCGAGGGGGACCTCTCGGAGCAGGTGGTAGCGAACCGCGTCGACCCCGAAGTCCGCGACGAGCGTCGAGGGTGCGATGTCGGTGACGTTGATCGACGCGCCGTCGGCCATTGTCTTGCTCAGCTTCTGGCCGCCGACCAAGAGCCAGCCGTGGACCTGGACGTGCGACGGCGGGTCGATTCCAGCAGCCATGCACATCGCCGGCCACCAGACGCAGTGGAACCGCAGGATCTCCTTGCCCACGAGGTGGTGCGAAACCGGCCACCAGATGTCGACCTCGTCGTCGTCCCTCCCGTAGCCGACCGCAGTCAGGTAGTTGATGAGCGCGTCGTACCAGACGTAGAAGACCTGGGAGGGATCCCAGGGCACCTCGATCCCCCACTGCAGGCTCGACCTCGTGATCGAGATGTCGCGGAGGCCGCCCTTGATGAATCCGAGGGCCTCGTTGCGCTTCGTGGACGGTGCGACCGCACCGGGGTTCGACTCGTACCACTCGAGCAATCGATCCTCGAATGCGCTCAGCTTGAAGAACCAGTTCTCCTCGGACATCTCGACGACAGGTCGGCCGTGCACGGGACAGAGCCCGTCGACCAGCTGGTCGGCGGTGTAGTAGTCCTCGCAGCTCACGCAGTAGAGGCCCTCGTAGGTGCCCTTGTAGATGTAGCCGTTCTCGTAGACCTTGGTGAGGAACGCCTGGACCGTCTGGGTGTGGCGCGCCTCGGTGGTGCGCAGGAAGTCGTCGTACTGCACGTCGAGCTCGGCCCACGCCTCGACGAACCGGCTCGAGGTTCGGTCCGCCCACTCCTGAGGGCTGACCTCGTGGGCCTGGGCCGCCTCGGCGACCTTCATCCCGTGCTCATCGGTGCCCGTGAGGAACTTGACGTCGTCGCCAACGAGGCGGTGCCAGCGGGCGATCGCGTCGGCGTTGATCGTGCAGTACGCGGTGCCGACGTGCGGGGCATCGGTGACGTAGTAGATCGGCGTCGTGAGATAGAAGCGCGGCACCGACGAATCGTACCGGCGCTACTCGCTTCTTCCCGTGCCGAGTCGCAGCGCCGCCTCATACGCGCGGCGTCGTGACACGCCGAGGCTGCTCGCCACCTCTGACGCGGCATCTCGCGTCGTCGCGCCGCTCCGGAGGGCGACGGCCACGGCGAGGGCGACGTCGTCGTCGTCGGCGTGGGGCGCTGGTGTCCCACCGATCACGATCACGATCTCGCCGCGCGGCTCGGAGGCGTCGCGCTGGTTGAGCGCCAGCTGCGCCAGCGTCCCACGTCGCACCTCCTCGTGGCGCTTCGTGAGCTCCCGGCACACCGCCGCTGGACGGTCGCCGAGCACCTCGGCGAGCTCGCTGAGCGTCGCCGCGACCCGTGGAGCTGACTCGAAGACGATCGCGGTGCGCTCCTCGACGCGAAGCGCCTCTAGGCGCTGGGTCCGTTCCGCGCCCTTCCTCGGGAGGAACCCCTCGACGCAGAACCGATCCATCGGCAGCCCCGAGACGACGAGGGCGGCGAGCGCGGCGGACGGGCCGGGCACGGCCGTCACGCGGTTGCCGCTCGCGACGACCGCCGCGACGAGGCGCGCGCCGGGGTCCGAGACCCCGGGCGTCCCGGCGTCGCTCACGTAGACGACCGTGTCGCCCGCCTCGATCCGCCCGACGACCCAGGCTGACTTCGCCGCCTCGTTGTGCGCGTGGACGCTGACGAGCCGCCCACCCGCAGGGATGCCCTTGGCGCTCAGCAGCACGCGGGTGCGCCGGGTGTCCTCGCAGCAGACGACGTCGGCGCGCTCGAGGGCGTCCCGCGCGCGCTCGGAGAAGTCGCCGAGGTTGCCGATGGGCGTCGCCACGACAATCAGCTCGCCGGTCACCCCGTCCAACGGAGCTCCACGGCCGTGCCAGTGTGCATCCCGCACCGCGCGGCGTCGCCCCTCCCGACGACGACGACCGTGCCGGGGCGCAGCCTCCAGACCGGCCGTCGCCCTGCCGTGCGCACGGTGGTCGCCGAGCCGTTGCGCACGCAGATCACGTCGAGGGGTCCGAGCAAGATGGTCGGGGCGCGCAGCACGGCAGCCGTCTCGCCACGCCGGGCGGACTTGGCGGCTCGGTGCCTGTCCCAGGGCGTGCGGACGCGCAGCGCCGAGGCAACGGCCTCTCCGTCAGCGAGCAGCCATCCCGAGTCCATCAGCCTCCTCGTGGACCAAGCCGAGCTCGGACGGACTCAACCTACCTGCGCACTAGCGTGGGGCAATGTCGAAGCGCACGGTGAAGCGAAAGCTGCGGACCAAGAAGAAGGCGAACCACGGCAAGAAGCCGAACTGCGGCCGCGGCTGAGCTACCGGCCGAGCCCGCCCCACGCGCACCCCGACGCTTCTAGAACGCCCACCAGCGCAGTGGGCGTGTCCGAGATGATCCCGTCGACACCGAGGTCCACGAGTCGCCGCATCTCGTCGGTGTCGTTGATCGTCCAGACGTGCACCGCGAGCCCCTCGTGGTGCGCGGCCTCGACGAACTGGGCGTCCACGACGGTGATCTCCCCGAAGCTCGCCGGCACCTGCAGCGCGACGCCGCCCGTGCGGGGCACCTCGGTCCCGGCGTGGACCGCGCGGTAGAACTCGGCGGTCTCGAGCGTCGCGAGCGAGGTAAAGAACTCCGGGGCGACGGCGCGGAACGCCGCGATCGCTGTGTCTGAGAAGCTCGCCACGATCGTGTCGTCGCTGCGGCCGAGCCGGCGCAGCTCGTCGGCGAGCAGGGCCTCGTAGGGCTCGACCTCCGGGGCGGTCCGCTTGATGTCGAGGTTGACGACGACGCCCGCCAGCAGCTCGAGCACCGCCGACAGCGGCGCGATGCCGAGCGACACATCGTCGGGCGCTCGCCCCCGGAGCGGGTACGCGTCCTCAGGGAGCCCCGGGGACACGTCCGCGCCTGGCGCCCACCAGTAGGCGTTGTCGAGGGCGAGGACCTCGTTGAGGGTCAGCTCGGCGATCGTGCCCGCGCCGTCGGTCGTGCGATCGACGGTCTCGTCGTGGCTCACCACGAGGTGCCGGTCCTTGGTCGCGTGGACGTCGAGCTCGACCGCGGTCGCACCGCGAGCGAGCGCGCTGCTGATCGCGTGGATCGTGGACGACGGCCCCTCCCACGCACCGCCCTGGTGCGCGTAGGCGATCACACGTCGATCGAGCCAAGGACTCTCGCGGCTCGTCACGATGCGCCTCGTGCCAGCGCCTCTTCGTGCTCGAGCGAGGCGGCGACCCGCCGCTCCTCGTAGAAGGCGAGCCCCGGGACGATGCCCGACGCGGCCATCGCGAGGACGCGCTTGGGACCGAACCCGTGGCGGCGGCTGAGGTCGCCGACCGTGACCAGGTACGCGATGAAGATGATCCCGTGGATGTCGAAGCCGACCTCGGCGAACAGCGGATGGCCAAACGCGTACTGCAGCGGCAGCGCGATGGCGCAGAGCACGCAGAGCATCGTGCCGACGACATAGGCCATGACCCGGTAGCGGCGAAACGCCGGGTCCGTCACCGACGCCACCCCTTTGGCTTGTTCGCCGCCAGCTCGGCGAGGTGGTCGTTGTACGCCGCGAGCTCGCTGTCCTCGACGGACCGGTCGCGCCGTGCGACGTGGGCCCGGGCTCGCAGCTCGGCCTCGGCCCTCCGTCTGACGGCCCGCCCCTCTGAGGACTTGGCATCGGTGTGCACGAGCGCCCACCATCCCACGATCCCGGCAACCGCAAAGACGGGCCACTCGATGGCATAGAGGTAGCTGAACTCGTTGCCCTGGATCGCCCGGCCCACCTGCCAGTAAGCGGCGACGACGCACCCAGCCACCCAGGCAACGCCGAGGAGGTGCAGCAGGAACGCACGCGGCGAGAGCCACCGATTGAGCACTACCAGAAGCGTAGACACGCGCCGGGGCCACGGTCGTCGGGGTCTACGTTGATCGCATGGACATGGGACCTATCCCGCCGCCGTTCCGCTGGTCGAACCTGTGGCTGTGGCATCTCGGGTGGGTGCCGTGCGTGCTGCTTGGGGCGGCGCTCGCGCTCTACTTCATGGGGGTCGCCCGCGTGCCGGGGTGGTCGAGCGCACGCACCACGTGCTTCGTCTGCGGCGTCGTCGTGACATTCCTCGCGACCCAGTCGATCCTCGGCGCCTACGACATGGTGCTGTTCACGGACCACATGATCCAGCACCTCTTGCTCATCATGGTCGCCGCGCCGTTCTTCGCCGCCGCCGCGCCGATCGACCTCGCCGCCACGGCGCTGCGCGGGGGGCCGCAGCGGCTCGTTCGGGGTTTCGTCGACGGGCCCATCGGCGGGGTCGTGCTCCACCCCGTATTCGGCTTCGTCGCCTACGCGGGCTTCATCCCCGCGACACACCTGAGCGGCATCATGAACCTCACGATGAGCCACGAGTGGCTCCACCATCTCGAGCAGATCGCCTTCCTCGTCGTCGGGTACCTGTTCTTCCGCCACGTCTTTGGGATCGAGAAGGGCCCTCGGCCGCTGCACCCGGGACTTCGACTCGTGTTCCTCATGGCCGCGGTGCCCGTCGACACGTTCACGGGCCTCGCGCTGGTGATGTCGACGCATAACCCGTTCCCGATCTTCGACATGGTCCACCGCGACTGGGGCATGACCGCCATCGAAGACGTGCACCTCGGCGGCGCCACCATGTGGATCGGCGGCGACGCGCTCATGCTGCTCGCCATGATCCCCGTCACGGTTCGCTGGGTTCGCTACGAGGATCGGCGGACCAAGCAGCTCGACGCCGAGCTCGATGCCGCGGCCGAGGCCGAGGCGACAGCAGCTCTCTAGAGCAACCCCTCGGCGGTCGCGAGCTCGGCGAGGTCGGCCATCGGTCGAGCGCCGGTGTGGACGATCACCTCGGCGGCGCAGATGGAGCCGAGACGCGCGGCCTCCACGGGATCGCCGCCTTGGGAGAGCGCGTAGAGGAAGCCGGCGGCGAACAGGTCGCCGGCGCCATTCGCGTCGACGACGATGTCCACCTCGCACGCGGGGACCTCGACTGTCCCGGCGGGCACCACGATGGCCACGCCGCGAGGACCGAGCGTGACGGCGGCGAGCACGCCCGCCTCGTCGAACGCGGCGAGCGCCTGGGCGAGGTCCGTGGCGCGGAACAGGGCACGGGCCTCGGCCTCGTTGGCGAAGACGACGTCCACCTGGGAGGTCACGAGCTCGAGGAAGTCCTTTCGGTGCCGCTCCACGCAGAACGAGTCCGAGAGCGACAGCGCCACGAGGCCATCCGCGGCATGGGTGTGCTCGATCGCCTCGCGAAGCGCCTGCTTGGCCGGCGGCAGGTCGAAGAGGTAGCCCTCGAGGTACGTGAGGCGGGTCCGCGAGAAGAGCGAGCCAGCGAGGTCGCCCGGCACGAGGGTGTTGGCGACGCCGAGGTGGGTCGCCATCGTCCGCTGGGCGTCGGGCGTGACGAGGACGTGGCACCGTCCCGTCCCGCCGTCGGACGGCGCCACGATCGCGAGGTCGAGCTCGACGTCCTGCTGGGTGAAGTCGTGGCGGAACACCTCGCCGAACTGGTCCTCAGCCACCTTCCCGGCGAAACCGGCCTTGCCGCCGAGCGACGCGACCCCGGCGATGGTGTTGGCTGCGGACCCGCCCGAGATCTCGACCGTCGGTCCCATCGCCGCGTAGATCGTCTGGGAGCGGTCGAGGTCGACGAGGGTCATCGAGCTCTTCACGAGCCCGAGCCGCTCGACGAGCTCGTCGTCGGCGGTCGCGATCACGTCGACGAGCGCGTTGCCGATGGCGACGACGTCGAGCACGGGCGGCCCCGGTCGAGCGGAGAACTCGACGCTGGTCGTGACCTCCACGGGCGCAAGGGTAGAGGCTTTAGCCTCCGTGCCATGTCCGAGGACCTCGAGGCGAGCTTTCGACTGTCGACCCTCGTCGTCCCCGACGCGTACCGGCTGCACCTTGCGCCGGACCTCAATGCAGCGACGTTCGACGGGTCCGTCGAGATCGACGTCATGGTCGTCGAGTCGACGCGGGCGATCGTGCTCAACGCGCTCGACCTCGAGATCGACGACGCGTCGGCCGTCCTCGGTGACGGCACGACGCTCGCTGCGGCGGTCAGCATCGACACCGGGCTCGAGCGCGCGACCCTCGCCTTCGAGCGCGAGCTCGAGCCCGGTCGAACGACCCTCCGGCTCGGGTTCCGCGGCGTGCTCAACGACCTGCTCACGGGCTTCTATCGGGCCACGTTCACCGACGCCGACGGCGTCGAGCACGTCATCGCCACGACACAGCTCTGCGTGACCGATGCGCGGCGCGCGTTCCCGTGCTTCGACGAGCCCGCGTTCAAGGCGACGTTCGCCATCACCGTCGTGGTCCCTGACTACCTCGAGGCGTACTCGAACTCGCCGATCGCCGCGGCGACGAGGCTCGACGACGGTCGGCGCGAGGTGGACTTCGTCCCCACGATGCGGATGTCCACTTACCTGGTCGCGATCGTTGTCGGGCCCTTCGCGCACGGGCGGGTCGTCGACGTCGACGGTGTCCCGCTCTCTGTCGTCTCCACGCCGGACAAGGTCGACCTCGGCGAGTTCGCGCTCGAGGTGGCGTCCCACGCACTGCGCTTCTACACGGACTACTTCGGCGTCGCGTACCCCGGGGACAAAGTGGACCTCGTCGGGATCCCCGACTTCGCCTACGGGGCGATGGAGAACCTCGGGTGCATCACCTTCCGCGAGACGGTGCTGCTCGTGGACCCCTCGACCGCGTCACAGCGCGAGCTCCAGGACGTCGCCATGGTCGTCGCCCACGAGCTCGCCCACATGTGGTTCGGCGACCTGGTCACGATGCGGTGGTGGGAGGGGATCTGGCTCAACGAGGCGTTCGCAACGTTCCTCCAGTACCTCTGCGTCGACTCGTTCCGCCCCGAGTGGCGCCTGTGGGAGCGCTTCAACGGCGAGCGCGAGTCCGGGCTCGAGGTCGACGGGCTGCACGCGACGCGGCCGATCGAGTTCCCGGTGCACACCCCGGCCGAGGCGCTGTCGATGCTGGACGCGATCACGTATCGCAAGGGCGGTGCGGTGCTTCGGATGCTCGAGCAGTACCTCGGCCCCGACGTGTACCGCGACGGCATCCGGCGGTACCTGCGGGACCACGCGTACGCGAACACGACGACGTCGGACCTCTGGGACGCGCTCGAAGCCGCCTCCGGCGAGCCCGTGGGCGAGATCATGGCGACCTGGATCTACCAGGGCGGCCATCCGACAGTGCGACTGAGCGGCGGTGCGATCGCGCAGTCCCCCTTCGCCTTCGGACCGGCCACCGGGCCGTCGGCGATCGGCTCGAGCTGGGTGGTCCCCCTGCGGCTGCGCCGGCTCGACGAGGACGAGGTAACGACCCAGCTCCTCGGCACGACGCCGGTACCGTGGCCCGGCACCGCGACGGTGCTCAACGCGGGCGGTGCGGGCGCGTACCGGTCGAGCTACGAGGGCGACGAGCTGTCGGCCATCGCGGCTGCGTTCTCGTCGCTCACCGAGATCGAGCGCGCCGTGATCCTCAGCGACACGTGGGCGCTCGCGCGAGCGGGACGCCAGTCCGTCGGCGACTTCTTCGTGCTGGCCACGAGCCTTGGCACGCTCGTCGAGCCCTCGGCGTGGTCCGTCGTCGAGCACGCGTTCGACCTGCTCGCGAGGATCGCCACGACCGACCAGCGCCCCGTGCTGCAGTCGAGGGCGGCCGAGTTGCTCGCGCCGGTGCTCTCGACGCTCACCTGGGAGCCGATCCCCGGTGAGAGCGAGCAGGCCCCGCTTGTGCGAGCGACCGCGATCCGGGTCCTGGGCGGTCTCGTCGAGGACCCGTCAGTTCGCGAGGAGTCCGCGAGGCGCTTCGACGCGGGGGTCCTCGACGGCGATCTCGCCGACGCGGTCGTCGCCGTCGTGGCCACGATCGGCCGGTCCGGCGACCTCGATGAGATGCTGGCGCGCATCCGCGGCGCGCACGACCCCCAGACCGAGGCGCGGTATCGCACGGGTCTCGCCGCGATCGCCGACAAGGACGTCGCGCTGCGGACGCTGACCAACTGCTTCGAGTGGTTCCGGAGCCAAGACGCACCGTTCGTGATCGTCGGTCTCATGGGCAACTCGGTCGGCGGCGAGGCGGTCTGGGAGCAGGTCGCGGCGACCTGGGACGAGACTCGGGCGAAGATCCCCGCACAGCTGCAGTACAGCCTCGGTGTCGGCGTCTCGGGCCTCGTTGGTGACGCCGCGTTCGCGGACCGAGTGGCGGCGTTCCATCGCGCCCACGTGCTCGAGAGCGGCCAGCCACTCATCGAGCGGGCCGTGGAGCGGATGCTCCACGGCGTGGCATTCGCCGAGCGGGTCCGACCGGACCTGGTCGAGCTGCTCGGCAGCGCCCGGGCTGCAACGTCGGGCTTTGAGGCTGGGCGTTAGGGTCCGGCATGCCTTCTTCGACGAATGACAAGTACCGGCTCCCCACGCACGTGGTGCCGTCTGCCTACCGCCTGCGCCTCGACCCCGACCTCGGCGCCGCGACATTCTCGGGCACCGTCGAGATCGACCTCGACGTGAGCGAGCCCACCTCGTCGATCGTGCTCAACGCGATCGAGCTCGAGCTCGACACGGCCGAGGTCCGAGGCGCGCAGGGCACGATCGTGAACGGCTCGGTCAGCCTCGACGAGGCGCTCGAGCGCGCGACGATCTCGGTCGGCGAGGAGCTCGCCGCGGGCGCCTACGTGCTCGCCATCGCCTTCCGGGGCATCCTCAACGATCAACTGCGGGGCTTTTACCGCTCGACGTTCACCGACGAGCACGGCGAGAGCCACGCCATCGCGACGACCCAGTTCGAGTCGACCGACGCGCGCCGTGCCTTTCCGTGCTTCGACGAGCCGGCGTTCAAGGCGACCTACGCGATCACCCTCGTCGTCCCGAGGGGTCTCTCGGCGTACTCCAACTCCCCGATCGACTTCGAGACGCCGCTCAACGACGGCCGCCGCGAGGTCCGCTTCGCGCCCACCATGAAGATGTCGACCTACCTCGTCGCGTTCATCGTCGGCCCGTTCGTAAAGACCCGGACCGTCGACGTCGACGGCGTGCCGCTCGCGGTCGTCTTCCCGCCTGGCAAGTCCCACCTCACCGACTTCGCCCTCGAGATCGGCGCGTTCTCGCTGCGCTTCTTCTCGGAGTACTTCGACATCCCGTATCCGGGCGACAAGGTCGACCTCGTCGCGATCCCGGACTTCGCGGCCGGCGCGATGGAGAACCTCGGATGCATCACGTTCCGCGAGACCGCGCTCCTGGTCGACCCCCAGACCGCGTCCCAGCTCGAGATCCAGCGTGTCGCCCAGGTCGTCGCCCACGAGCTCGCCCACATGTGGTTCGGCGACCTCGTCACGATGCAGTGGTGGGAGGGGATCTGGCTCAATGAGGCGTTCGCCACGTTCATGGAAG
Source organism: Acidimicrobiales bacterium (assembly GCA_035510855.1). Taxonomy (GTDB): domain Bacteria; phylum Actinomycetota; class Acidimicrobiia; order Acidimicrobiales; family RAAP-2; genus Palsa-459. Next base: position 12,030 of record DATKGG010000009.1, read on the forward strand.
AGCTGTGCTGCGACGCGTTCCGCCCGGCCTGGAAGCGCTGGGTGCAGTTCGGCATCGCCCGCGACATGGCGATGGGCATCGACTCGCTGCACTCGACCAGGCCGATCGAGTACGAGGTCGTCTCGCCCGACGACGCCGAGGGCATGTTCGACCTGCTCACCTATGAGAAGGGCTGCTCGGTCCTGCGCATGCTCGAGCTGTACCTCGGCTCCGCGGTGTTCCGAGACGGCATCCGCCACTACCTGAAGGACCACGCCTACTCGAACACCGTGACCTCTGACCTGTGGAACGCGCTCGAGGCGGTCTCGGGCGAGCCGGTCGGACAGACGATGGACACCTGGATCCTCCAGGGCGGGCACCCCGTCGTCACGGTCGAGGACGGGACGATCAGCCAAGCGCCGTTCAGCTACACGCCCAAGCCCGCGGCGAGCGCGATCGGCAACAGCTGGCTCGTCCCGGTGCTCTCGCGACCCCTCGCAGGCGGCGCGACGACCCACCAGCTGCTGGGAACCGAGTCCCAGCCGCTCGGCACCGCGGCTCCCGCCGTCGCCAACGCGGGCGGCTCGGGCGTGTACCGGACGAGCTACGGACCGAGCGAGCTCGCCACGATCGCCGGCTCGCTCGAGCTGCTCGACGAGCTCGAGCGCGCCGTCCTCGTCAACGACACCTGGGCGCTCGTGCTCGCGGGACGACGCGAGGTGGGCGACCTGCTCACCCTCGCGCGGGGGCTCGGTGACCACGTCGAGATCGCGACCTGGGCGACGCTCGTGATGGCGCTCGACTACCTGCATCGCGCCGCGAGCCATGTGGACACCGCCGCGGTCGCCGGCACCGTCCGCGAGCTGCTCGACCCCAAGCTCGATCGCCTCGGCTGGGCGCAGCGGCCCGGCGAGGACGAGCGGACGCCCACGCTGCGAGGGCTGCTGATCCAGGCGCTCGGCACGTTCGGGGCTGGCCAGGCGGTGCGCACGGAGTCGATCGCACGATTCGACTCTGGCGTCGTCGACGGCGACCTCGCGAACGCGGTGCTCGCGACGATCGGGGCGATCAACCGTCCAGGTGACTTCGAAGCGACCCTGGAGCGGTTCCGAAATGCGAAGGACCCCCAGTCCGAGAACCGGTACCGCAGGGCGCTCGCGCAGTTTGCCGACAGGGAGCTGGCGCTGCGCTGCTTCGAGATGTGCTTCAGCGAGTTCCGGCTCCAAGACGTCCCGCTGCAGATGATCGCGCTCATCGCGAACCCCGTCGGGGGACCTGCGGTCTGGGAGCAGATGACCGCTCGCTGGGACGAGGTCATCAAGCTGCTGCCGTCAAAGACGACGCACTACCTCGTGAACTCGATCACGACGTTCATCGCGGACCGTGCGTTCGCCGAGCGGGTCGCTGGCTTCCACCTCGAGCACCCCGTCGACTCGGGCCAGCGCCAGGTAGACCAGTCCGTCGAGCGGATGCTCGTCGGCGTGGCGTTCGCCGAGCGCGTGCGCCCGGATCTCGCGCGGCAGCTCGCAGGTTGACGGCACCACCGAGGTGAGCGCGGCGACCGTGTTCACGGTCTTCGCCGTGATCGCGGTTGCCGAGCTGCCGGACAAGACCATGATCGCGACGCTCCTCATGGGCTCGCGCGGCGACCCGCTCTTCGTGTGGTTCGGCTGTGCCGCCGCGTTCTGCGTGCACGTCACGATCGCCGTCCTCGCGGGCCAGCTGCTCGAGCGGCTGCCCCACACCGCGCTCGAGATTGTGGTCACGGCCATCTTCGCGTTCGGTGCCGCGTACCTGTTGATCGTTCCCGAGCGCGAGGAGGAGGAGCGCGGCGAGCGCGAGGCGCGGCGCGGGCGGCTCAACCCGCGATGGGCGATCGCGTTCAGCGCGTTCGGGGTGATCCTGCTCGGTGAGTTCGGCGACCTCACCCAGCTGCTCACGGTCAACTTCGTGGCGAGGACCCACAGCCCCTGGAGCGTGGCGGTGGGCGCGGCCGCCGCGCTGCTCGCGGTCTCCGCCATCGGCGCGTTCTCGGGCCGAGCGCTGCTGCGGATCATGCCAACCTCGATCATCCGGCGCGCCGGCGGCGTCGTGCTCGCCGGCTTCGCGATCGCCTCGGCCGTCTCGCTCGCCACCAGCTGAGCCCGCAGACCCGGATGCCGCGACGCAAGGTGGGCGCGCGGCGGCGTGGAAGAGTCCTCGCGTGACCCGCCGCGAGGACCTCTTCAGGATTGCAAGGGCGACCAAGGGCTTCATGCCCGACGACGAGGGTGCCGCGCTCTTCGACGCCGCGCTCGCCGCGTGCCGTCCAGCTCGCGCGCCCTTCATCGTCGAGGTCGGGGCGTGGTGCGGGAAGTCGACCGTCTACCTAGCCGCCGCCGCCGAGGAGACCGACGCGGTCGTCCTCTCCGTCGACCACCACCACGGGTCCGAGGAGCTCCAAGAGGGCTGGGCCGACTTCGATCCCGAGCTGGTCGACCCCGCCGACGGGCGTGTCAACACGCTCCCTGCATGGCAGCGCACGATCGCCGACGCCGCACTCGAGGGGTGCGTCGTAGGACTCGTTGGCGACTCGGCCACCGCTGCTCGGCACGTCCGCGACGGCGTGACGTTCTGCTTCATCGACGGCGGCCACGGCCATGACGTCGCGTGGGCCGACTACCGCGCCTGGGTGCCGCTCGTCGGCGAGGGCGGCACGCTCGCGATCCACGACGTGTTCGAGGATCCGCGCGATGGCGGCCGCCCCCCTTACGAGCTGTACCGCCGCGCCCTCTCGACGGACTTCACCGAGCTCGCCGCGACGGGGAGCCTCCGGGTCCTGCGACGGTCAGGACGCCGTGCAGGTGAGTGACGCCGCGCCACGGCAGCGGCTCATGGCCAGGTCGAGGGCGGGCGCGAGCCGCTCGCCGCGGAACAGCCCCGCGGCGGCCGTCGTCGAGCTCAGCGCGTCGGCGGCGAGCACGATCGACGCGGCCGTGTACGACGTGATCTCCTCGCCGGGGAACGTGGTCAGCTCGGGGTAGGCGATGCCCGTGAAGTACGACCCGTCGCCGCGGCGGTGCCCATTGGTCTGGGTCAGGATCCGGCGCGCCTCCTCGCTTCGCCCGAGGGAGTCGAGCGCCATCGCGCACTCCGCGGTCTCCGCGGCTGTCACCCAGTCGTTCGTCGACACGCACCGCACGCCGAGGCCCTCGATCAAGAAGGTCCGCATGCCCGCGTCCATCCGGCGGTTGCCCGCGTCACCCTCGAGCGCGCCGCAGAGGACCGGGTAGTACCAGTCCATCGCGAACTCGTTCTTGGGCGCGAAGGACCCCGGGTGGTGCGCGACGGCGTGGCCGAGCCGGCCCGCGGCCAGCTCCCAGTCGGGCCGCGCCGAGCCGAGCTGCTCGGCGGCCGCCACGCCGCATCGCAGCGCATGGAAGATCGACGACGAGCCTGTCAGCAGCGCGTAGGGCTCGTGTCGACCCGTGGCGTCGAGCGACCAGCGGATGGTCCCGTCGGGCAGCTGGAAGCGCAGCACGAAGTCGAGCGCCTGCTCGACCATCGAGAAGTGCCGCGCCAGGAACTCGTCGTCGTCGGTCACGCAGAAGTGGTGCCACACGCCCGTCGCGACGTAGGCGCAGACGTTCGTGTCGATGCGCGCGTCGGCCACGTGGTCCGAGACGTAGTAGTTGAACCACCCGCCCTCGCCCAGCTGGGCTCGCGAGAGCCACGCGTAGGCGGCCGCTGCCTCGTCCACGAGCCCGCACACCGACAGCGCCATGGCCGCCTCGACGTGGTTCCACGGATCGCAGTGCCCCCCGGGGTACCACGGGATCATGCCGTCGTCGCGCTGCAGTGACGCGAGGTGCGCGCCTGACTTCGCTACCTCGCCCGAGGTGAGCACGCCCGGCAGCTCGGGGATGGTCCAGAGCCCCTGGGTGCCGCTCACGACGTCACCAGGGCCTCGGCGCGAACCTTGGGCGCGGCCGCGGTGACCGGTCGGCGCAGGTAGACGACGACGCTCTTGCCGATGAGCGGGGACAGCACCCTGTCGGCCAGGCGTGTCGAGCGGGGGGCCTCGACGATGTCGCGCACCAACAGTCGGTGGTAGGCGCGGACGAGGACGTGGTCCTCGTTGGTCGTCCCGACGGCGCACTTCAGCCACCAGTACGGGCTGTGGAGGCCATGGGCGTGGCCGGTGCCGAGCACCTCGAGCCCCGCGCCGCGGAGCCGGCCGAGCAATTGGCTGCGCCGGTAGATGCAGATGTGGCCGCCCGGCACGTTGTGGTACTCGTCCGACAGCGCCCAGTTGACGAGCTCGGGCCCGTAGCGCGGCACCGTGACCGCCATGGTCCCTCCCGGACGCAGCACGCGGGCGAGCTCGGACATCGCCGTCCGGTCGTCGTGGAGGTGCTCGAGGACCTCCGAGCAGATCACCCGGTCGAACGTCGCGTCGTCGAAAGGAAGGCGGAGCCCGTCACCTCGGACCGTGGCGACACGGACGTCTCGCAGCTCGCCAGCCTCTCCCATCGCCGCGAACACCGAGGCGACGCCAACGACCTCGTCGGCGCCGGCGTCGAGCGCGATGACGTCGGCGCCGCGTCGCGCCGACTCGTAGGCGTGGCGCCCAAACCCGCAGCCGAGGTCCAAGACGAGGTCGCCCTCGCGCAGCCCGAGCCGGTCGTAGTCACAGGTGAGCATCAGGCGAACGTCACGGACTCAGGGAGAGGGCGGCCCGTGAGGATGGCGTCGTAACAGGCGGCCGTCCCCCTCGCGGTCACCTCCCAGGTGAACCGCTCCATCACGCGCTGGCGACCTGCCGCACCAAGGCGCGCGCGCGCCGCAGGGTCGTCGAGCAGGCCGCGGATGGCGCGAAGGAGCGCCTCGGGGTCGTCGGGCGTGACGAGCACGCCCGTCTTGCCGCTCTCGCCGATCACCTCGGGCAAGGCGCCCCCGGTGGTCGCGACGACCGGCACCCCACAGCTCATGGCCTCGATCGCGGGCAGGGAGAACCCCTCGTAGAGCGACGGCACGACCGCGACCTCGGCGCGCGAGTACAGGCGGGCGAGCTCGGCGTCCGAGACCCCCGTGACGGTCGTCACGATGTCGCCGAGGCCCAGCCGGTCGATCGCCTTGTCCACCCGACCGCCCTTGCGGGGCTGACCGATGACGCAGAGCTGGATCTCGCGCTCGGCGCGCAGCTTGGCGACCGCCTCAAGGAGCGGGACAAGCCCCTTCATCGGCACGTCGGACGAGGAAGTGACCATGAGCCGACCCGGCTCGGAAGGAGTGCGTGGGTCCGGATGGAAGACCGTGTGGTCGACGCCGACCGGCACGACGGTCATCCGATCGAGGGGCACGTGCATCTGGCGGTTGATGTCGACCTTGGAGTTCTCCGAGACGGTGATCACCGCGGGCAGTTGGCGCGCGACGCGCACCTGCATGCGCAGGAACCCGAACCAGCGCCTGGTCGTGAAGCGCTGCCACGCGGAGTCCACGTGGTCGAGCGCGATGGTCCGGTCGACGGTGATCGGGTGGTGCAGCGTCTCGAGGAGCGGCCACCCCTTGCGCTGCAGCGCGAGGATGCCCGTGCCGAGGCATTGGTTGTCGTGAACGATGTCGAAGTCGGCACGCCTCGAAGCCAGGTGCCTGTCGATGCGCAAGGAATACGCGAGGGGCTCGCCGAATCCCGCGAGGCACATGGTCGCGAACTCGACGACGTCGGGCAGCGACGTGAACTCGCTGCGGGCCGGGACGCGGAACGGGTCGGGGTCGCGGTACAGATCGAGCCCCCGCACGGGCGTGAAGCCCACCCCTTCATCGAGCTCGGGCCATGGAGGCCCGGCGAACACCTCCACGCTGTGGCCGAGGGCGACGAGCTCGCGCGTCAGGTGGCGCGTGTAGACGCCCTGGCCACCGCACCGCGGGTTGCCCCGGTAGATGAGGAAGGCGACCCGGCGCCCACCCGGCGCCGGCGGGCGTGGCGCGACCCGGTCGGGAATCTCGATCTCCCTCGAGAGCGCCCAGGACGCCCGGACGTCGCGAACGGCGTCTCGCGGGGACTTGGGCACGGTCGTTCGACACCTCCGAGGGAATTGGCGCACCATCGTCGTCGCAACGTGCGTGACGGCGCAAACCGTGACGATTCTCACCGGTCAGGCTGATGGCTACGCTGCGAACATGGATCTCACGTACCCGCCTGAAGCACAGCAGTTCCGGACGGAAATCCGTGTGTGGCTCGAGGAGAACCTCCCAGAAGGCTGGTTCGACGACGGCTTCTCGATGAGCAGCGAGGAGCGCTCCACGTTCAACAAGGAGTGGACCGAGAAGCTCTACCAAGGCGGCTGGATCTGCGCGAGCTGGCCCGTCGAGTACGGCGGCAAGGGCCTGTCGATCCTTCAGTCGGTCGTGCTCAACGAGGAGTTCGCCCGTGCCGGCGCGCCACTGCGGGCCGACTTCTTCGGCGACACGCTCGTCGGCCCCACGATCCTGCAGTGGGGCACCGAGGAGCAGAAGCAGCACTTCCTGCCCGGCATCATGCGCGGCGAGATCACCTGGTGCCAGGGGTTCAGCGAGCCGAACTCCGGCAGCGACCTGGCCTCGCTGCAGACCAAGGCGGTGCTCGACGGCGACGAGTGGGTCATCAACGGCCAGAAGGTCTGGACGACCCAGGCCCAGTTCGCCGACTACATCTTCCTCCTCGCTCGCACCGACTCTGACGCCCCGCAGCACGCGGGCATCTCGTACCTGCTCGTGCCCATGCATCAGGCCGGCGTCGAGGCGCGCCCTATCACCCAGGTGGACGGCTCCGCGGAGTTCAACGAGGTGTTCTTCACCGACGTGCGCTGCCCTAGGGACAACGTCGTCGGCGGCGTGAACAACGGCTGGAAGGTCGCGATGACGACGCTCGGCTTCGAGCGGGGCAGCTCGGCGACGACCGGCTACCGCCGCTTCCAAAAGGAGTGGGACTTCATCGCCGGCGAGACCCACACGACGGGCAAGGACAAGGACCCGCTCGTGCGCGACCGCCTGGTGCGGTCGTGGTCCGACATCAAGATCATGCAGATCAACGGCTACCGGACGTTGACCGACGCGCTCAACGGCACCCACGCCGCCGCGCTGCTCGGCGCCTGCAACAAGATGTTCTGGTCCGAGTCGCACCAAAGGACGATGGAGCTGGGCCTGGACGTCGTGGGCATGCGCGCCCAGATCCTCGAGGGAAGTGGCAGCGCCGAGGGGCTCCTGCCTGGACACCGTCGCGGGCGCGACGACTACCCCGTGAGCGACCTCCAGGCGGGCTTCTTCTTCAGCCGCTCCGAGACGATCTGGGGCGGGACTGCCGAGATCCAGCGCAACATCATCGGCGAGCGGGCCCTCGGGCTGCCGAAGGAGCCGAAGGTTCAGCGGGCCTAGTCGTGCCCTGGGCGATGGCTTAGGCGGGACTCGCCGAGGTCGCGCCGAGGGAGGTCGCGACCCTCGCTCGACTCGCGCCCAGCAAGAGCGCGCTCGCACCGACCGTCGCCAGCGCGCCCACCGCGATCGCGATCCGCGCGTTCGACGCCGCGGCCACGGACGAGACAACGAGGGCGCCGATTGGGGTCGTGCCGAGGAAGCCCATCGCGTAGAGCGACATGACCCGCCCGCGCATGCGCTCGTCGCTGTGCAGCTGCAGCGTGGCGTTGGCGGTGGACACGAACGCCAGCGACGCCGCGCCCATCGGCACGATCGCGATGCACGCGAGCCAGATCGACGGTGCCGCCGCCACGATGCCCATCAGCACGCCGAACGCCGCGGCCAAGAGGCCGAGCAGCTTGCGTGTCGGCCGTGAGCGGTGCGCGACGTAGAGGCCCCCGAGGAGCCCGCCGAGCCCCATCGAGCACGTGATGAGCACGTAGTCGACCGACGAGCCGTGCAGCACACGGTTCACGAGCAGCGGCAGCGTCACGGTGAAGTTGAACGCGAAGAGCCCGACGATGGTGACCGATGTGAGGACCTCTCGGATCTCGCGATTGGCGAATGCGTAGCGGAGCCCCTCGCGGACCTGGCCGCGGTTCCGGGGCACCGTCCGGATCCTCGTGATCTCCTCGGACCGCATCATCGCGAGTGCCACGAGGAGCGCGATGTAGGAGGCGGCGTTCACGTAGAAGCACGTCGCGATCCCGACGATGAGCAGCGCCCCGCCGATCGCAGGACCCACGACGCGGCCCAGGTTGACGAGCGCGCTGTTGAGCGAGACGGCGTTGGGCAATAGGTCCTTGCCGACCATCTCTTGGACGAACGACTGCCGGGCGGGGTTGTCGAACAGGTTGACGACCCCGAGGAGCGCGGCGAGCGTCCAGATCGCCGGGAGCGAGACGTGGTGGGTCGAGACGAGGATCCCGAGCGAGAGCGCGAGGATCGCCGCGGCGGACTGGGTGAAGTAAAGGACGAAGCGCTTGTCCGAGCGGTCGACGATGGCGCCGCCGAAGGGGCCGAGCAGGAGCATCGGCACGAACGGCAGTGCGATCGTGATCCCGAGATCTGTGGCGCTCGCATGGAGCGTCCAGACGACGAGGAACCCCTGGGCGAAGGACTGCATCCAGGTGCCCGAGATCGAGATCAGCTGCCCAATGAAGAACAGCTGGAAGTTCCGCACGCGCAGCGACAAGAACGTCCGCCCAGAGATCCGTCGGACGAACCTCACTGCTCCTCCGCGAGGCGCTCGAGGATGTCGAGCGCCGCAGCCACGGCCACGCGTTCGTCCTCAGAGAGCGCGGCGAGGCGCTGCTCGAGGAAGGCGGTCTTGCGACTCCTGATCGTCGTGAGCTCTCGTCGCCCTGCGGCGGTCAGCGACACGCGAGAGCTCCTGCGATCTGTCTCGTCGACTCGGCGCTCAACGAGGCCATCGGACTCAAGCGCGTCGACGATGCGGGTCATCGAGGGCGGTCGGATCTGCTCGGCGGCAGCCAGCGTGTTGAGGGCCGGGGAGCCGAGGCGGTCGATCATCGAGAGCGCCGAGGCCTGTGCCGGGGAGATCCCCCCGAGCGCGTTCGAGCGCAGACGCCGATTGAGCCTCGTGACGGCTACCCGGAGCCGCGGGGCAAGGCTCGCGACCGAGGTGGTTGCGTCTGCGACCGTCATCGTTACTTAGTATAACTAAGTAGATGTCCGGTCGTGCGGGCCGGCTTGCGAATCGGGTCAGCTCATCGCTTCGGGACGTACGCCCCGCGTCCGAGCAGCGCTGCTTCGATCGGGTCCGCTGACTCGTCCACTCCCCCGTGCACCTCGGTCACCCAGGCGAGGCGTGAGCTGAGGATCCTCGCGACCCCGCCCTCGAGCGTCGACGAGCTGATCGCACAGGACGTGCACGACCCCTGGAGCTGCACCTCGACGACGCCGGTCTCGACGTCCGCGCTCAAGAGCAGGAGATCCCCACCGTCCTGCTGGACCGACGGTCGCATGAGCTCGATCAGCTCTCGCAAGGCGGCGAGCCGCTCGGCGCGCTCTTCGTCGGTGATCGTCGCGTCAGAGGTCGGCTCGTGCACCCACACAGTCTGCCGCGGGCCCGAGCGACCCGTGCAGGCACGATTCCGCAGCTCGCCGACGCCGGTGCTCCGGCGCTCGAGTCGCGCAGGGCGCCCTCTGGGGATGCCCGCCGGGGGCTACCGGAGCACCTCGCTACTCTTGCGCGGTGCTTCCGACGTCTGCGCTCACCCTCGACCAGATCGACCTCACCTCCCTGGAATTCTGGGACCTGCCGTGGGACGCGCGAGAAGGTGCCTTCGAGCTGCTCCGCAACGAGCGGCCGATGCCGCACTTCGAGGATCCGGTCATCGAGGACTTCCCCTTCGAGCTGCCGAAGGGCTCGGGGTACTACGCCCTCACGCGGCACCGCGACGTCACGACCGCGAGTCGGCATCCGGAGACCTTCATCTCCGGGAAAGGGGCGGTCTCGCTGATCGACCTGCCCGCCGAGATGGTTGAGTACTTCTCGGGGATGATCTCGACGGACAATCCACGCCACACGCGGCTTCGCCGGATCGTGTCCAACGCGTTCAACCCTCGACGCGTCCAGGCGATCGAGGACTCCATCGACAGGGTCGCGCGCGAGGTCGTCGATCAGGTCGCGAGCGACGGCGGCTGTGACTTCGCGACCGACGTCGCCGCCCCGTTCCCGCTGCGGATCATCTGCGAGATGATGGGCCTGCCGCGTGCCGACGAGGACGCCGTGCTGCGATGCTCGAACACGATCCTGTCCGCGGGCGACCCCGAGTACGTGGGCGGCGACGCGAACCCCGTCATCGCGATCATGGAGGCGGGCGCCACGCTCACCTCCATGATGGAAGAGCTCGGCGCCTACCGGATCGAGCACCCCGTGGACGACATCACGTCGGCGCTGGTCAACTCAGAGATCGAAGGCGACGCCCTCACGCACCAAGAGCTCGCGAGCTTCTTCATCCTGTTGGTGACCGCGGGCAACGAGACCACCCGGACCGCGATCGCCCACGCGATGTGGGCGTTCTCCCAGTTCCCGGACCAAAAGGCCATCTGGCAGGCCGACTTCGAGAGTCGGGCCACGACCGCGGTCGACGAGATCGTCCGGTGGGCGTCGCCGGTGATCTGGATGCGGCGCACGGTGAGCGAGCCAACGACGCTCTCCGGTACCGAGCTGCAGGCGGGCGACCGCGTGCTGCTCTTCTACAACTCAGCTAACCGCGACAGCGAGGTCTTCGACGACCCCTATCGGTTCGACGTCACCCGGGACCCGAACCCACACCTCGGCTTCGGCGCCGCAGGTCCGCACTTCTGTCTCGGTGCGCACCTCGCGCGCCGAGAGATCAAGGTCATCCATCGCGAGCTGTTCCGGCGACTGCCGGACCTCGCGGCCACGTCCGAACCGGTCCGGCTTCGCTCGAACTTCGTCAACGGCATCAAGCACCTCCCTTGCGCGTTCACGCCCGCGAGTTGAGGGCACGATGCGACGCCACTGCGACCGAGCCACCGTCGCCCTCGTGGTCCGCGGCCCGCACGTGGATGCTGCCGTCCGAAGCTGACCCGATGTCGAGGCACGCGGCGGCCCCAGCTGTCAGCGTGGCGGCATCCTCGAGCTGGCGGCACGGCCATCGCCTGTTCGTGACGGCACGCTGATGCCCAGGCGCTACGCACGATGGAAGGAGACGCTCGGCTGCTCGGTCGCCGGACTGTGGCCGATCGCGGTCACGCTCGGCGTGCTCGGCAACCCCTCGCGCTACAACCCCTTCGCGCTGTACTCGGGCTTCGGGGCGATCCCCAGCCACTCGGTCTCCGCGCTGCCCACCACCGACCCGAACGTGTACAGGACCGCGTACACGTTCGGCACGCGCGCAGCCTCACAGCTGGCACACGGCCACCTGCCGTGGTGGAACCCCTTCGAGGGCCTCGGCGCCCCCATGATCGGCGAGCTGCAGTCCGGAGGCCTCTTCCCGCTCACGCTGCTCTACCTCCTCCACGATGGGTCGCTGATCTTCCACCTCTCGCTCGAGGCACTCGCGGGGGTCGCCACGTACTGGCTGCTTCGGGAGTTCCGGTGCAACCCGCTCGTCGCGGCGATCGGCGGCATGCTCTTCGCCACCAACGGGACCTATGCGTGGCTCGCGAACGCCGCGATCAACCCGCTGTGCTTTCTGCCCGTCATGCTCCTCGGACTCGAGCGCGCGCGCCGCGCCGCCGCGGAGGGCCGCGGAGGCGGGTGGCGATGGCTGGCGGTCGGCACCGCATTCGCGCTCCTCTCCGGCTTCATCGAGACCGCTTCGATCGGGCTCATCTTCGTCGTCGTCATCGCGGTGCAGCGGGGCTTCGCCCTCGATCGCGCCAAGGTCCTGCACTACGTCCGCAAGGCAGCCGCGGGGATCGCGGCGGGGATCGCGATCGCGGCGCCGCTCCTCGTGGCGTTCAGCGACTACCTGCGCTACGGCTACGTCGCCGAGCACGCGGGCAACGCCGCCGCCGAGAAGCTGAGCGGCGCGTACGCGGCGATGTCGGTCTCGCCCTACCTGTTCGGCAGGGTGCTCCAGAGCAAGTTCCCCGCCACCCTCAGCCTCTGGGGAGCCGTCGGCGGCTACGCGGGCTTCGCCCTCATGGCGCTCGCCGTCGCCTCGTTGTTCGGGAAGCGCGATCGAGGACTGCGCATCGTCATCGCGGCGTGGGTCGGCTTCAGCCTGGCGGACTCCGTGGGGGTGCCGATCATCCACCCGGCGGTGGCGTCGCTGCCCTTCATCACCCACATCGTGCTGTACCGGTACCTGCCGGCGACCTGGGAGCTCGGGCTCGTCATCCTCGCGGCCTTCGCGATCAGGGACCTCGCGACCAGCACCAGGGCCGAGTCGGTCAAGGCGATCGCCACTGGCCTCCTCGTCACGACCGGGGTGTTGCTCATGGGGATGTCCGCCGGCTCGGGCGCGGTCGCGGCGTCGAAGGCGCTCACCCCCACCTCGTTCCACCTCTCCGAGCTCATCGTGGTCGTCGTCATCGCGGGGCTGCTGCTCGCGTCGCTTGCGCCATCGAAGCTCCGAGGCGCGATCGCGGGTGCTGTCGTCGTCGCAGAGGCCGCGGTGCTCTTCGCGATCCCCCTCGCGTCGTGGCCGGGCGACATCCACGTCGACACGCGCGCGCAGGCCTTCCTCGCGGCCAACGTGGGTAGTTCGCGGATCTTCGGATTCGGCGTTCCCTCGGCCAACTATGGGTCACAGGTGGGCATCGGCCAGCTCGACGACGTCGACCTGCCGGTCCCGAAGTCCTTCGAGTCCATCGCCCTCGAACTCGACCCCTACGAGAACCCGACCTCGTTCACCGGGCTGCACCCGTCGATCCCCGGCGCACCCAGCTCGGCGGACCTCCTCTTCCAAAAGCTCCCCCTGTACGAGCAGCTCGGCGTGGGCTTCATCGTTGCGCCCGCGCGGATCCAGCTGTTCCGCGGGCATCGCGGCGCGAAGCTCGTGTACGACGACGGCTTCATCGAGGTCTGGCGACTCGACGAGTCCCATCCGATCGTCTCTGCATCCGGCTGCTCGGTCGAACAGATGACCCAGGACTCCTACGTGACGACGTGCCCGCACCAATCCCTGCTGATGCGCACCGAGGTGTATTTCCCCGGCTGGAGCGCGACGGTCAACGGCGCACCCGTCATGGTCGAGGACCGGACGCTGATGCAGGCGATCCTCATCCCGAAGGGCCGCTCGACCGTCGAGTTCACGTTCCTGCCGCCGGGGATTCCCGCCGCAGGCATGGCTGCCCTCATCGCGGTGCTCTCGCTGCTCGTGCCCTGGGAGCTGCTCGCCGTCCGACTCCGTCGACGTCGCGAGGCGGCGGCCCGGCTCGCCGGTCTCGAGGCGATCGCAACCCAGCTCTCGATCGCGGTAGGACGCGACGCCGACGACGTCGAGCGTCCCCCTGACCCGTCAACTGGCGTGATCGCCGTGCAGGTCAGCGACGACGAGGACGAGGAATTGGCGACGTCAGCGGTCCCCGTGCTGACGGCCGAGTCGCCGGTGGCCACCGAGACCGGCGAGGCACCCACCTCGGCGGTCTCGGTGATCGAGCTCGCGACCCCGTCGAAGCCGGACCCGCCGACCATCGCGGTGCCCCGTAGCCCATCGGGGACGGACACCGAGACCGAGTAGTCCGTCAGGTCGCACGCGGACCAGTCGCGTCGGCACGTCGTCAGGTCCCGTCGTCGGCATCGAGGTACCGCTTGAAGCCGACGTGCGACGCGACGAAGCCGTTCGCCACGTAGAAGCGGTGCGCGTCGGCGCGCTCGACGTGGCTCGTGAGCTGTACCCGGTAGCACCCGCGAGCCGACGCCCACGCGGCGGCCGCCTCCACCAGCCGCGACCCGACGCCCTCGCCGCGACGGTCCGCGGCCACGTGGACGCTCTCGATCTCGGTCACGCGGCCGCCCTGGTGCTGGAGGTGCGCGAGGTCGAGCAGCTGGCACACCCCGACGACGCCCGCGCCACCGTCAGCCACGAGGACCTCGCCGCCCTGCTCGCGGATCCGCACGATCGCCGCGGCGTAGCGCTCGGGCGACGCGGGGTCCTCAGCGTCGGGGTCCCGCGAGCCCCCTACGAGCAGCGTCGCGATCGCCGACGCGTCAGCCTCGATGGCCGGACGCACCTCGACCTGTGCGGCCATCATCGGTCCGCGCCGCCGCCCCTGGCGGGGCGTGCCCGGGCGCCGGCTACTTGGTCGTGACGACGACGGAGTGCGCCGCCTTGTCGTGCCACGCCTGGCGGCGCGGGTCCCACAGCGGCGACAGATAGTCGATGACGAGCGGGATGAAGCACAAGATGTCGAGCCCGAGGATCACGAGCCAGCGCAGCGCGGCGCGCCCGTATCCGAGGGGGGCTCGCCCACTCTCGTCGCGCGTCGCGATGCCCATCACCATCTTGCCGACGGTCTGTCCCTTCTCGCCACCGTTGAAGTACACGTAGTACCCGAACCACGCGACCGCGAAGATCAGGTACGCGAGGACGAGCACCGCGGCGGTCGTCGAGGTGTACGTGGCGCCATATTGGTTGACCGACGTCGTCCTTCCGATTGCCCCGAGGATGAAGTAGACGATGATCCACGGGATGCCGATGACGAATCCGTCGATGATGACCGCGACCGCGCGCTGCCACCACTCTGCGAGCGCCACGCCGGTCGCGGGGTCCACGAACTTGGCCGCCCCGTAGGACCCGGGGGGCGGCGGGGGCATCTGGTACTGCCCCGGTGGGTTCGAGAACTGTCCCGGCGGCCCACCGACTTGCCCGGACGGCGGAGGCGGCGGCGGCGTGCCGGCGGCGGCGGCCGGCGCAGCGGCGGCCGGACTCCCGCACGAGCCGCAGAAGGTGTCGGACTCGGCGACCTCAGCTCCGCACTGCGCACACTTCATATTCGCCCCCCAGGTCGATTCGCCGTCAGGCTACGTCACCCAACCGGGCCAGCACGGGACCAGCGCAGTGCGTCCGGCGAGCGATCCGCGACCGTCAGGGGCCCCGCACGTAGAGCACGGCGTAGGCATTGAGCCCGATGATCGCCGTGCTTCGCGACCCGAGGGCCGGACGCCAGCCATCGTGCCCCAAGAGGCCAGTCATGTAGGTCAAGACAGGCGTGCGAGCCCGAGACGGCCCCGCCCCCACGTCGAACGTGCCATAGGTGTACCCGACGTACCAGATTCGTCGAGCCCGCTGCTGGGCCGCGGTGAACTCCGGCAAAGGGATGCCGTAGTGCGACGCGATGAACACCGTGGGCGTTGCCGAGACGGGGCGGAAGCCCTGGGGCCACACCGGCGTGCCGCCGACCTGGAACCGGCACTTAGAGAGCTCGTAGTAGCACCAGCCGAACGAGTTGAAGGTGTCGACGAAGACGACGTCCCCAGGGCGCTCGAGCGCGGGCAGCCGGGCCTCGACGCCGCGCAGCGAGACTGTCGGGTACACGGCCTCGTGGGAGAGCCCGAAGATCGTGACGCCGGCCAGCGCCACCGCGCCCACACCCGACCACGCCACGCGACTGCGCAGCAACCGCGGGAGGGCCCGCGCGACGTGCGGGGTCACCACAACAGCCACGGCGGCCAGGCAGACGAGGAACGCCGGGTAGAGCACCTCGTCGGTTCGGCCGTCACCGAGCGGCACGCGGTCAGCGAACGCGAGCACGACCGCGACGAGCAGCGCCAGAGCAGACGGGAGCGCGGCAGTCGACCACCTCTTCCGTGCCGCGATGACGATCGGTCCGGCGATCGCGACGGCCAGGAGGACGGCGCCGACGACGGCGACCGAGGCGGCGTGGAGACCACGCTTCGTGTTGAAGAACGAGCTTGGGACGGGGTAGGCGAAGACCGCGTGCACGAAGCCGCCGAAGATCATCGAGATGGTTCGCTCGGCAAGCGAGAGCGACCGGTAGTCGACGAGGAAGCCGCGTCGTCGCCAGTTGAAGGAGAGCACGCCGGGAAGGTGGCGCAAGAAGACGACCCACACCAGCGCGCAGCCCGCCGCGGCCGCTCCGAGCGGACCTGGCACTCGCGCGCGGGACTCGGACCGGGTGGCGCACCAGGCGAGCACCGCGAGCCAGATGCCCGCGATCACCGGGGCCGGGCCTGCCGACATCGCGAACGCCACGACCGAGGCGCCCGCGAGCACCCAGAGCCGGCTGGCCGACGGCACCTCGCGCACGCGTTCTGCCAGCGCCAGCAGCACGCACGCAGAGAGGAGGTCGAAGGGGTACTCCTTCACCCTCGTCGAGTACTGCACGGCGAGCGGCCCGGCGGCCAGGATCGCCGCGGCTCCGAGGGCACTCCATCGCGGCAGGTGCAGGCGTCGAAGCAGCGCCCAGACCGCCGGTATCGCCGCAAGCCCGAGGACGTACGCGGGGAGCTGCGCGAACCACGTCGTCGCGGGATCAAGGCGGATCCACGAGCGGAGCGCGAGGCCGTAGCCGGGAGCCGTGAGCACCATGTGGATCGCGTCGGACAGGCCCACTCTCGCCGGTGCTGCCGCCCACGCGTCATCGAACCACAGGTCGCCCGATGTGAAGCCGCGCGCGCGGATGACCGCGCCGAGCACCACCAGCGCCGCGAGCACCACGACCTCGAGCGTGTTGACGCGCGAAGCCGAGTGCGAGTGCAGGTCGTGCTGCGAGTCGTGGCCGGCTGCCTCGAGGGGCACCGTGCGTGCCTCTTGGGACGTCATCGGTCTTGGGAGGCTACCTTCGGCCGATGTCGCACGAGTGCGAATCGCGCGACGGGCGCTCACACCGTCCCCTCGACGCTCAGGTGACGACTGCAGACGCCATGCGTTGCCCGCTGTCGCGGCGGCGAGATGCTACCGAGCGCCCGCTCGGCCCGTCCTCGCGTCAGACACTGGGCGGCATCGACAGCGCCGTGAACGCCTCGTCGGCGGACCTCGACCCGGGGGCGGCGTGCAATCGGGCAGCCGTGTTCGCAACGTCCTGGAGAAAGGCGTTGATCGGGGTCGGGAAGCCCGCCAGTCGACCGAGCAAGACGATCTCCCCCGTGAGGAAATCGGTCTCGACGATGCCGGTGGATCTCGTCAGGCTCTGCCAGGTCGATCCGCCCGACCGCGGTCGATCACCAATCGGCTTCGGCGTGAGCAGCTCGCCACGTCGAGCGGCGTCCTCATCGATGTCCACGAAGCCGACTCCCGCAGCCCGGAGGCACTCGACGCCCTCTCGTCGCGCGGCGGCGGCGAGCTCGCCGGCCCGAGCGTCGCGGTGGTAGACGGCCTCGACCGCGTTGCCCAGGTTCATGAGCAGCTTTCCCCACTTCCACCTGGCGATGTCCTCGCGGGGCTCTGAGGCGAACGTCGACGCTGACAGGGCCGCCGCGATCGCCACGGCGGTGTCGTCTGACCCGGACGGCCATCGGCCCAGATCCATGATCCCGGTCACCGGCGACGAGCTCGCCTGGACGATCCCTGGGTCGAGGTGCGTCGCGGGGCACATCACGCACATGCCGTAGACGCGCTCGAATCGGCGGAGCGCAGATCGCTCGTTCTCGACCCCGTTCTGCGCACAGACGATCGGCGTCGAGCGCGGCGCTGCCGCGGCCAAGGCATCGAGGGCGCGCGTGGTGTCCTGGCTCTTCATGCCCAGCACCACGACGTCATCGCCGCGGAACGAGATCTGGTCGGGTCCGCCGACGACCTCGACAGCGAGCGTGACGCGGGCGTCGGGTGACTCGAGCGAGAGGCCGTGTGCCCCGAGGGCGTCGAGGTGCGCGCCCCGCGCGATCAGCACGACGTCGTGGCCGTGCTCGGCGAGCCGTCCCCCGAGCACCCCGCCGATGGCCCCCGCGCCGTAGACGACAAATCGCACGGGATGATCCTCCCACGCGACGTCGCCAGCATCGCCAGCTGCACCTCGATGCGATCGGGCTCGAAGACGGCGTCGTTCGCTTCGGTAGGGTCGGCGGTGCCGCACCGAGGGAGGTCGCATGAAGGTCGAGCTCACCGTCGGGGACTTTCTCGATCGTGCCGCCTTCGCGATGCCAGACCGCGTCGCCATCGTCGACGAACCCGACGGGCCCGGTTCGCTCGGCGAGGTCACGTACGCCGAGATGCACGCCCGCGCGGCGGCACTCGCGTCAGGGCTGGACGAGCTCGGGGTCGCCCACGGGGCCCGCGTCGCCATCGTGAGCCCGAACTCGGCGCGGTTCCTGATCGCCTTCTTCGGCGTGAGCGGGTACGGGCGCGTGCTCGTGCCGATCAACTTCCGCCTCAACGAGGCGGAGATCGCCTACGTCATCGCGCACTCGGGTGCCGAGGTCCTGCTCTATGACCCCGAGCTCGAGGGCGTCGTGAAGGGCGTCGACGTCGCGCGCTCGGTGCGGCTCGACGGCGTCGACGACGCCGCGCTCTTCGTCGTCCGCGCGTCGCCTTCGGTGCCCCGGGCATGGGATCGCGACGAAGAAGCCAGCTGCTCGATCAACTACACCTCGGGGACGACGGCGAACCCGAAGGGCGTCCAGCTCACGCATCGGAACTGCTGGCTGAACGCGGCGAGCTTCGGGTGGCACCTCCAGGTGAGCGATCGCGACGTGCTGCTGCACACCTTGCCCATGTTCCACGCGAACGGCTGGGGCATGCCCTACGCCGCGACCGCGATGGGCGCGCGCCACGTCGTCCTGCGCAAAGTGGACGGCGAGGAGATTCTCAAGCGGGTCGAGCGCGAGGGCGTCACGCTCATGTGCGGCGCGCCCGCCGTCGTCGCGATGATCCTGGACGCCGCGGCACAGCGCGCCGCCGACGGCGCAAAGGTGCCAGGGCGCGGTGGGGTGCGGATCGTCGTGGCTGGCGCGCCGCCGCCGCGGCGCGTCATCGAGCGCGTGCACGACGAGCTTGGGTGGGAGTTCGTCCAGATCTACGGGTTGACGGAGACCTCGCCGCTCCTCACCATCAATCGCGCGCCGCGCGAGTGGGACGACCTCGATTCCAAGGAGCGCGCCGCGCTCCTTGGACGAGCCGGCGTGCCCGCCGTGGGCGTCGAGCTTGCGATCGACGTGGACGGGGAGATCCTCGCGCGCTCGAACCACGTCTTCGCGAGTTACTGGAACCAGCCAGAAGAGACGCAGAAGGCCCTTGAGGGTGGCTGGTTCCACACGGGCGACGGGGGCCTCCTCGACGGCCCCTACGCCGTGATCACCGACCGGCGAAAGGACGTCATCATCACCGGCGGCGAGAACGTGAGCTCGATCGAGGTGGAGGACTGCCTGTTCCAGCACCCCGCGGTCGCCGAGGCCGCCGTCATCGGCGTACCCGACGAGAAATGGGGTGAGTCAGTGAAGGCCCTCGTCGTCCTTCGTTCCGGTCACGCGGCAACGGAAGACGAGCTGATCGAGCACTGCCGGTCCACGCTCGCGCACTTCAAGGCGCCTCGAACCGTCGAGTTCCGCGCTGAGCTCGCACGGACCGCGACGGGAAAGCTTCAGAAGTTCAAGCTGCGCGAGCCCTACTGGGAGGGCCGTGAGCGCGCCATCAACTGAGGTCCCGTCTGTGGATCGCCCGATTCTCAGAAAGTTGACGAGGTCCCCCAAGAAGTAGCTATTGCCGCGAACCATTCCGCTGCCGCAGGAGTCATAGAGGGTGGCGCTCAATTTGGGCCGAGCACAGGGGGCTGGGACACGTGCCGCACACACCCGAGGTCGACGCACTGGCGGTCTGGCTCGACGAGGGATACCCGACGGCGTTCCGGACCGCGTGCCTCATCCTCGGCAACCCGTCGGATGCCGAGGAGGCCGTCCAGGAGGCCTACCTGCGCGCGTGGCGCTTCCGGGCCTCGCTCTCCGCAGGATCTGACGTCCGCCGCTGGCTCTACCGAGTCGTCGTCAACTCATGCAACTCGAAGCTGCGAACAGAGATCCCGCACCGAGACCGACGCGCGTCGGACACCGAGCTCGAGCGCGTCTCGGCGCCCGCCGATGGCGCCCGAGACGTCGAGGGCGACTACGACGTCGTCAGCGCGCTGGGCGACCTACCCGCCCGCCTGCGCGTCGTGGTCGTGCTCAAGTACTACGCCGACCTGAGCGAGCGCGAGATCGCCACCGCCATCGGCCGACCGCAGGGCACCGTCAAGTCCCGCCTCCACGAGGCCCGCCGGTTGCTCGCCAACCATCCCTCGGTGCGGCGGCCAGCCGCACCGGTCGCGTCCAACACCCACTCGGAGGTCCTGCAATGAGCACGCTGCACGATGACACGCTGAGCACCGCCCTCAAAGATGCCGCACGTCAGTACCCTGTGCCGCCTGGTGCGACCGCACAGATCCTGGACGCCGCACGAGGCACGACGCAGCGTCACGAGCTTGCTGGCGGCGGCGAGACGAGCCGATGGAACCGTCGACGACTCGCCCTGGTGGCCGCGGTCGCGATCGTGCTGGCGGTGCTTGCTGGATCGCTGTCCCTCGCGGGACTCGGCTCGACGAACAGCCGCAACGTGCCGACTTTTGCAGCCACCCTGCCAGGGCAGAAGTCCGCGGGGTTTATCGATGCAACGAGCGCAGGGATCGCCGTGCTCGGCACCAAGCGGATGTCCAATGGCCCGAGCACGTCACCGGGGAGCCAGTCGTCGAAGACGCAGGTACCGATGGCCGACCAGACCAAGGTGGTGTCGGTGGGATCGATCTCCCTCAGCGTCGCGGTCGGCAACTTCAATCGCGTGCTCGCCAAGCTCTCGGCCCTCGCGACCGGCGCCGATGGGTACGTCTCGAGCTCGAAGGTGACGGCCGGCTCCCAAGCAGGAGCCGTCAGCTCCGCCGGGGTGGTCGAGCTGCGGATCCCACAGAGGCAGTTCGGCACGGTCGTGGCGAAGGCAGAGCACCTCGGCCACGTCGTGTCGGCCGTGACGAACTCAACGGACGTGACGAGCGAGTACGTGGACTACGAGTCTCGGATCGGCGCGCTCGACGCAAGCCGGGCCCAGTACCTCGCGATCATGGCAAAGGCGAGCTCGATTGGCGACATCCTCGCGATCCAGGCGCAGGTGAACGTGATCGAGAGCGAGATCGAGCAGCTCGAGGGGCAGCGCAACCTCCTCGTGAACCAGGCCGCGTATGGAACGCTCACTGTCGCCATCAATCAAGGCGCCGCAGCCCCGAGCCACCCATCGGGGGTGTATCGGGCGTGGCACCAGAGCATCTCGGGCTTCGTGGGCGGCGTTGAGTGGCTCATTCGCGCCGCGGGACCCGCGCTCTTCGCCCTCTTGTGCCTCGCGGCAGTCTTGCTGCTCGGTCGATTCGGCTGGCGAGCGAGCCAGCGCCGCTTCATCTGAGAAATGGCACGATCCTCAGTGGTGCCTTACGACCGGGCTAGTTCGCGTGCGAGACGGCGCACGCGGGATTGTCTCTCGAGCACGGTTCGCTGGTCCGATGTACCGTTTACGTCACGCACCCAGACTCCGGTTCTTAACGAGGTCGCAACATGCTGCTTACAGGCCGTTTACAGCAGGACTGCACACTGAGGGCGTCCCCTAATTGCGGGATGTCTCCGATGTCAGACCTGACTGTCGACATCGAAGACTTGCAGAGTGAGATTGGAGCAGCATGTTGAGTCTCTTCAACCCCTACGAGCAGTTCTCCATCTATCCCCGCGATGACTACGGCGACCACGGTGGGCTCCTCAGCCATGAACCTGTCGACTCATCGGCTGCGAGGGATCAGGCAGAAGAAAGGGCGCGCCAGAACCACCCGAGCGCGCAGCCAGTTGACGAGGTCAAGAAGCAGCGCACTGACCTGAGAGAGCGGCTCGCGAGTTAGCTCGCTCAGCGTGTCGCCTGGGCATGTCGGGCGCGATCCAAGGCACACGATCGAGCGCTCCGAGCTGGCTCGGTGTAGCCCAGGCTGCTCAGCGCTTCGACAACCTGGCACCGCCTTTTGGGCTGACCGGCTCCTCGCCGTTGAACAGTGCGGTCGCTGCCTTCACGATCTCGAGCTCGGACTCGAGCTCTGCGATGGTCCTGTGGGCCTGGGCGAGCTCGTCGGCCTCGAAGCTCTTGACCCCCTCTGCTCGCCCGGCGTCGATCAGGGCCTGTTTGCGCCAGAGATAGAGCGTCGCGTCAGACACCCCCAGCTCCTCGGAGAACGCTCGGACCGGTTCGCCGGCGACGAGGCGCACACAGACCGCCCGACGGAACTCCAGTGCGTATCGCTTGGGCATGGGACTACCTCCCGGTAGCTCACGACCAAACTCTCATAACAGTGGTCCCCGAAATGGGGTCAAGGTCATTTGGCGCCCTCGGCAGGATTCGAACCTGCGGCCTGCGGTTTAGGAATCAGTCTTGGACAGTCGTGCCCGTGGCTGCGGTGACGTATGGCCAGACCAGCAGGCATGTCGGATCTTTGTAGTGGCCCCGAATCCACTCCCATCGATCATGGTCCGACAGACTCGGCAACAAGCAGGCAGTCTCGACAAGCAGCTGCAAACCACAAGCGAAAGGAATCCCGTGCTGAAACAGGTCGCGGAGGGTGTGCTGATCCACGAGAGCGAGTTCGTCCAGAGCAACGCCGTTGTCGTGCACGGCCGGGCTGGCGTGTTGCTCATCGACCCCGGGGTGCACGGCAACGAATTGGCCTGCCTCGCAAATGACCTGTCCGATTCGGGCCAGACCGTTGTCGCAGGCTTCTCCACGCATCCCCACTGGGATCACCTGCTCTGGCACGCCAGGTTCGGCGCGGTGCCCCGTTACGGCACAGCGCGCTGCGCGGCCACTGCCCGAGATGCGTTGTCGGACGGAATCGATCCGGGTCGGCACGGCATCCCCGAGCAGGTACCTCTGGACCTGCTCGGCCTCATTACCGGACTGCCCGCCGAGATGGCGCAGATTCCTTGGGATGGCCCTCAGGTCCGGATTGTCGAGCATCAGGCGCATGCCCCGGGCCCAGATCTCCGGCAATAGGAAAGCTGCAGGTCTGTGACATGCAGTTTTGTCCGGAGTTTCCTGTGCGTAACTTTTAAAGCTTTGCTAGGATAGTGGCATGTCAACGGCGGTTGCGGCCATCCTGGAGGGCATGCCAGAGCCCCGTGACCTTCGCATGCACGAGCACGATGGCCGGTGCGTGATAACCGCCGGATCGACGGTGCTGTTCGACTACGCGGCCGGCGACGTCGTGATGCGGAACATCGCGCTGGCGGTGCTGCGGCAGCTGGGGTTCCGGGGCCGGGCGGTCGCGGCGGTGCTGGGCTTGTCGGAGGCGTACGTCGCGACGCTGCACAGCGCGGCGAGGCGGGACGGGTCGGCGGCGCTGGCCATGCAGGACCGCCGGGGCACGCCCGGGAAGGTGACCGCGGCGCAGTGGGAGCAGGCCAGGGCGTGGCGGGCGCAGGGCGTCAGCGACGCGGAGA
>DATKGG010000010.1:0-18608 GCA_035510855.1 Acidimicrobiales bacterium
TGCAGCCCTCGATGTAATGAACTTTCGCGCCCTTCGCGCCGTCCTCGACCTTGACGAGGCCCCGGTAGGTGGTCTTGCCGCCGTCCTTGGAGATCGACTTTGACACGATCGTCGAGGTGGTCTCAGGGGCGGCGTGGATCATCTTTGCCCCTGCGTCCTGGTGCTGGCCAGGGCCGGCGTAGGCAACGGAGAGCACCTCTCCCGAGGCCTTCGGGCCAACGAGGTAGACGCTCGGGTATTTCATCGTGAGCCTCGAGCCGATGTTGCCGTCGATCCACTCGACGTGTGCCTCGGCCTCCGCCCTCGCACGCTTGGTCACGAGGTTGTAGACGTTGTTCGACCAGTTCTGGATCGTCGTGTAGGTGATGCGGCTCCCCGGAAGCGCGACCAGCTCGACGACGGCCGAGTGCAGCGAGTCCGTCGTGTACACCGGCGCCGAGCAGCCCTCGACGTAGTGCACCTGGGACCCCTCGTCCGCGATGATGAGCGTGCGCTCGAACTGGCCCATGTTCTCCGTGTTGATGCGGAAGTAGGCCTGGAGGGGCATGTCGACCGTGACGCCCGGCGGGACGTAGATGAACGAGCCGCCCGACCAGACCGCGGAGTTAAGGGCGGCGAACTTGTTGTCGTTCGGCGGGATGATGGTCCCGAACCAGCGGCTCACGAGATCCTCGTGCTCTCTCACCGCGGTGTCCATGTCGCAGAACAGGATCCCCTGGGCCTCGAGGTCCTCGCGGTTGCGGTGGAAGACGACCTCTGACTCGTACTGGGCGGTGACGCCCGCGAGGTACCGGCGCTCCGCCTCGGGGATGCCGAGCTTCTCGTAGGTATTCTTGATCGTGTCGGGGAGGTCTTCCCACTCACGTACCTGGCCCGCGGTCGGCTTCACGTAGTAGTAGATGTCGTCGAAGTCGAGGTCGGGCATCCGATTCGCGAACCACGCGGCCATGGGCTTGCGATCGAACCGCTTGAGTGCGTTCAGCCGGAACGTGCGCATCCACTCGGGCTCGCCCTTCATCTCGGACATCTCCTTGACGATGTCCTCGCTCAGGCCCTTCTTCGGCTTGAAGACGTAGTCCTCGGCGTCACTCCACCCGAGCTTGTACCGGCTGAGGTCTAGATCCTGTATCGCCATGGCACTCTTCCGATCGGAGTTTCTCCTATGGCCATAGTAACAACCTGTCTACGGGGCCCTGCGCCGAGGCACGGCGCTGGCAGGCTCTCTCAGTGACCTCCCCACTAGTCCCCCATGCCCCACGACGTCCGATCCAGCTCACCAACTTCGGCGACGCGCGGGTCGACGACTACTTCTGGCTGCGCGATCGGGACAATCCCGAGGTGCTGGCCTACCTGGAGGCGGAGAACGAGTTCGCCGTCTCGGCGCTCGCCGCGACCGATTCGCTGCGCAACCAGGTCTACGACGAGATCGTCTCGCGCATCGAGGAGACCGATGTCTCGGCCCCGGTCAGGTGGGGTGCCTGGTGGTACTACATGCGGACCTTCGAGGGACGCAGCTACCCGGTGCACTGCCGTCGGCCACTCGGGGACGGCGCGTTCCCCGCGTCGCTCGACGAGGAGGGCGAACAGGTGCTCCTCGACGAGAACGCCCTCGCCGAGGGACGCGCGTTCTGCTTCGTCGGGGTGCTCGAGGTCGCGCCGAGCCATGGGCTCGCCGCCGTCGGCGTCGACTTCGATGGCGACGAGCGCCACGCCGTGACGTTCCTGTCGCTTGACGGCCGCGAGGCCCCGAGCGAGACGATCACCGGCGTCGGCTACTCAGTTGCCTGGTCGTCCGACGACTCGTCGTTGCTCTACGTGCGCGTGGACGAGGCGTGGCGGCCCTATGAGCTGTGGCGCCATGTCCTTGGTACCGATCCGGGCTCCGACGTCCTCTTGTACCGCGAGGACGACGAGCGCTTTCTGGTGTCGATCGGGCGGAGCCGGGACGCCACCTCGCTCCTCGTCCACGTGGCCTCCCAGATGACGACCGAGGTGCTCACCCTCGACGCCGCGTCCCCGGACTCCCTGCGCACTGTGTGGCCCCGCCGCCAGGGCATCGAGTGCTCGATCGAGCACCTGGTCGCCCCCAGCGGCGACTCGTGGTGGATCGCGGTCACCAACGACCAGGCTCTCGACTTCAAGGTCGTCGCAGCGAGGGACGCCGCCACACTGGAGTTCCGAGAGATCATCGAGGAGCGCCGGAGCCGCCGGATCGAGGGCGTCGACGCGTTCGCCCAGCACCTCGTGGTGACAGAGCGCCTCGACGGCTGCGCCTCGGTGCGGGTGATCCCGCTCAACGGCGGCGAGGACCCCTTCGGCGACGACTTCGAGGAGCGCGGCTTCACGGTCGAGAGCGACGAGTCGCCCGCGACGACCATGATCGACCAGAACCCAGAATTCGAGACGAGCACGGTGCGCATTGCCCAGACCACGCTGGTCACGCCGGCGAGCTCGGTGGACGTCGACCTCGCGAGCGGCGAGCGGTTGGTGCGGAAGCGACGCGTGGTGCGTGGGGGTTACGACCCGTCCCGGTACGTGTCGTCGCGGATCTGGGTCACCGCCCGCGACGGTGCGGAGATCCCCGTGTCGCTCGTCCATCGCCGCGACCTGCTCGAGCAGACTGACGAGCCCGGCTCACGGCCTGCACCCTTGCCGATTGTGCTCTACGGCTACGGCGCCTACGAGGTGTGCATCGAGCCGACCTTTGCGTCGGCACGCCTGTCGCTGCTCGACCGCGGGGTCGCCTATGCCATAGCCCACGTCCGCGGCGGCGGCGAGCTCGGCCGCGCGTGGTACGACGCGGGCCACCTGGAGCACAAGCAGACGACCTTCTGCGACTTCGTGGACGTGGCCCAGGGCCTGGTGGCGCACGGCTACACCGACGCCTCGCGACTCGTGGCGATGGGAGGCTCCGCAGGCGGGCTGCTCATGGGCGCGTCGATGAACCTCGAGCCGTCGTCGTTCCGAGCGGTCGTCGCCGAGGTGCCCTTCGTCGACGTCCTGAACACGATGCTCGACGAGTCCCTCCCGCTCACCGTTTCGGAGTGGGAGGAGTGGGGCGACCCGATCCACGACGAGGCCGCGTACTTCCGGATCAAGTCGTGGTCGCCGTACGACAACGTGCCCGTCGCGGCGCCGGACGGCACGCCGAGCACGTACCCGGATCTGCTCGTGCTCGGGAGCCTCAACGACACGCGCGTGTCGTACTGGGAGCCCGCCAAGTGGGTCGCCAAGATCCGTGCCACCTCGCCCATGACCAACGTGGTCTTCAAGACGGACCTCGGGTCGGGCCACGGCGGCCCGTCGGGTCGCTACGACTCGTGGCGCGAGCGCGCGATGGTCTTCGCCTTCGTCCTCGACAAGCTGGGCATGCTCGATGCGCCCACCCGCTGAGCCCCCGATTGCCGCCGCTCGCTCAGGCCCGCGGGCGGAACTCCAAGCTGAGGGGTGCGCGGTAGCGCGCAGGCAACGTCACACCGACCCCGTCGAGGGTGACCGTCGCGCTCCCGGGTGCTCCCAACACGAGAATCACCGAGGCGTCGAAGTGAAAGGTGGTCGAGCCACCGGCAGCGACGAGGCGGGACAGCGTGTGTGTGCTCGATAGCGGCGTGGCGGCAGACACCCAGACACGGCCACCGGTGCCAGTGACCGTCAGCGAGTAGCGGCCCGATGGGGCGAGGTACATCGCGGTGCCGCCGCTCGACACGCGTCCGACGTAGGCGGTCGGCTGGGTGTTCGTCGTGACGGGCCTCGTGGTCGACGTCGACGTTGTCGACGTCGTGGCGCGCCCGTGCTGGATCGCGTAGCCCACGAGTGCGATCGCGACCAGCACGACGATGACTGTGGCGACGATGAGGATCGTCGCCATGTCGACGTGGGCTCGCGGTTGCATGCGCTCGAGCGCCCAGTCTCGGTCGTGACGCGTCCGGGGCTCGGCGGGCAGGGCTCCCGGGGAGGTGTCCAGGTGTGCGGACGATGGATCGAGCCGCGGTCGGCCCGGTGCCGCCGGCTCGCCAGGGACCTGCGGTCCTCGCACGACGCGAACGGAGCCGCCGCGGTCGTGCGGCTCGACGTGCAGCGTGTCGAGCCGGTCGTGGTAGTGGTGGATCGAGCGGATCTCGTCGCGTCGCCGGCGCTGCAGCAGCCTCGCGCCCGCGAGGACCACCACGATCGCGGCAAGCACGGCGAGGAACGTGTCCATCGGCGTATTCAATCGGACGCCGGCAGCCGCGGCGAGGGCGAGTTACGTGCGGAGCTTGAAGTGCGGCCGCACCCCGTCGGCGATCGCGTCCGCCCGAGGGTTCGCCTGGTCGCGAGGGGAGAGAACCGGATCGCTGAGGCCCCAGTCCGCGCCGACCGCCGGGTCGTCCCACGCGAGGCCGAGCTCGTCGGCGGGGTTGTAGTAGCCATCCACGAGATACCACAAGAGCACGTCGGTCAGCGACGCGAAGCCGTGCGCGACACCAGGTGGGATGAACAGCCCGCGCTCCTCGTCGCCGTCGAGGTCGACGACGAACGTCGTCGACCTCGTGGGCGAGCCCTCGCGGAGGTCGTGCAGCACTACGCGCGCCGTCCCGCGCAAGACGTACCAGTAGTCGGCCTGGTGCAGGTGGTAGTGCAGCCCGACGACCGCACCAGCCGCCTTCTCTGATCGATTGCCCTGGATCATCTCGCGGCCGAATGGGAGCCACTCGCGGCGGTAGGTCTCCACGAATCGCCCCCGGTCGTCCCCGAACGACGTGGGCTCGAGCAAGAGCACGCCCTCGATCGAGACGGGATGCGAAGTGGGTGCCATGACCGCAGGGAACCTACGCGATCTCGAAGCCAGTGACCGCGCCGAAGCGGCCCCGGTGGAACACGAGCGGCGGGCTGTCGCTCGCGTCCAGAGATCGGACCTCGGCCGTGACCACTTCGTGGTCCCCGCCGGGGTGGATGCCAGAGATCGTGCAGCAGAACCACGCCAGGACACCGTCGAGCACGGGGCACCCCTCTTCGGAGCTCGACCACGAGAGGGACGAGAACTTGTCGACCCCCGACATCGCGAAGGTCCTCGCCAGGTCCTCTTGGCCCTCGGCGAGGACGTTCACGCAGCAGCGGCCCGACCGGCGGATCCTGGGCCAGGACGTCGAGGTGTGCGCGACCGCGAACACGACCATTGGCGGATCGAGTGAGAGCGCATGGAATGACTGGCAGGTGAAGCCTGCAGGACCGTCCTCATCGGCGCCCGTGATGACGGTGACCCCCGACGGGAACCGGCCGGCCACCTCACGGAACCGCTCGGCACCGAGCTCGCCCACCGGATCTCCGACGCCGTCCGCTGCGTCCCCGCCCATCAGCTCAGTCCCGCGCGGAGGTTCGGCACGCTGTCAGGGTATTAGGTGGTGATCAGCATCACGGACCCGCAGTCGCCGTCAGCGCGTCATCTCATCGGCCGGTGTTCGCACTGCTCGATGCGACCCTGAGCAGGCCCGCACGACGCTGCAGCAGGCCCTCGTCGCAGAGCGTGGCCGCGATCCTCGTCGCGCGCATCGGATCGTGCTGGCACCCGATGACCGACGCCACGTCGCTCAGCCTCACCGGTCCGTCGAGCACGGCGGCGAGCAGCATGCCGCGGCCCTCTCGGTCCGATCCGGCGAAGGGCGCCTGGCGTCTCGAGACACCCGCGCTGTTGGACGCGGGGTCCGGGGTGACCGAGCCGCCACGTCGCCATCTGCAGCTTGGTCGAAGCGCGCAGCCCGCGCACTTTGGCACCGACGTGCAGTGCGCCGCACCCAGGTCCAAGAGTGCCTGGTTGTGCGCCCATCCTCGCCCGGGCTCGACAAGCGAGTCAGCGAGACGCTGCGCGTCGAGGCGACCGAGAGGACGATTGGCGATCGCCCGCGAGAGGACGCGCCCGACGTTCGTGTCGACGATGCCGACGTCGCGCTCGAATGCGAACGCGAGGACCGCCCTCGCCGTGTACGGGCCGACGCCAGGCAGCGCGAGCAGCGAGGCGAGGTCGTCGGGGACGCGACCGCCGTGGCGCTCTTCGATCTGACGCGAGGCCTCGTGGAGCGCCTTCGCGCGGCGGTAGTAGCCGAGCCCTCGCCACGCGCCGAGCACCTCGGCGAGCGGGGCAGCCGCGCACGCCGCGGGGGTCTCGAAACGGGCGCAGACGCGCTCGTATGCCTCCACGGCCCGGTGCGCCTGTGTCTGCTGGCAGCAGACCTCCGCCACCAAGACGCGCCACGGATCCCTGGTCGCGCGCCACGGGAACTCGCGGACGACCGGGAGGGCTCCCACGCGGCGGCGCAACGCGATGGTCACGAGCGACGTGACGTCAGCTCCAGACGTCGTCAGCGTACGGGCGCCGTCTCGGGGGCAGCGACGCCGCCTTCCACACCATCAGCTTGCGCCGGAAGTAGCACACCTCGTTGCCGTCCTGGTTGAACCCCTTGGTCTCGACCGTGACGATGCCGCGGTCGGGCTTGGACGAGCTCGGCACCTTTTCGAGCACCCTCGTCTCGGCGTAGATCGTGTCGCCGTGGAACGTCGGGTGTAGGTGGCGCAGGGACTCGACCTCGAGGTTCGCGATGCACGAGCCCGAGACGTCGGGCACGCTCATACCGAGCACGAGCGAGTACACGAGGTTGCCGACGACGACGTTGCGACCGTGGACGGTCGACTGCTCGGCGAACCACGCGTCGGTGTGCAGCGGGTGGTGGTTCATCGTGATCATGCAGAAGAGGTGGTCGTCTGCCTCGGTGATGGTCTTGCCGGGCCAGTGTCGGAGCACGTCGCCGGGCTCGAAGTCCTCGTAGGCGCGGCCGAATGGACGATCGTGGATGGTCACCACGACAGTCTGCCCGTCGGATCTCGGCGCAGCACAAGTTCGTTGGTAGGTTCGAGCGGTGCCAGCGGCCGCGCCTCGGGCAGGTGCCCACGGCACGCTGCGACTGACCGACCGGCTCGTGCTCGTGTTCATTGGCGCGCTCACCGCAGGCGTCCACGTCGCGGCGATCGCGCTCGGCCTGCGCTTCAGCTCGGACGAGCTGAACGGCGCGACGCTCTCGCAGGTCTGGCAGCTGCTTCCCGTGGGGCTGCTGCGCCACGACCTCTTCCAGAGCGTCGTGCGCCTCCAGAGCCAGCCGCCCCTCTTCAACTTGGTCACGGGCGGGTTCCTCGAGCTCCCCCACGTGACGCAGCCCTGGGCCGCCGACGCGGGGATGTTCGTCTGCGCGGGCGCCGTGGCGCTCGGGACCGCCGGCATGCTCCTCGAGCTCGGTGTCAGTCGGGTCACGGTCTTGGTGGTCGTGATCGTGTTCGTCGTCGCCGATCCTGCCCAGTTCCTCTACACCACCTACTACTTCTACGCGCTGCCGACCGCGGCGCTCGTCACGCTCTCGGGTTGGACGGCGGCCCGCTGGGTGCGAACCGAGCGGCTGGGACCCGGCCTCGCCTACGGCGTGCTCGCGGCCGCGCTGATCCTCACCAACAGCTCGTACCAGGTGTACACCGTCGCGCTGGCGACGGTCCCGGTCCTGTGGGTGCTGCGCCGCCGGTGGCGCGAGGCCGTCGCGGCCCTCCTCGTGCCGCTCGCGGTCGTCGCCGTCTGGTACTCGATCGACCTCGTCCAGTTCGGCTCCGCGACGACGTCGGGCTGGCTCGGCATGAACCTCGCGCGTGCGACCGTGCAGCTCGACTCGAGTGCCGACATCGACGCGCTCATCAAGCAGGGCGCGCTCACCCCCACCGCCGCGGTGCGGCCGTTCTCGCCGCTGTCTGCCTACGGATCGCTCGGCGAGCACGTCCCGACGGGCCAGCAGGCGCTCGACCAGCGACTGAAGCCGGGCACCAAGGCCTTCCCCAACCCGAACTACAACAACATCGCCTACATCGGGATCGCCAAGTCGTACTTCACGAACGACCTCCACTGGATCGAGCACCGCCCCCTGCACTACCTCAAGAACACGACGATCGGGCTGCGGCTCTGGCTGCTGCCGAGCGAGCAGTACTTCGCGACGGTGGGCCTCGGCGGCGGCCAGACGTGGCACCTCGACGGCTACACGACGGTATACGACGAGGCGGTGCTCCTGCAAGGGAGCCCCGACCCGAATGCGGCGCTCACCGTCGTCGAGCACCAGGTCGGGCCGTCGCTCTCGAACGTGTCGATGACCCTCGCGCTCGAGACGCTCTTCGTCCTCGTGGTGCTGCCCATCGTCGCGTGGCGTCGCCGCAAGGTCGACCGAGCACGGGCAGCGGCCGCGCTGTGGGTCTGGGTGATCTGTGCGTCGGTGTTCGTGACGACGACCCTGCTCGAGACCGCGGAGAACAACCGCTTCCGATTCGAGCTCGGCGGTCTCCCGCTCGTCGGGGCGACGGTCGCGGCCGTCTGGCTCTTCGATCGCTCCGGGCTCGGCCGCCAGGCAATCCGGTCGCTCAGGTCTCGGTCGTCGGCTCTTCTTCGGCCGCGCGAGTCGTGAACGAGACCGACGCGCCGGGCAGGCTCTCGCCGTCGACCAAGAACCGCCACGTGTACCGGCTCGCGGGCACGAGCTGCAGCGGCCCGAGGTTGACCGCCATCGGGACGTCGACCGGGGAGCCCTCGGGCACGCCCGTCGGCTGGGCGACGGCGAAGTCGCCGCGCATCTCGATCGGCTGGGCGCCCTCGGGGGTCTCGATCATGACCGGGCCCCCGTCGGCGTCCTCCAAGAACAGCTCCCAGTGGTGCGAGAGGGAGAGCTCGTGCCAGTCGACCAGGAGCTTGACGGCGACGGCGGACGGCACGGGCATCGGACCGGTGACCGACCAGCCGCCGCCGAGGATGTACAGCTTGCCGTCGGCGACCTGGGCGCTGTCGCACAAGAGCATGGTCACCTGCACGACCTGAGCCTAGGGCCGGGCGCCTCGATCACTTAGGTTGGAGCGCGTGACGGACCCGGCCGCCGACCTCGTGGGTGCTGCCGGCGCGATCGAAGCCATGGAGCGCACCGTCGGCGCAGCGACGGGGCGCCTCGTCGAGCTCGGCGGCGTCGACAAGAACCAGACGCTCGCCTACGAGCTCGCGCACGCCGCATCGGCGACCGCGGTCGCGCGCGCCGCGCTTCGCTACGCGACCCACGGCGAGCTCGAGGCTCGCCTCGCCTGTGCGTTCATCGCCGACGCGGCCGCGGTCCTCTCGGCCACGACAACGGGCCGAGAGGCGCTGTTCGGCGTCGACGCGCACTGGCTCGACCCCGTTCGCGGGTTCGTCGCGGCATGCCTCGACCCCGACTTCGTTGGCGCGCTCGCAGAAACGCCCGGGTCGAGCCATCTCGATGACGACTTCTCGCTCGTCGCGGACACCTTCCACCGGTTCGCGGCCGAGCAGGTTCGCCCCCACGCCGAGCACGTCCACCGGACCAACGGCGACATCCCCGAGGCGCTCATCAGCGGCCTCGCCGAGCTCGGCGGCCTCGGGCTGAGCGTGCCCGAGGAATACGGGGGGTTCGCCTCGGGCGGTGAGCACGACTACCTGGGCATGGTGGTCGCGACCGAGGAGCTGACCTGGGGGTCTCTCGGGATCGGCGGCTCGCTCATCACGAGGCCAGAGATCCTGACGAGGGCGCTCGTGAACGGCGGGACCGAGGCCCAGCGACAGCGCTGGCTCCCGAGGCTCGCGACGGGCGAGGAGCTCGCGGCCGTGGCGGTCACCGAGCCCGACTTCGGCAGCGACGTGGCGGGGGTCACGACGATGGCGACCCGCGTCGACGGCGGCTGGGTCGTGACCGGCACCAAGACCTGGTGCACGTTCGCGGCGAGGGCGACGGTCCTCATGCTGCTCGCACGCACCAACCCGGATCGCTCGGCTGGGCACCGGGGGCTGTCGCTGTTCTTGGTCCAAAAGGCCGTCGGCGACGCGCACGGCTTCCGCTTCGACCAGCCCGGCGTCGAGGGGCGCGGCCCGGGCCGGCTCGAGGGCAGGCCCATCGACACGATCGGCTACCGGGGCATGCACTCCTACGAGCTCAGCTTCGAGGACTGGTTCGTCCCCGACGACTGCCTGGTCGGCGGCGACGACGGCCTGGGACGCGGGTTCTACCTGCAGATGGGCGGCTTCGAGAACGGGCGGATCCAGACGGCCGCGAGGGCGCTCGGGGTGATGCAGGCCGCCTATGACGCCGCGGTCGCCTACGCGAGGGACCGGCGCGTCTTCGGCGCGGCGCTGCTCGACTACGAGCTGTCGCGCGTCAAGCTCGGGCGGATGGCGGCGGTCATCCAGTGCGCGAGGCAGTTCTCCTACGAGGTCGCGCGCACGATGGCGACGGGGGACGGCTCGCTGCAGGCCTCGATGGCGAAGGCCTACGTCTGCAGGGCGGCCGAGTGGGTGACGCGTGAGGCCATGCAGCTCCACGGCGGCATGGGCTACGCCGAGGAGTACTCCGTGAGCCGCTACTTCGTCGACGCCCGGGTGCTCTCGATCTTCGAGGGCGCCGACGAGACGCTGTGCTTGAAGGTCATCGCCCGGCGACTTGCCGAGCAGCGCTAGGCGACTACGCGCTTCGGCGAAGTCCGGCGCGCTCGCCGCGCGTGAGGAACTTGGTCGCCATCTTGCGGGAGGCCTCGTCGATCATCTCGTCGCCGAACATGACCGAGCCCTTGTGCTCGTCCTCGGTCGCCACGCGGTAGGCCTCCAAGATGTCCCAGGCGCGGTCGAACTGCTCTTGGGTGGGCGAGAAGACCTCGTTCAGGATCGCCGCCTGGTCCGGGGTGAGGGCCCATTTTCCGTCGTAGCCGAGCATCCGCGCACGCATCGAGAACTCCCGGAGCGCGTCGGGGTCGCGGACCTTCAAGAACGGCCCGTCGATGACCTGGAGGCCGTTCGCGCGGCCCGCCATCAGGATCTTGGAGAACACGTAGTGGAAGTGGTCGCCGGGGTACTCGGGGATCGCCACCCCGCCGGTGAGCACCGGCATCTCGATCGACGCCGCGAAGTCGGCCGGCCCGAAGATGATCGTCTCGAGCCGAGGCGAGGCCGCGCAGATCTCCTCCACGTTGATGAGTCCCCGGGCGGTCTCGATCTGGGCCTCGATCCCGATGTGGCCGACCGGCAGCCCGCAGTTGCGCTCGATCTGGGTCAAGAGCAGGTCCAGGGCGATGACCTCGGCGGCGGACTGGACCTTGGGCAGCATGATCTCGTCGAGGCGGGGACCCGCCCCGCTCACGACCTCGATCACGTCCTCATAGGTCCACGCGGTGTCCCAGGCGTTGACCCGGACGCAGAGCACCCGGTCGTCCCAGTCGAGCTTCACGATCGCCTCGACGACTTTGGCGCGAGCGGCGATCTTCTCGTTGGGCGCGACGGCGTCTTCGAGGTCGAGGAACGACATGTCCGCCGCCACGGTCGGGGCCTTGGCGAGGAACCTCTCCGAGGACCCCGGGGTCGACAGGCACGACCGACGCGGGAGGTCCCTCGAGCGCTCAGACATGGCGGCAGGCTACCAAAGGGGCCCTTGCAGACCGTTCGTTAGCCAAGGTGAGACGTGAGGAACGCAACCGTGCGCTCGAACATCAGCGACGCCGCCTCGGCGTCGTAGACCTCGGGGCGGTCCTCGTTCGCGAACGCGTGCTGCACGCCCTCGTAGACGTAGAGCTCGACCTCGCGCCCGCGGTCGCGGAGCGTCGTCGCGAGCGCCTCGGCGCCCCCGGGGGTGAAGTAGTCGTCGAGGCCCGCACAGTGGATCTGGACCGCCGCGGCGAGCGCGGCGTAGTCGGGCTGGCCCTCGGCCCAGGGGTGCACGCCGTAGCAAGGGACGACGGCGGTAACCGCGTCGGGCCGATCATTGCCGAGGAGCAGCGCGAGCCCGCCTCCCATGCAGTACCCGACGGTGCCGACCGAGGGGTGCCCGGTCCGCTTCACGAGCTCGTCGATCGCGCCGGAGAGCTCGCGAGCAGCCGCGTCGACCTCGAGGGACATCATCTCTTTGGCGGCCTCGTCGGGCTCGTCGAGCGGGACGGTGCGACCGCCGTAGAGGTCGGGCGCGAGCGCGGTGAACCCGGCAGCGGCGAACCGGTCGCACGTCGCTTCGATCTGGGGGACGACGCCCCACCACTCCTGGATGACAATCACCCCCGGGTCACCCTGGTCGCCTGCGAGGTAGCCCGAACCCGAGCCGCTGGCGGTCTGAAACTCGATCTTGGTGCCCATTCGAACAAACTATCCCGGGCTTGCCGTGCCACTGAAACGTCGCCTGAACTGCGACGATGGGGGCCCCGGCCAGCCCGAGCAGGCGGGCTGCTTTGCGAGGGTGGTCTGACTTCGGCCAGACTGTCCGGGTAGTGACCGACGTCGGGCGCCCTGGGCGCACCTCGACGCCGCGGCCGATTAGGGGCGTTCGGCAGCTCCGGTGGGTGGTGGCACCCGCACTGGCCCTTGTCACAGTGTGCGCATGCACTGTGGTCGGTTCGTCACGTCCCGCGTTGGCCGATGGCGTCGCCACCGCCAAGGCGCAGGCGGCCGCGCTGCAGGTCAAGATCCAGACGATCGCCAACGACATGTCGGCCGCAAGCCAGCAGTACGACAACGAGCGCAACCAGGTCGCGACGCTGACAAACCGGATCCGGCAGGCCAAGTCGGCGATTGGCAAGGACAAGGTCGCCGTGGTTGCCGACAGCGCCTCGCT
Organism: Acidimicrobiales bacterium; assembly: GCA_035510855.1. Lineage (GTDB taxonomy): Bacteria > Actinomycetota > Acidimicrobiia > Acidimicrobiales > RAAP-2 > Palsa-459. The sequence continues at coordinate 12,642 of DATKGG010000010.1, forward strand.
GCAGAGCGCGGCGGTGAACGCCTACATCACGAGCGGCTCGATGGCGACCACCAACCCGCTCTTCGCGCAGAACGCGAACGAGCTCGGGCCGACCTCGGTGTACAACCAGGTGGCCGAGGGCAACCTCTCCGGGGACGTCGCGACCTTCACGAACGCGCAGCAGACGCTCGCCGTGCTCGAGGGCCAGTTGAACCAGTCCAAGCAAGCCGCGCAGCTCGCAGTGGGCGCGGAGCGCCGCCAGCTCAACTACCTCGCGGCGCTCAAGGGCCAGGTGAGCGCCGCGCTCGCCAGCGCCAACGCCGAGGTCCAGCAACAGCTGACCCTGCTCCACCAGGCCCAGCTGGCCGCTGCCCAGCTCACGTTCACCCAGGGCGCCCCGACCGTGCCGAACCAGAGCTTCCCCGCACCGCCCCCCAACTCGAAGGCCAACATCGCGGTCGACACGGCGCTGTCGTTCCTCGGTGTGAAGTACTGCTGGGGCGGCGCCTCGCGGGCCTGCGTCGACTGCTCGGGCCTGACGATGCTCTCCTGGGAGGCGGCGGGCGTCGACCTCCCCCACTACTCGGGCGACCAGTTCGCCGACTCGACGCCGGTGCCGCTCTTCGACCTCATGCCGGGTGACCTCCTCTTCTACGGACCCGGTGGCGACGAACACGTCGCCATGTACGTCGGACACGGCACGATGATCGAAGCGCCCTATACCGGGGCCTATGTGTGGCTCACCCCGGTGCGGTTCGGATACGGGTTCGCAGGGGCAGGCCGGCCGTAGTCTCGGGGCGTGCGCCCCATCCCCACGGCGTTCCACATCGGGCCGCTCGAGTTCCACACCTACGGTCTCGGGCTCGCGATCGCGTTCTACATTGCCTGGCGGTACCTCGTCGCACGGGTTCGCGCGCGCGGCATCCGCACCGACCATCTCGTCGAGCTCGGCATCTGGGTCGTGGTCTCGGCCCTCCTTGGCGCGCGCCTCGTGCACGTGCTCACCAACTGGTCGACCTACTCGGGACAACCGCTCCAGGTCTTCGAGGTCTGGCACGGGGGGCTCGCGTCCTTCGGCGGGCTGATCTTCGCCGTGCCCACCGCGCTGTGGGTGAAGCACCGCCGATACCCAGAGATCGGGATCCTTGACGGACTCGACATCGCAGTGCCCGCGCTCGCCCTCGGATGGGCAGTCGGGCGGCTGCTCGGCCCCCAGCTCATGGTCGCCGGCGGCGGGCACCCGACAACCTCGTGGATCGGGATGTACTACGCGGGCCAGGCCGGCAAGCGGATCCCGGTGCCCATCATCCAGGCCTTGGAGGACGGCGCGCTCCTCGTCCTTCTCATCTTCGTCGAGCGCCGCCTCGAGCGGGCGAGCACGGCGCGGACCCCGGCGGCCAGGCCCCCGACGGGGGCGCTGACGGCGATCGCCATGGTGGTCTGGGGGATCGCCCGCGGCCTCGACGAGCGGCTGTGGCTCGGTGAGGACGGTCACCTCGGCTCCGCCCTCGTCCAGGGCGCGAGCGTCGCACTCGCGATCGGCGGGCTCGTGATCGGCATCGCCGTCTACCGCAACTGGCGCTCGTTCCTCACCGCGCCCGCGCGCCCAGCCGTCCCTGGCCCGACCCAGCCCGCCGAACCGTGACGCTCGTGGCGCCCGGCCAAGGCGCCATCGCGAGCGACTCGAGCCAGCCCCTCGCGACCCGGGCGCTCGAGCGCGGGTCGTCGTTCGCGCGTCGGCACGAGTGGGCGCTCCTCGTCGTGATCGCTGCGGTCGGCGCCGTCGCCAGGCTCGGCTTCTCGCAGGGCACCCTCTTTCGCGACGACGCGTGGGTCGCGCTCACGACCAGGGTCCCGCTCGGCACCGCCGCAAGGATGGTCGTCACGACGCCCGGCTTCGTGCTCGCCGAGCGCGTCTGGATCGGGTGGTTCCCGCACAGCGTGCCGATGGAGCAGCTGCCGACGTACCTCGCGTCCGTGGCCGGCATCGTCGCGGTTGGCCGACTCGCTCAGTGGTGGGGACTCTCGGCGCCAGCGTCGCTGGTTGCCGCGGGCGTCATCGCGGTCGCCAGCAGCGACGTCATCTACGCCACTCGCGTGAAGCCCTACGCATTCGACCTCCTCGGCGCGGTCCTCGTCCTTTGGCTCGTTGAGAGGGTCCGGCGCGAGGGGGACGCGGCCGCGCCCTGGCTCGCGGCCGCGTCCATCGCCGTCTGTGCGTTCTCCCTCACGCCTGTGCCACTGGTCCTCGGGGTCTGGGTCGCCCTTGGCGTCGACGCAGCAGTCCGGCATCGCCTCGGCGCGCGCCTCGTGGCCGCCGGCGCTGCAACCGCCCTCGGGCTCGGCGCGCTCTGGCTCGCGGTGCGAGGTGGCGTCTCGACCCGACTTCGAGCGAGCTGGCACGGCTACTACCTGGTGGTCACGTCGCCGCATGGACTCATCCACTCGGTGCGCCAGATCACCAACGGGCTTGTCGCCGGCATCGGTGTCACGACGCCGGCGATCGGCCTGCATGGGCTCGGCACCCTCGACCGCGTGGCGATCGTCATCCTCGTCGCCTGCGGGCTCGTCGCGTGGCGCCGACAGCTGCTCTGCATCGCGGCGATAGCTGGCGCGGTGATCCTCTCGATCCCCACGCTCGTCCCGCTCGGTACCGGACGCACCGACGCGTACCTGTACCCGGTGCTCGCGCTGCTCATTGCCGAGGGCGCGACGGTCATCTGGCACGTCGTGCGCAGAGCGCCCGACAAGATCGCGCTCGTGGTGGTCGCTGCGTCCATCGCCTTTGCGGGATTGCTTGGTGCCGATCGGGTCCTGCACCGTCCGAGCTACCCCGGCGGCAACTTCGCTGCCGTGGCTGCGCTCGTGCGCGGCGACCTCAAGAAGGGCGAGCTCGTCGTCATTGGGGGCACTGCTCGCTGGCCCTGGGCCTTCTACGACGTCCACCGCGTCCGAATCCGGTTCTCGGACCTCTACAACAACGGGTACACGACGCTCAGCGATGACCCTCGCGTCATTGTCGTGCCCGGCACGCCGATCGAGGGCGGCTACGCCTCCGCCGTGCGGCGAACGACCGCACGGGTCGCGGGCCACTGCGTCCTCTACGTCGAGTCCAACGACTGGCCGACGATGCCCATGAGCCTCCTGCAGTCCCTCGAGCACAAGGCGCACCTCGTGGTCGAGGGAACCGCGGTCATTGACGGATACCGCACCTGGGAGCTCGGTGGCTCGCAGCCAGGACTCGCGACCGACTGCGGGTGAGCTGGCCGACTATGGCGCGGCGGGGCGTTCCTGGGCGCGACGGGAGCGGTCGGTGAGCCAGAAGTAGACGACGAAGCAGACGACGAGGGCTGCCAGCGTCCCGCCGACGACGCCGTCACCGAGTCCCAAGCCGCCCGAGCTGACGGGCTTGCCGAGCCAGTCTGCGTACGAGGCGCCAATCGGCCTCGTGACGATGTAGGCGAACCAGAACGACGCGACCACGTTCCAGCGCAGGAAACGCCACCCGAGCAGCGGCACGCAGATGATGCCCGCGAACACGATGCCCGCCCAGAAGAAGCCGGCTCCGAGTGCGATGGCGAGCAGGTCGCCTGCCGCCGTGCCGAGGGCGAAGGTCGTGAGCACGGTCGCCCAGTAGAAGAGCTCGCGTCGCGTGGACGTGATCGAGTGGATCGACAGCGTGTGCTCGACGGACTGCCAAGCGACGAACACGACCGCGAGCACGACCGCGAACCCCGCGGTCGAGACTGCGTAGGGCACGTGGAATTTCACGTGGGTGACGTCGGCAGCCATCGTGCCGAAGACCGCGACCATCGACACGGCGAGCCAGTAGGCGACTGCCTGGTAGCGGGGCAGAGCGAGCTGCCAGGTGAGGGCGATCAGGAACGCGACGAAGCCCACCGCGACGGCAGCGACGGGGTCGAACCGGTGGACGCTGTAGTCCGAGATCGACTCGCCCATGGCCGTCGTGAGGACCTTGGTCACCCAGAACGCGAGCGTGATCTCAGGGACCTTGGACGCCAGCTGGCGGTCGAGTCGCATGCGCCGCGCATCGTACGGCGCGGAGCCCCTCTGCCCTGCGCCGCGTGGACACGGGTCCAAGAAGCCGCAACGATGTGGACATGGGTCGATCCCTCGACGTCAGGATGTCCGACGCTGACCGCCGCCAGGTCGTCGAGCGCCTCCGTGACGCCTACGCCGAGGGGCGCATCTCGCTCGACGAGCTGCACGATCGAGCCGAGGTCGCCTTCCACGCCCTCACGAGGCAGGACGTCGTCCCGATCACGATGGACCTGCCGAAGGTGAAGGGCTCGAACAGGCCGCCGGCCAGCCGTTGGCGACCGCCGCGGCTCTTCCTCAAGGTGAACGCCGTCCTGTGGGCTGCCTGGGGAGCCGAGGTGCTCACGGGAGGCATGGCGGCTCACGACGTGTGGCCGTTGGTGGTCACGGTCCCGTGGGCAGCGCTCATCGTCGTCGAGCGGGCCTGGCCCAGTCGGTCGGCGACGGCGAAGTAGGATTTGGCGAGGTTTCCCCAGCAATCAAGGGGATTCCTATTCCTACTTGACCCATCGGAATTCATCGATTAGGGTGACCTACCGCCTAGTAAGTTGCTAGGGGTACAACGGATTAAAGGACCCTCACCATGCGCCGGATGACCCCCCGCAGAAGCCTCGTCCTCGGAGCACTCGCTATCCCCCTCGCGCTGGCCCTCGTCAGCACGACGGACGCTGCCTCGGCAGCGGCCCCACGGGGGACCGACACGGTCAACGTCGTTGGCTACTCGGTCGTCTCAGGCGTCTTCACCAAGCTCGAGACCGCCTTCCAGGGCACCCCAGCAGGCAAGAACGTCGCGTTCAACAACTCATTCGGTGCATCCACGACCCAGGCGAACGACGTCGTCGCGGGCCAGGCTGCCGATGTGGTGAACTTCTCCACCGAGCCCGACATGCAGATCCTCGTCGACAACGGAATCGTGGGGTCGAAGTGGAACTCGACCGGTGCCGGCAAGGCAGAGGGCGGCTTCGTGTCCGACTCGGTCGTCGTCATCGTCGTGAGGCCCGGTAATCCGCTCCACATCACCGGCTGGCCGAGCCTGATCAAGAAGGGTGTCCAGATCGTGACGCCTGACCCGATCAGCTCAGGGAGCGCGCGCTGGAACCTGCTCGAGACCTACGAGTCTCAGATCATCCAGAAGAAGACCCCGGCGGCCGCCGCCAAGTACACCAACGCGCTCGTGAAGAACGTCGTCGCGGAGCCGTCGAGCGGGAGCAAGTCGCTGACCGCGTTCCTCGCGGGCACGGGCAACGTGCTCTTGGCCTACGAGAGCGACGCGAGCGCGGCCATTGCCGCCGGCGAGGCCGTCAAGGTCATCTACCCCGCGCAGAACATCCTGATCCAGACGCCCGCGGCCCTCACGACCACCGGGAGCACGAACAAGGGCGCTAAGGCGTTCTTCACGTTCTTGTTCTCGCCCAAGGGCCAGTCGATCTGGGCGCACAATGCGTTCCGGCCGACGCTCAAGTCCGTCGCGACCGCGACCAAGGCGCTCTTCCCGCACAACTACAAGGCCACCGCGCTCACGACGATCGCCAAGCTTGGTGGGTGGCCCGCGGTGCTCAACAAGTTCTTTTCACCGTCTGGGATCATCACCACGATAGAAAAGGCGCATGGCTGGACCAGCTAGCGACAACCCTGACGCGCCCGAAGCGCCGCCGGCTCCCACGAGCCGGCGGCGCTTTCGCGTTGGGGCGATCAGCGGCGCACTCGGGATCGCAGGCGGCTCCACGCTCCTCATGGGCTACCTGTCGCTCATCGTCCTCATCCCCATCGCCGGCGTCGCCGCGCACGGCCTGGGGCTCAGTGTCCACACCCACGGGTGGGGCGTCGCGGTGTGGCACTGGACCGTCAACTCGGACTTCTCCGGCTTCTGGAGCAACGTGACGCAGTCGACCTCTGCGCACGCGATCTGGCTGTCGCTCTGGCTCTCGG
>DATKGG010000011.1:0-21761 GCA_035510855.1 Acidimicrobiales bacterium
CACGTGGACGTCGTCGGGAAGCACGAGCCGCGCCACGGCGATCGTCCAGCGGAGCTCTTCGAGCGGTGCCGGCGGCCAGTCGGCCATCTGGGTGCGGGGCTTGGGCAGGAAGTTCTGGACGATCACCTCTTGGACGTGGCCGTGCCGCTCGTGGGCGTCGGCGATCGCCTCGAGCGTCGCCAGGCGATCGCTGCGGTCCTCGCCAATGCCGAGCAAGAGGCCCGTCGTAAAGGGGATCGAGGCGCGGCCGGCCGCGTCGAGCGTCGCGAGCCGGCGCTGGGGGGTCTTGTCGGGCGCGAGCCGGTGCGCGTCGAGGTCCTCGCGCAGGGTCTCGAGCATCATGCCCTGGCTCGCCGACACCGTGCGCAGGAGCGCGAGCTCTTCGGCATACAGTGCGCCGGCGTTGGCGTGCGGCAAGAGGCTGGTCGCGCCGAGCACCGCGGCGCAGGCCGCGGCCAGGTACGCGACGGTCGAGTCGTACCCGTGCTCGCCCAGCCACGCCGCGGCGGCGTCGTAGCGAAGCTCAGGGCGCTCCCCGAGGGTGAACAGCGCCTCGGTGCAGCCCGCCGCCTCGCCTTGCGTCGCGATCGCGACGACCTCGTCAATCGAGAGGTACGGGGCCGCGAGCCTCGCGGGGGCCTTGGCGAACGTGCAGTAGCCGCACCGGTCGCGACACAGCTCGGTGAGCGGGATGAAGACCTTGGGCGAGTAGGTGGCGACCCGCCCGAACAGCGCGTCGCGCCGAGCGCTCGCGAGCGCTCCCAGCTCGACGCTCGACGCGTCGACGACGGCAGTCACGTCGGCTGCATCCCGCATCGGTGGCGCGCCACCCCGCCATGGTAGGGACCAATGGCGGCGTCGGCTCGTCGGTCGCTCCGGTGGCGACCCCGCGCGTCTCGGGGCTCATGACCCCGAGGCCGGCTCATGAGTCGGATCGTTTCTCCTCGATGATGGACACGAGCTGGTGGTAGCTGTCGGCGAACGAGTCGACGCCCTGGCGCTCGAGCACCCGGGCCACGTCGTCGATCGACACTCCCGCGTCCTTCACGGCAGCCAAGGTGGCACGGGCGCCCTCGACGTCGATGTCGATCGTGCGTGCGACCAGGCCATGATCCTCGAACTCTTTGATGGTGCCGTCGGGCATCGTGTTGACCGTCAGCGGGCCGATGAGCGAGTCGACGTACAAGAGGTCGGGGTAGGCCGGGTTCTTTGTCGAGGTCGAGGCCCACAGCGGGCGCTGGGGTCGTGCGCCCTTCGCCTGGAGCGCCTCGAACCGCCCGCTCGCGAAGCGGCGGGTGAACTGCTCGTAGGCGAGCACGGCCTGGGCGACCGCGGCTCGACCGCGCAGCGCCCCTGGCGCGCCCAGCTTCTCGAGGCGCGCGTCGACCTCGGTGTCGACGCGCGAGACGAAGAACGACGCCACCGAGGAGATCCTCGACAGGTCACGGCCCTGTGCCGCCGCGGACTCGAGGCCCGCGAGGTAGGCGTCGATCACCTCGTCGTAGCGCGCCAGTCCGAAGATGAGCGTCACGTTCACGCTCGTGCCCTCCGAGATGAGCGCCGTGATCGCCCCGAGTCCCTGCTCGGTCGCGGGCACCTTCACCAAGAGGTTCGACAGCGCGAAGGTCGACGCCACCTGCCGGGCCGCCGCGACAGTGCCGTCGGTGTCGTAGGCGAGCGTGGGCGGCACCTCGAAGGAGACGAAGCCGTCCGCGCCCTTCGATGACTCGTGGACGCCCGCGAGCAGGGCCGCGGTGTCAGCGATGTCCTTGCCGGCCACCTTGAAGAACGCCTCGTCGGGCGTCTCGTCGCCCAGCAAGGCGAGCTGCTCGTCGTAGTCGCTCGTCGCGGCGATCGCCTTGGCGAAGATCGTGGGGTTGGAGGTCACGCCGCGGACGCCGTCGGCGATGAGACGCGCCATGGTGCCGTCTCGGAGCCAGTCGCGCCGCACGTTGTCGAGCCACGGGCTCTGGCCCTCGACGTCGTAGAGATCGGTGAGCTTCGTCATGCGCCGAGCACCTCCAGGACCGTGGCGGCGACCGCCGACGGGGTGAAGCCAAAGAACTCGAGCGCGACGTCGCCTGGCGCGCTCGTGCCGAACTCGTCGATGCCGATGGACTCGTCGGCGTAGCGCTCCCAGCCGAGGGTGACCCCGGCCTCGACGGAGATCACCGGCAGCTCTTCGAGGAGCACCCGGGCCTGGTACTCGAACGGCGTGGCGTCGAACCACTCCCAGCACGGCATCGACACGACGCGGACGACGATCCCCTCGCGGTCGAGCTGCTCGGCAGCCTCCAAGCAGAGGTGCACTTCGCTGCCCGTCGCGAGCAGCGTCGCGACGGCCCCGTCGGGCTCGATCAAGACGTAGGCGCCGTCGAGCGCGGTGCCGAGCACCGGTCGCGCCGTCGACTCGAGCACCGGCAGGTCCTGGCGCGAGAGGATGAGCGCGACGGGCCCGTCAGCGGACAGCACGGCGTCGAAGACCGCGGCGCACTCGTTGGCATCGGCGGGGCGCACGACGTCGAGCCCGGGCATCGCGCGCAGCGAGAGCAGCTGGTCGACAGGCTGGTGGGTCGGGCCGTCCTGGCCGACGCCGATCGAGTCGTGGCTGAAGAACAGGCGGATGGGCGCCTTGGAGATCGCGGCAAGCCGAAGCGCACTGCGCATGTAGTCGGAGAACACGAAGAAGGTCGCGCCGACGGGGACGACGCCGCCGTGCAGCGCCATCCCGGTGAGCGACGTCGCCATCGCGAACTCGCGGATGCCGTAGTGCAGCTGGCGTCCGGCCGGGTATTCGCTTGACTGCGGCTCGGCGTCAGTGAGCTCCGCGCCGGTGTTCCCGGTCAGGTCTGCGGCGCCCGAGATCAGGCCCACGTAGCGGTCGGCTGCCTCGATGAGCAGTGTGTTCGCCGCACGCCTCGTCGCGAGGCTCGTGCCAGCCCCGAAGGTCGCGGGCGTCGCCCTCGGTGGCGCGGCCGCGGCGCCGGCGAGCAGGCGCTCGAGCGAGGCGGCGCGAGCGGGGTCCGCATCGCGCCGCGTGGACCACGCCGCCCTCGCGTCGCGCTGGGGCTCGAGGGACGCCATGAACGCCTGGCGAACGTCGTCGGGGACGAAGAACGACTCGTCGACCGGCAGGCCGAGGAGCTGCTTGGTCGCGGCGATCTCCTCGGCGCTGAACGGCGTGCCGTGCGCGGTGTTGGTGTCGGTGAGGTTCGGGGACGGATAGCCGATGTGCGAGCGCAGGACGAGCAGGGTCGGACGCCCGGTGTCCTCGGCGGCGACGTGGAGCGCGTCGGTGAGCGCGTCGAGGTCGTTCGCCATCTCGCCCAGCTCGTGGACGTCCCAGCCGTAGGCGCGGAAGCGCCCCGGCGCGTCGTCGCTGAGCGCGAGGCTCGTCGGGCCGTCGATCGTGATGTGGTTGTCGTCGTAGACGACGCAGAGCCGCCCGAGGCCGAGGTGCCCAGCGAGGGAGGCTGCCTCATGGCTGACCCCCTCTTCGAGGTCCCCGTCGCTCGCGAAGACCCAGATGCGATGGTCGCTCAGCTCGGCACCCACCGTGTGTCGCAAGAAGCGCTCGGCGACAGCCATGCCGACCGAGTTCCCGAAGCCCTGGCCGAGCGGCCCGGTCGTGACCTCGACACCGGGGGTGAGGCGGTTCTCGGGATGGCCCGGAGTCAGGCTCCCGAGCTCGCGGAATCGCTTCAGCTCGTCCACGGACAGCTCGTAGCCGCTCAGGTGCAGGAGCGAGTAGAGGAGTATTGACGCGTGGCCGCACGAGAGGATGAACCGGTCGCGGTCCGGCCACTTGGGGTCCGCCGGGTCGTGTCGCAGGATCCTCGAGAAGAGTGCGACGCCGAGCGGCGCGAGCGCCATCGCGGTGCCAGAGTGGCCGTTCTTCGCGGCCGCCGGCGCGTCCATGGCCAGCCCTCGGACAACGGCGACCGCCCTGTCCTCCCACGTCGCGTCGACGTCGTCGTAGGCGCGCGTCATGACGTGGTGCACCCTATCGACCATTCCCGGGGAATCGGATTCTTATAGGGTCACGGGCCATGCCCGACACCCGTCTGCAGGTGCCGCCGAACTGCGATCTCACGCTCGGTCTCGAGTGCCTCGACAAGTCGACGCCGGGACGAAGCGTGTGGCAGATGACGGCCGACGAGCGGTTCGAGAACCCCGCCGGCATCATGCAGGGCGGCTTCCTCGCCGCGCTGTGCGACTCGTCGATGGGCGCCGCCGCGGTGACGTTCGCCGAGGGACGAAAGGTCTCGGTCGCCAACGCCGAGATGAAGGTCAGCTTCCTCGGCGCGGTCCGGCGGGGCGAGAGCCTCCGCTGCGAGGCTGTCGTCGTCTCGGGGGGCACGCGAACGGCCTTCGTCGAGGCGTCGGTCACGAACGACGAGGGCAGGCTCGTCGCCAGGGCGAGTTCGACGTACCTCATGAGGGACCGTCAGTAGGCTCCTGCCGAGGAGGTGCGATGCCGAGCAAATGGACAAGATTGACCAAGACCGTGCCGTCGCGCCTGCGCGGCCGCACGCAGGACGCGACGACGCTGGTGCGCGACTACCTCATCCAAGAGACGGTCGATCCGCTGCGGAAGCTCGGCCGCTACGTCGTCGCGGGCGCACTCGGCTCGCTGTTCGTCGGCATCGGTGTGCTCATGCTGCTCATCGGGCTGCTTCGGCTCCTCCAAGGCGAGACCGGCGCGTTCGACGGGAACCTCTCGTGGCTCCCGTACCTCATCGTCGTCGTCGTCGCCACGCTCGTGGCGGCCGCCACCGTGGCGCGCATCGTCACGGGACCCGCACGCCGGCACCGGCCGCGCGGTGCGAAGGAGACATCGTGACGGCTCGCTCGCGCGTCGAGCGCTCACAGGTCGAGTCTTCGCTGCGCGATCTGTTCGGCGAGGGCGAGTCTGCGGCCCGCCAGTACGCCGGGGTGTCCGCGGGCGCCGCGGGCGCGCTCGGATTCCTCGCGATGGTCTTCGCGTTCCTCCTCGGGCGCCGCAAGGGCAAGCGGCGCTCTGCGGTCGTCGAGATCCGGAGCCGCTGAGTGCTCGAGCGACACCTGAGCCGGCTCATCCGCACGAGCATGCGGCGCGCGGGCGCCGAGCGATCGGTCCTCTGGGGGGCGATCGGCATCGCGGCGTACGCCATGCGTCGCTCGCTGCGCGACGGCGGCGAGGTCAAGCGCGTCCGCGTGAAGCGCGGCCACGAGGTCACGATCGCGGTCCGCGACCGGGACGGCTGAGTGGTCGAGCACGCCGGTCCGCTCCGCGCGGGGGAGCGGGTGCTGCTCATCGACGCGAAGGAGCGCCACTACCTCGTCAGGCTTCGAGAGGGCGCGTCGTTCCACACGCACGCCGGCTTCGTCGCGCACGACGACCTCATCGGGGCCGTCGAGGGCGCGACGATCGAGGGGACCACCGGGCGCAGCTTCATCGCGCTGCGACCGACGCTCGCCGACGTCGTCTTGAAGATGCCGAGGGGCGCCCAGGTGATCTACCCGAAGGACCTTGGCGCGATCCTCATCGCCGCCGACATCGGGCCGGGGATGCGCGTGCTCGAGGCGGGCGTGGGGTCCGGCGCGCTCTCGATGACGCTGCTTCGCGCTGGCGCCTCGATCGTCGGCTACGAGCTGCGCGAGGAGTTCGCGCAGCGCGCGAGGGAAAACGTCGTCGAGCTCTTGGGTGACCAGGTGGACTACGACATCCAGATCCGCGACGTCACCCAGGGCATCGACGAGCGAGGGCTCGACCGGATACTGCTTGACATGCCGTCGCCTTGGGACGTCGTGGCGGGTGCGCAGACCGCGCTGCGACCCGGCGGCATCCTGCTCGCCTACCTGCCCACGATCAACCAGACGGCCCAGCTGCGCTCGGCCCTCCGCGACGGACCCTGGGGGCTCCAGGAGTCATCCGAGCTGTTCCGCCGGACCTGGCACATCGAGGACCGCTCGGTGCGCCCGGACCACCGGATGGTCGCGCACACCGGGTTCTTGACCACGGCCCGACGGCTCACCGGGGCATAGATCGTCCCCGGGACCTCAGTCCCGCTCGATGAAGATGCACTCTCCGGGACATTCCTCGGACGCCTCGACAACGGCGTCTTCGAGCTCGGTCTTGACCGTGACCATGCCGGTTGCGCCGCCTGGGTCGTTCTGGATGGCGGTGCCGTCCTTCACGTAGGCGAGGCCGTCGTCGAGCAGGGTGAAGACGTCGGGGCAGATCTCCTCACAGAGCCCGTCGCCGGTGCATAGGTCCTGGTCGATCCACACCTTCATCTCGCGCCCTTCTTCGTCCCCGACCACGCCGAGAACCGAGATTGTACTGGCGTGGACGCACGGGCCCAACGTCCTGCTATCCCGTGCGTGGACCGATATGGTGGCCGAGAGACGAGGAGGGTGCATGGAGTCGCCTGGCAACGACGACACTGCAGCCGACGCCGTCCGCGGCGACGCGTCGAGGCGCTCGCCGCAGCCTGACGACCTGGTCCCGAGCCGACGCCGCCCCGACGAGCACTCCGCGCGCGTCGAGGCGCTCGAAGAGCGCCTCTTGGAGACCCGCGGGCAGCTCCAGCAGGCGGTCTCCCAGAACGAGAAGCTGACCTACACGCTCCAGCAGGCTAAAGAGCAGCTGGCGCTGCTGCGAGAAGAGGTGGAGAAGCTCACCCAGCCGCCCGCGGCCTACGGGACGTTCCTCGGGATCAACCCCGACGGCTCGGTCGACGTGTTCGCGTCCGGTCGGAAGATGCGCGTCGCGCTGCACCCGAGTCTCGACCCGGCCCAGCTGCTCCGCGGCGACGAGGTCGTGCTCAACGAGTCGCTCAACGTCATCGAGGCGAGGGACCCGGAGCGATCCGGGGAGGTCGTCACCCTGAAGGAGGTCCTCGAGGACGGACGGCGTGCCCTCATTTACGGGCGCGGCGACGAGGAGCGCGTGGCCGAGATCGCCGACTCGCTCCGCGACGTGAAGATGCGCTCGGGCGACGCCGTGCTCATGGACCTGCGATCAGGGCTCCTCGTCGAGAAGCTCCCCCGCCAACAGATCGAAGAGCTCGTCCTCGAAGAGGTCCCCGACATCACCTACGACGACGTGGGCGGCCTCGACGTCCAGATCGAGGCGATCACCGACGCCGTGGAGCTGCCCTACTTGCACCGCGCGCTGTTCGCCGAGTACTCCCTGCCTGCCCCCAAGGGCATACTGCTCTACGGCCCCCCTGGTTGCGGCAAGACCCTGATCGCCAAGGCCGTCGCGAACTCGCTCGCCAAGAAGGTGGCGGCCCTCACGGGCAACGCGAACGTCCGCAGCTACTTCTTGAACATCAAGGGGCCCGAGCTCCTCAACAAGTACGTGGGGGAGACCGAGCGCCAGATCCGGCTCGTATTCGAGCGGGCGAGGGAGAAGGCAGAAGAGGGCGTGCCCGTCATCGTCTTCTTCGACGAGATGGACTCGCTGTTCCGCACCCGCGGAACGGGCATCAGCTCAGACATGGAGTCGACGATCGTCCCCCAGCTCCTGGCCGAGATCGACGGCGTCGAGACCCTTCGCGACGTGATCGTGATCGGGGCGACCAACCGCGAGGACCTCATCGACCCTGCCATCCTTCGTCCCGGTCGCCTCGACGTGAAGATCAAGATCGAGCGACCCGACGAGGGCGCGGCGGCTCAGATCTTCTCGCGCTACCTCACGACCCAGGTCCCGCTCGATGCGGGGACCGTCGCGGACCTCGGCGGTGGCGACCCGGCGAAGGCGTGCCAGGCGATGATCGAAGAGACCGTCGACGAGATGTACCGCAACGACGACTCGAACCGCTTCTTGGAGGTCACCTACCAGAACGGGGACAAAGAGATCCTGTACTTCAAGGACTTCTCCTCGGGGGCGATGATCGAGAACATCGTGCGTCGCGCGAAGAAGCTGGCTGTCAAGCGCGAGATCGCCAACGAAGGGCGCGGGGTGCGCCTCGAGGACCTGATCGCCTCGATCCGCCAGGAGTACAAGGAGAACGAGGACCTCCCGAACACGACCAACCCCGACGACTGGGCGAGGATCTCGGGCAAGAAGGGCGAGCGCATCGTCTACGTGCGCACCCTCATCGCACAGACCGATGCCGACCCGGTCGGCGGGCGCTCGATCGAGCACGTGGGCACCGGGCAGTACCTGTAGCGCTCGATGGGCATCGCCAAGATCCTCGGCATCGAGACCGAGTTCGGGGTCCAGCCCGCTGGCCCTGACCCCGACCCGATCGGGGCCTCGAGCGCGCTCGTCAACGCCTATGCGACATCGGTCTCCCAGCGCACCGCCTGGGACTTCGAAGACGAGAGCCCGGGTCTCGACGCGAGGGGCATGCCCACGGTCTCGGGCATGGCACCGATGGTCGAGACCCACCTCGCCAACACGGTGCTCACCAACGGCGCTCGGTTCTACGTCGACCACGCCCACCCTGAGTACTCCTCGCCGGAGTGCCGAACCCCGACCGAGGCGGTCCGCTACGACGTCGCGGGCGAGCACGTGCTGCGCGCTGCGATGCGCGCCGCCAAGGAGCGCGGCATGGGGCTCGGCGAGATCGTCGTCTACAAGAACAACTCGGACGGCAAGGGCAACTCCTACGGCTGCCACGAGAACTTCCTCGTCGACCGCGACGTGGCGTTCGGCGACGTGGTGCGCGCCATGGTGCCGCACCTCGTCACCCGGATCATCTACACGGGCTCCGGCAAGGTGGGAGCCGAGACCCCATCGACGCGGTCACGGGGCGTCGAGTTCCAGATCTCCCAGCGCGCGGAGTTCATGGAGGAGATCGTGGGCCTCGAGACCACGCTCAAGCGCCCGATCGTCAACACCCGCGACGAGCCGCACGGCGACCCCCGCCGCTATCGCCGCCTCCACATCATCGTGGGCGACGCGAACATGTCCCAGGTCGCGACCTTCCTCAAGCTCGGCACGACCGCGCTGTTGCTCGGCGCGCTCGAGGACGTCGGCATCGCGGCCTTCCCCGAGTCGCCCCAGGACCCCGTGCGGACGATCCACGAGCTGTCGTGCGACCTCGACCTGTCGACGAAGTTCGAGCTCGCAGGCGGCGGGCGCAGCAGCGCGCTCGAGCTGCAGACCGAGCTCTACGAGCTGGCGGAGCGCTACGTTAGGGCCGGCGGCGCCGAGTGCGTCGGCGGCGACGACGAGGCCAACGCGATCCTCGCGCGCTGGTCCCACGCCCTCGTCATGCTTCGCTCTGACCCCGTGGCCCTGGCATCGAGCGTCGACTGGATCGCCAAGCGGAGGCTCGTCGAGGGCTATCGCGCGCGACACGACACGACCGCGACGGACCCGCGCCTGCTCGCCCTCGACCTGCAGTACCACGATCTGCGCTCGGAGCGCTCGCTCGCCCAGCGCGCTGGACTCGAGGTCCTCGTGGACCCTGCGAGCGCGGAGCGCGCCGTGACCGAGCCGCCGCTCGACACGCGTGCGTTCTTCCGCGGCACGTGCCTGCGGAAGTACCCAACCGAGATCGTCACGGCGAACTGGGATTCCTTGGTGTTCGACCTAGGCACGGATCCGCTGCGCCGCGTCCCTATGATGGACCCACTCAGGGGCACGGCGGCGCACACCGAGGCGTTGCTGGCTCGGTGCGACACCGCGGCGCAGCTCCTCGATGAGCTCGGGTCCTAGGAGAACAGGCCATGCCAGAACAGGAACAGAAGCGAAAGACGACCAAGGAGCGCCCCGTCGAGACGGTCGAAGAGGCTGACGCCGCACCCTCGGAGCGCGGCGACAGGCTGAAGGCCGACCTGGACGAGCTGCTGGACGAGATCGACGAAGTCCTCGAGGACAACGCGGAGGAGTTCGTCCGCAACTACGTCCAAAAGGGTGGCGAGTAGTGGCGCTGCCGCTGTTCGATCCCTCCACTGATCCTGGTCCGGACTTCGCAGCACTGGTACACCGAACGGGCGCGGCACTGCCGTTGATGACCGACGCAGGTCTCAACCTCGCCCACGCCACCACGGTCGTGGCGCTGCGCTACGCCGACGGCGTCGTGATGGCAGGGGACCGCAGGGCGACCGCTGGCAGCTACATCGCCCACCGCGCGATGGACAAGGTGTTCCCCGCGGACCGGTACTCCGCGGTCGCCATCTCGGGCTCCGCCGCGGTGTCGACTGAGATGGTCCGGCTCTTCCAGGTCCAGCTCGAGCACTACGAGAAGGTCGAGGGCGTCGTCTTGTCCCTGGAGGGCAAGGCCAACCAGCTCGCCCAGATGGTCAGGGGGAACCTTGGCATGGCCATGCAGGGCTTCGTCGTGGTCCCGCTGTTCTGCGGTTACGACCTCTCGAGGCGCACGGGGCGAATCTTCGACTACGACGCCGCCGGCGGCCGCTACGAAGAGATCGACTTCCAGACCACCGGCTCGGGCGGCACGTTCGCCCGCACGACGATCCGACTCGGCTACCGCGACGCCATGCCGCTCGATGACGCCGTCGAGCTCGCCATCCTGTCGCTGTACGAGGCTGCCGATGCCGACAGCGCGACGGGCGGCCCCGACGCAGTGCGCGGGATCTACCCGGTCGTCGCGACCGTGTCCGCACAGGGCTACGAGCGCGTCGCCGACGACGAGATCGCACGGCGCTTCGACGCGATCATCGAGCGGCGACGCGGCACGAACGGCAATGCGGAGGGCACCTTGCGATGACGATGCCGTACTACGTCGCCCCCGAGCAGGTGATGAAGGACCGTGCGGAGTACGCCCAGAAGGGGATCGCGCGGGGACGCGCGCTCATCGCCACGGTGTACGCGGGAGGAGTCCTGCTCGTCGCGGAGAACCCGTCGTCGACGCTGCACAAGGTCTCCGAGATCTACGACCGGATCGCCTTCGCGGGCGTGGGCAAGTTCAACGAGTACGACACGCTGCGCGTCGCGGGCGTGCGCCACGCCGACACCAAGGGCTACGCGTTCAGCCGCGAGGACGTCGACGCGAGGTCCCTCGCGAACCTCTACGCCCAGTACCTCGGCGCCGTGTTCACCCACGAGATGAAGCCGATGGAAGTCGAGATCCTCGTCGCCGAGCTCGGCAACGGGACCAAGCCGCCGCAGATCTTCCGCGTCGCCTACGAGGGCACGATCACCGACGAGGTGGGCTTCGCGGTCCTCGGTGGCGACGCCGAGGCGATCCGCACGAGGTTTGCCAACGGCGTGCTGTCCGACTGGATCCTCCGCGACGCGCTGCGACACGCCGTCGCGGCGCTGGCCGGCCCTGAGCGCCGCCTGGCCGCGGGCGACCTCGAGGTCGCCGTGCTCGCCGACACGGGCGACCGACGGACCTTCCGGCGTCTCGAGGACGACGAGGTCACCCCGCTTCTCGCTGATTGATACTCACGGCGGGGTCCACGCAACTACGGTCGGAGTCGTGCAGCACCGCGTCTTCGGTCTCGAGAGCGAGTTCGGCGTCACCTTCTCCTATCGCGGACAGCGCCGACTCAGCCCCGACGAGGTCGCCCGACACCTGTTCCGGCGCGTCGTGCACTGGGGGCGCTCGAGCAACGTCTTCTTGGAGAACGGCTCGAGGCTGTACCTCGACGTCGGGAGCCACCCCGAGTACGCGACCGCGGAGTGCGACGAGCTCGAGGACCTCGTGGCCCAGGACAAGGCGGGGGAGTGGATCCTGTCGGGACTCGTCCAGGGCGCCCAGGCGCGCCTCCACGAAGACGGCATCAAAGGCGAGGTCTTCCTCTTCAAGAACAACACGGACTCGGCGGGCAACTCCTACGGCTGCCACGAGAACTACCTCGCGGTGCGAGACGACGAGCGCGCGCGCCTCAACGAGGTCATGATCCCCTTCCTCGTGAGCCGCCAGATCTACTCGGGCGCGGGCAAGGTGCTCCACACTGCCAAAGGCCCGGCGTTCTGCATCAGCCAGCGAGCCGAGCACATCTGGGAGTCCGTCTCCTCGGCGACCACGCGGAGCCGGCCGATCATCAACACGCGAGACGAGCCGCACGCCGACGCCGAGCGCTACCGGCGCCTCCACGTGATCGTGGGCGACACCAACATGTCCGAGTACGCCACCTACCTGAAGGTGGGCGCCACGTGCCTCATGCTCGCGATGGTTGAGGACTCCTCGACCGTGCTGCGGGACCTCAGCTTGGAGAACCCGATCCGTGCGATCCGGGAGATCTCCCAGGACCCCACGTGCCGCAAGAAGGTCAAGCTCGCGAATGGCCGGGAGATCACCGCGCTCGAGATCCAGTCCGAGTATCTGGATCGAGCCGAGCGGTTCGCTGAGCGCCGGGGTCTCCCGCCGGACCTCAAGCAGGCGCTCGAGATGTGGCGGCACTGCGTCACCGGGATCGAGCGCGACCCCATGTCGCTCAACCGAGAGGTCGACTGGGTCATCAAGCTGAACCTAATCGAGCAGGTGCGCGAGCGTCACAGCGTGCCGCTGTCGCACCCGACCATCTCGCTCATCGACCTTCGCTACCACGACATCGATCGCACGCGCGGGCTGTTCTACAAGCTCCAGCGACGGGGCCTCGTCGAGCGCACGACGACCGACGACGCGATCAACGAGGCGACCACCACGCCGCCGCAGACGACGCGCGCGCGGCTCCGTGGCGCGTTCGTGAAGCGCGCCAAGGAGCGTCGACGCGACTACACCGTGGACTGGGTCCACCTGAAGCTGAACGACCAGGCGCAACGAACCGTGCTCCTGAAGGACCCCTTCAAGAGCCACGACGAGCGCGTTGAGCGTCTCATCGAGGCGCTCTGAGCCGTTCTCGCGCCGTGGCGACATCGAAGTGGCCGCACGGCGGCCACGCGCGCGGTCTGACCACGCCGCGCGCAACGAGACTCGTGAGATGACGTC
The DNA here is from genome assembly GCA_035510855.1 of Acidimicrobiales bacterium. Lineage (GTDB taxonomy): Bacteria > Actinomycetota > Acidimicrobiia > Acidimicrobiales > RAAP-2 > Palsa-459. The sequence continues at coordinate 12,843 of DATKGG010000011.1, forward strand.
CGTCGCCGAGCCGCCCGCGAGCCCGACGACCGAGGTGGGCAACGCGGCTGCGCCCGTGACGACCGACGTGGCCCCAGACGCCAACGTCAACCCGAGCCGCAGCGAGGCCCGCACGGCCCGGGGAGCCGCGAAGCGGCGCAGCGCGCTGCGCAGCGTCATCGACTGGGTCGTCGTCCTCGCCGTGGCGACGACCATCGCCCTTGTGGTGCGGGCCTACGTGGTGCAGACCTACTACATCCCGTCGCTGTCGATGTACCCGACGCTCAAGGTGGGGGACCGGATCCTCGTCCTCAAGGCCGCGTACCGCTTCACGACTCCCGCGACCGGCGACGTCATCGTGTTCCGCGCACCACCCAACGAGCGCTCCATGTGCGACAGCCCCGCGGTGGACGACCTCGTGAAGCGCATCATCGGGACGCCGGGCGAGACGATCTGGTCCGTGGGCAACACGATCTTCATCAATGGCCATGTGCTGCACCAGGACTGGCAGCACGTCAACCCGCTCGGCCCTCCGGCCATCAAGCGACAAACCGTCCCGGCGAATGACTACTTCGTGATGGGCGACAACCATCCTGCGTCGTGCGACTCGAGGGTGTGGGGCTATGTCCCGCGCGGCAACATCATCGGCAAGGCCGTCCTCATCTTCTGGCCAATCTCGAGGATCTCGATCATCTGAACGCTGACGGCGGCTCGTCGGGGACGGTCCGGTAGCCTCGCGTCGTGGCTCCTGGCGACGAGGGCGTCTCGTCGAGACAGGACGCTGTCGAGATCTCGCCTGTGGTCCAGCCACGCCGCGCGCGGTCGTCGGCGTGGCTGATGCTCGAGTGGCTCGGCGTCATCTCCGTCGCGCTCCTGCTCGCCGTCGGCGTGCGGGCCTACGTCATCCAGACCTTCTACATCCCGTCCGGCTCGATGGAGCCCACCTTGAACGTCGGCGACCGGATCCTCGTGTTCAAGCTCGCCTACGACTTCGCCTCGCCCGCGATCGGCGACGTGGTCGTCTTCAGGGCGCCGCCGAGCGAGCACTGCGGCGACCCGTCGATCACCGACCTCGTGAAGCGCATCGTCGGCGTGCCCGGTGACCGGATGTCCTCCAGTGGCAACGAGATCCTCGTCAACGGGAAACCACTGGTCCAGGACTGGCCCCACGTGGTGGACCTGATCTACCCGATCTCTCCGCGCACGATCCCGCCGAACGACTACTTCGTCATGGGCGACAACCACCCGGCGTCCTGCGACTCGAGGGTGTGGGGCTACGTCCCCCGGGCCGACATCATCGGCAAGGTGGTGCTGAAGATCTGGCCCCTCTCGCAGTTCGGCACGATCTGACCCTCTGGTCCCGCGGGGCACTCGTAGACTGCCGCCATGCTTGGACTGAGCCCAGTCAGGCTGCTGATCATCGTGGTGGTCGCCCTTGTGGTGCTGGGGCCCGACAAGCTCCCCCAGTACGCCCGTCAGGCCGGGACCGCCTGGAAGTCGCTCAAGGGAATCCAGCAGCGCGTCGAGGACGAGCTGCGCGAGGTGGTCCCGGACCTGCCTCGGACCTCGGACCTCGCCCGCTACGCGCGCTCGCCCGTGTCGCTGCTCAACCAGCTCGCCGACCGCGTCACGGCCGAGGAGCGCGCTGCCAAGGGCGAGGACGAGCCGGTCGATCCTTCCGCGGACAGCGGTGAGGGATTCGAGCCGCCCAACGATCCGCCCGAGGTGCGGGACCCCGAGCGCAGACCGCTCGCCTGGGGCGATCCCTCCCTTAACTGAGCGTGCGACTCGGCACCACGCGGCGCAACGCGCGCGCGACCCCCGACGCGATGACGATCGCAGGCCATCTGATCGAGCTGCGCCGCCGCTTCCTCATCGCCACGGCGTCAGTCGCCGTCATGGGCGTGGTCGCCTTCGTGCTCTACAACCCGCTGTTCTCGTTCCTCGTGCACCCCTACTGCGTGGCGTTCCCGCACCACTGCAAGCTGAACGCGTTCAGCCCCCTCGACAACCTCACGCTCCGTTTCAAGATCGCGGGCTACGGGGGGCTGCTGTTCGCGTCGCCGATCGTGCTGTGGGAGTTCTGGCGCTTCATCACCCCAGGGCTCAAGCACGACGAGAAGCGCTACGCGATCCCCTTCGTGCTCGCCTCGATCGTGCTGTTCCTCATCGGCTGCGGGCTCGCGTACTGGAGCTTCGAGCATGCGCTCGTCTTCTTGAAGAACATCGGCGGGAACAACCTGCAGTCCACCTACGGGGCGAACCAGTACCTCAGTCTCTTGCTGCTCGTCATGTTCCTCTACGGCATCACCTTCATCTTTCCCGTGATCCTGACCGCACTTGAGCTCGTCGGCGTCTTGTCCTCCGCCCAGCTGCTCCACTGGTGGCGCCCTGCGGTGATCATCATCACCTGCGCCGCGGCGCTCTTCACCCCGACCGGTGACCCGCTGTCGATGATCTTCCTCATGATCCCGCTCATCGTCTTCTACTTCGCGTCGATCCTCGCCGGCAGGCTGCTCGGCAAGTGATCGGTCCGTCGGTCCGGACGGACTTCCTCGAGTCGCTGGGATTCGGTCTCGACGCGTTCCAGGTCGAGGCCCTCGACGCGCTCGATCGCGGCAGCTCGGTCCTCGTGAGCGCCCCGACGGGCTCGGGAAAGACGCTCGTCGCCGCCTACGGCGTGCACCGCGCCCGTGCGGCGGGCCGCAAGGCCTTCTACACGACCCCGCTCAAGGCGCTGTCGAACCAGAAGTTCGCCGAGCTGTGCGCCGAGCACGGCGACCACGAAGTGGGGCTCTTGACGGGAGACGCCTCGATCCGGGCCAGTGCGCCGATCGTCGTCATGACGACCGAGGTGCTGCGCAACATGCTGCTCACTGGGTCGCCCCAGCTGCGAGACCTCGGCGCCGTCGTGCTCGACGAGGTCCACTTCCTCCAGGACCCCTATCGCGGCGGCGTGTGGGAGGAGGTCCTGATCCTCACCCCACCAGACGTCACGTTCATCTGCCTGTCGGCGACGGTCGCCAACGCGCGCGTGCTCGGCGAGTGGCTCGCGTCGGTCCGCGGCGCGCTCGAGGTCGTCGTCGAGCGCACGCGGCCCATCGACCTGCACCACCACGTCGCCCTCGAGCGACGCAACGACGAGCAGCCCGTCTTGGTGGACCTGCTCGACGGCATGGCGCTCAGCACCGAGGGGCGCAGGCTCGACAGCCTGCTTCGCTCCGCGAGGGGCCGTCGCGTGCACGCCCCGGGCTCCTCGTGGCAGGGCCGGTATCACGCGTCGCACTCGCCGATCCGCTCCCCGCGGCGCACCGAGGTGATCGAGCTGCTGGAGGGCAAGGACCTGCTGCCGTGCATCTACTTCATTTTCTCGCGGGCCGGCTGCGAGGACGCGGTCCGCCAGTGCGTGCGCGAGGGCGTGCGGCTCCTCGATCGCGCGTCGCGACGCCGGACGCGCGCGATCGCGGAGTCCTGCACCGAGGACCTCGGCGATGAGGACCTCGAGGCGCTCGGATGGCACGAGTGGCTCGAGGCCCTCGAGTCAGGCGTCGCGGCTCACCACGCCGGCCTCGTGCCCTCGATGAAGCTGGCAGTCGAGCAGTGCTTCTTGGAGGGGCTCCTGGGCGCAGTGTTCGCGACCGAGACCCTGGCTTTGGGGGTCAACATGCCCGCTCGCAGCGTCGTCATCGAGCGGTTCTCCAAGTACGGCGGCGCGGGCCGCGCGACGCTCACCTCGGGCGAGTACGCCCAGCTGACCGGGCGCGCCGGACGCAGGGGCCTCGACGACGAGGGCCACGCGGTCATCGTCTTCAGCCAAGAGACCGAGTTCGCGGACATGTCGCGCGTCGCGCTCGCGCCCCCGCCGGACCTCCACAGCACGTTCCGGCCCACCTACAACCTCACGGCGAACCTCGTGGCACGCTTTGACCGCGAGACGGCCCATGAGCTCCTGTCGCGCAGCTACGCCCAGTTCGAGAGCGACCGCCGCGCGGGTCCTGCGCGGCGACCCCTCACCGAAGCACTCGCGAGGCGCCTTGCGGTCCTCGAGGAGCTCGGCTACGTGGACGGATGGGCGCTCACCGACCGTGGGTCGGTCCTGCGAGGCGTGTACCACGAGACCGACCTGCTCGTCGCCGAGGCCCTCGCGGCGGGACTGCTCGACGACCTCGAGCCCTCGCTCGTCGGGGCGGTGCTCTCGGGGTTCGTCTTCGAGCCGAGGCGCGCGCGACGCACCGGGCACGGGCCGCGCACCGCCGCGTCGCGGCTGCCTGCGGTGAAGGACCGCCTCGGCCAGAAGCGCCGCGACGCCCTGGACCAACGCGCCCGCGCGCTTGGCCTGCTCGCCACGAGGATCCTTGGCCTCGAGCACATCCACCTTGTGCCGCACTCCCGCCTGCCCGAGTCCCAGGCCGCGCCCGCGGTCGCCGCCTGGGCCCGCGGAGCGCCCCTCGGGGACGCCCTGGCCGTCGTCGCGCGCGACGCGGGGGAGGTGGCACCGGGGGACTTCGTGCGCATCGTGCGCCAGGTGGCGGACCTCTGCGAGCAGGTGGGGCGCCTGGCGGCCAGCGCGGCGACGCGGGCAGCGGCCGACGAGGCGGCAACCCTCCTCGTCCGCAGTGTGGTGGCCCACGTGCCTGCGTCGGTCACCGTCGCTCGGCGGGTCGGGCTCTAACCTTCGTCGTCCATGCATCCCTACGTCGCGGAGGAGTTCACCGACGAGGAGGCGGCCGTCCTGCGCCGCTACATGACCAATCTGGACCTCCCGGTCTTCGCCCTCGTGAACCTCCCCGAGGTCGTGAAGGGCGCGCTCTTCGCGAGGTACTCGAGGAGCCCGAAGTCGCTCCGTCGGCTGTTCCTCGACGAGTTCATCGGCGACCTCGACTTAGCCGGCGACGTCACCTTCGACGCGACCGTCGGGCTCGACCGCGCCGAACAGCTCTACGAGCGCGTGTTCTTCGAGTACGGCGACGACTCGGTCGCCCAGCTCGGCGGCGTGCACCTCGCGTGCGAACAGTCGAGCAACCTGCTCACGAAGATCCTCGAGTGGGGTCGCCTCATGAGCTACCTCGAGCAGTCGACGCGGTACCTCGCCTACGACCAGCGCCTGGTCTCGGGCCACTACCGCTACTACCGGCCGCCCTCGGTCCTCGACTCGCCGCTCGGCGCTCGCTACGTGGGGGACCTCGACCGGATGTTCGACACCTACGGCGAGCTCCTCGCGATGGTGCAGGCGCACCTGCACGCGACGTACCCGAAGCAGCCCGCTGACTCGGACTTCGTGCACCGCCAGGCCGTGCGCGCCAAGGCCCTCGACGCGGTCCGCGGGGTACTGCCCGCGGCCAGCCTCTCCAACGTCGGCATCTACGGGACCGGGCAGGGCTACGAGCAGCTGCTGCTCCGGATGCGCGCGAATCCGCTGCCCGAGGCGAGGGCCTACGCCGAGATGATGCTCGTCGAGCTGCGCAAGGTGATCCCGTCGTTCCTGCGACGAGTGGACGTCGCCGATCGCGGCGTCGCGTGGTCCGAGTACCTGCAGTCGACGAGCGAGGCAACCGAGCTCGTGGTCGACCGGCTCTTCCCCGACGGCGTGGACGCCGAGCCCGAGCCCCCCGAGGTCCGGCTCTTGGACTTCGACCCCGACGGTGAGGACAAGGTGCTCGCCGCGGCGTGCTTCTCGCACCTGTCAGGCTCCGAGGCGGCCGTGCTCGCCGCGGTCAGGCGGTGCTCGCCCGCCGAGCGCATCGCGCTCCTCGGCGCCTACGTCGGGGACCGCCAGAACCGACGGCACCGCCCAGGGCGCGCGTTCGAGCGCACGGACTACCGATTCGAGCTCGTGACGGACTACGGCGCGTTCCGGGACCTCCAGCGCCACCGCCTGTGCACGATCGAGTGGCAGCGCCTCGGCTGCGCGCTGGGGGCTGACGTGCCCGGCGTCGTGGTCGACGCGGGAGGCGGCGCCCGCTTCGCCGAGTCGCTCGCGCGCTCCAAGGACCTTTGCGACCTCATCGGCCACTCGCACCCCGACGAGGCCGGCTACGCCGTCGCCCTCGCCTACCGGATCCGCTACGTGCTCCAGATGAACGCGCGCGAGGCGATGCACGTCCTTGAGCTGCGCTCGGGTCCCCAGGGCCACCCCGCCTACCGCCGAGTCGCCCAAGAGATGCACCGCCAGATCGCCTCGATCGCGGGCCATCGCGCGATCGCCGCTGCCATGCACCACGTCGATTATGAGGCGACGGACCTCGAGCGGCTCGACACCGAACGTCGCGCCGCGGCACGTCGCCTCGAGCGCGCGGGCGGGTGACCCGTGCGTCTTTGACGAACCTTTGACACGCTGGCATCACGTTGCGATAATCCCGTCGCGAACCGACGTCACCCGCGTGAGCGAGGGACCGGCCGGGCGCAGTCGAGGGCGGAGGAGAGGCCCGGGAGGCCGAGTAGACAACGCCACGAGGTGCGCGTCGACGACGCGCACGTCGCGGCGGTACCAAAGGATCCCGGGCCCCGCCCCCTCACCGAGGTGCCGGTGGGGCGCCCGAATTCACGGGTCCGACCAACCGCAGCACGCACGGGATCGACAGATATGCTGCGCCGCGTTCGCAACCAGGGGAGCGCATGGCGAAGGATACGACGACCGAGAGCGCTGACGCCGAGACTGACGGCGAGCTCGACGAGCTGGTCGAGATAGACGAGTCCGAGCTCGACGCGGAGCTGGATCCCGGGCTCGAGGGCGAGATCGACGAGGAAGAGGTCGTCCTGGTCGAGGCAGACGAGGACGACGACGATGCCCTGGTCGACGACGAGGCCGAGGACGAGGGGGCTCCTGAGACCCCTGAGGCGGCCGCCCTTCGCAAGGCCGACGCAGAGGACGACGACATCGAGATCGTCAACGAGGACGACGTCGAAGAGTCGCTCGATGAGATCCTGAAGTCGAGGATGGTCGTCGAGGACGAGCCCGAGGACGACGAGGGCGTCGACGTCGAGGACCGGACCGAGAAGCCCGATGCCGTGCTGCCCAAGCAGGCCGATGAGTTCCGGTGCACGAATTGCTTTCTGATCAAGAAGATCAACCAGCTCGCAGACTCGAAGCGTCAGCTGTGCCGTGACTGCGTCTGAGTCGCCCCGAGCGGCGAACGACGGCGAGGTGAGTGGTGGCGAGGAGGTTCACGTGGACGATCCAACGAGCGCAAACGTCGAGCAACCCAGTGGCAGTGGCCACGAGGGAGGCGACGCCACGCCCGCCACCGCTGCGACGAGTGCGAGCGCAGAAGCGTCCGAGCACGAGGCCGATGCCACGCCGTCGCTGATCGAGATGGCCGTCTTCGCTCCCATCGACGCAGCGTTCGCGCTGCTGCGCGACCCGAGCGGCGCCGCGACGCGAGGGCGTGCGCGCGTCGAGCAGGCGCTCCGCCAAGCACGGGCGATCGGGGAGCTCTCGATCAAGTTCGGCGCACGCGAGCTTCGTCGCCGGACTGAGGGCGCCGGGGCCCACGAGGATGCGGCTGCCAAGCCCAGCGCGGCGAAGTCCGCCGTGCACCCTGACGCGGGCCCCGCACCAGACGACGTGATCGCCGACTACGACGCACTCTCAGCGTCACAGATCGTCCCCATGCTCTCGAGCCTCGAGACCGCCGAGCGAGCACGGGTCGCCGACTACGAGGCGAAGTCCAGAGGGCGCCAGACCATCCTGCGACGCATCGAGCAGCTCGACCGAAACGGTGACTGATCTCGAGGTTCGCACCGCGAGCGTGGACGACGTCCCGGGAGTTGAGCCCCTCGTCGCCGACTCCTTGAGCCAGCTCGCGACCCTGCGGGGCGGCATCGCGCTGCTCGAGATGATCGGGATGCCCCCGGGAGCGGGGCCCGAGGAGGTCTCGAGCGCGCTCTGCGGACAGGCCCTGCTCGGCACGACCACCCTCGTCGCGACGCTCTCGGGGTCAGTCGTCGGGGTCGCCGTCGTCGTGCGCACCGAGGCCGGTCTTGACCTCATCGGCATCCACACCGCGCGCTCGATGCGCCGGCGCAGGATCGGGACGACGCTGCTTGACGCGACGCGCGCCATCGCGAGTGAGCTCGGCGTGCGATTCGAGGCGCTCGCGCTGCCTGGCGATCAGACGGTGAAGTCGCTCCTCGAGGCGGGCGGCTTCAAGGCCCGCCTGCTCAGGATGGCCGCCGACCGCTGAGCGCGGGTCGCTTTGATGAGCTCGGCGGCGGAGGCGGCGGGATGCGCATCCCGAGCAGCTTCGCAAGCGCCGGGACGTGCCCTGAGGCGCGGACCGCGGCGGCGTGTGCCTCTTCTGCCGCGGGGATGCCCGCAGGATGGACCGACCGGCGCATGGGTGACGCGACGACCGCGTCGAGCACCGCGATCCACGCGGTCGGCGTAAGGTCACCATCAAGGGCCTTGCCTGCAGCCTCCGCGAGGCTCGTCGCGAGTGCGGCGGGGCACCGTGTGCCGGGGTCGGGTGCACGCGACACGACCGACAGCGCCGCCACGACTTCGCCCTTTTCGAGCAGGGATTCCACCTTGGTGACCCACTGGGTGCGAAGCTCCTCGGTCTTCGTGTGCAGCTGTCCTTGCAGCTCCTTCAGGACTCCTCGCGCCTCTTCGTCGAGCGTGACGGTCCGCGCGGCGGTCACCGCGGCGCGAAGGTCGCGCAGCCGCACGGCCGGCCCCGCGTGCTGGACCGCTGCAGCACGGTCCTTCCAAGCGGCGAGCGTCGTGAGCGGCAGCAGGTCGTCGGCGATCGTGAGGATGGTCTCCGGTGCGATCGTCGGTCGTCCCTGCGCGAGCGCGGCGCGGTTCTGCTCCTCGATCGCCTGGCGGACAGCAGGGAGCCCGCCACGGAGGAGCTGCTCGGCGATCGGCAGCTGCTCGGGGCGCAGCGTGGCGAGGAGCGCGTTGCGATGCGTCGTCGACACCGAGAGCTCCTGGGGGCG
>DATKGG010000012.1:0-27749 GCA_035510855.1 Acidimicrobiales bacterium
GGGGAGGGGGCGACGCCGCCCGACGCCGCCAGCCGCACGAGCAGCTCGACGTCCTCGCTGCGCCGCGCCCGCGCGTCGAACCCGCCCAGCGCCCTTGCGGTGCCCGCGTCGACGAGCCATGCCCCTGGGGGTGGCGAGACGAGCCGTGCGACGAGTGCCTCGGGCACCATGCCGTCCGGACTTTCGACCATCACGCCCTTGCGGCGGACGACCGGACGGAGCTGGTTCGACCCCCACGAGCCGACGTCGAGGCGCTCGCGGGCGACGTCGACGGCGCGGAAGCGCCCGAGCGCCACCACCGCACCCCGCTGCGTGGCCAGTCCCCCTGCGAGCCGCTCGATCCCGCCCGTCCGCAGCGCATCGTCCGCGTCGAGGAAGCACACCTGGGCGCCGCGAGCGCGGACGAGTCCGACGTTGCGGGCGCGCGCCGGACCACCGCGGTCGCCACGGTGCACGACCTCGATCCTGGCATCAGCCGCCTGGAGCTCGGCGGCGACCCGGACCGTTGCATCGTCGCTCGCGTCGTCGACGACGACGCACTGGACGACAGCGCGGCTCGCGAGCGCCGAACGCACGGCGTCGGCAATCGTGTCCTCGGCGTTGCGCGCGGCGATGACGACGGTCACCGACGCCGGCTCGTGGCTCGGGGCTGACACGGCTCGATCATTGTCGACCCCGCGAGCCGGGTCATGCCCGTGCGGCTCGGCGTCGCGAACCGACGTGCTCACGACGTCATCGCGACGTCCCCGCTTCGCCTGGGGCACGCGGGTCGGGGACTGAGCGAGCCGTCGCTCAGGACTTCGGCGCCCTACTGACGTCCAGGTTCCAAAAGCCGGTCGCGTCGATCTCGAGGAAGTAGGGGTTCGGAAGCGAGGAGAGGACCTTTGAGGCCGACAGTGCGATCCGACCGGCAAAGGGCGTCTGGAAGCCGAAGCCTTGCTCGCTCAGCACGTGGACGTCCACCGAGCCGTTCGACAGCGAGAGGAACGTGAACGTCAGGTACTTGTTGGCCGCCGAGAAGGGACCGACCACGTCGGTGCCCGCCATCACCTCGTTTGCGCTGGTGGCCGTCGCAAACGGCGTGCGGATCAGCGGCGTCGTCGCCACGGGCTGGAGGAGCTGAATGTTCCAGTGGCCCTGGCCCCTGACCGAGAGGACGATGGGGCCCTTGGGCACGGTCGTATTGAGCACCGAGTTCACGTGGCCCACGTCATTGACCGGGACCGCGATCGGCACGAGGCTCTTGTTCGAGATCGTGACCACGAAGTTGTACTCACAGGTGCACTGAGCGTGAAGGATCAAGAGCCCGCCATCGGACACGAAGTGCAGCCCATTCATGTCGTGCATCCCGGTGAACGTGACTGCCCGCGACCCCTTCACCGGCAGCACGTACAGCGGCAGGACCTTGAGGTTGCTGGGGAGGACGACCTTGGGATGGTGCACGGTCGAGTGCGGCCGCAGGTGCCAGATGACGATGCTCAGGAATCCGAGCACGATCACGCACGAAAGGAGGATCCCGGGCCAGCGCCGCGGTGTGTTCCAGTCGTTCCACGCCGGGTCGTAGCGGCGGCCCAGTCGACTCTTGGGTGTGGTTGCACCCGGATCCGGGTCCAGCCCCGGCAGCGGCGGTGCCTCAGTCGTGCCTCGACGCTGACGCATCGACGAATCGTACGGGTCGCCGATGGAGAAGTCCACGCCTGCAATGGATTGGGCGCGTGGCGCGGTGTGTCACCGCGCGCCGACACACGGGCGTGAGGGAGTGCTCACTTCGCGAGCAACGACTTGAGCGCGCTCCCCCAGACGCCCGAGAGATACTCGGCGTACGTGGCGGTCACGTGGAACTGGTCGTAGTACGCGACCATGCTGCCGACGACCGCGGAGCACGTCGTCGACGTGCACAGCCACGACTGGGGGTTCAGGTACGGCACGGCCTCGTAGGTCGCGGCGGCTGTCTCGGCGGCGAAGTGCTGATGGGTCTTCGGGTTCGGGTTGGGGGCCGAGCAGCGCTGGACCGCCCTCGGGTACGCCGCGAGACACTCGGGCGGGACGTCGGTCAGGGCCGTGATGTCCCCGATCACGGCGAGCTTCGTGGCCTTCGCCTTGAGGCTCGAGATTGTGGTCTCCTCCCCCGTCTTCCATGCGGCGTTGGTCGTGAGCACGTTGTTGGCGCCCGGGATGTCCGAGGTCCGGTCCGCGATGAGCACGACGGCAGGTGCGAGCTTGCGGATCTGGGCGATCATCGAGGACCGGAAGGCGTTGCAGCCCTTGTCGATCGAGTGCGTGCTCGCGTCCCACACGCTGACCGTGGCCGCGGGACAGCCTGCGCGCCAGACGAGCACGAGGCGGTCGTGTGCGCGCACGGCCACCGGGACGAGGGCGGGCAGCCACATCTGGGCGTGCGAGTCCCCGAAGAGCACGATCGTCGTCTTGGACGAGGTGGCGGCGAAGACGCACTTGGTGACGCCGCCGCACTCTCGTCCCGCGACGCCGTAGTAGGCCTGCGCGTTGTCCTGGGCTGCCTCGGACAGGGGCGGCACGAGCTTCGAGGGGAGCCTCTCGATCGACGTTGAGGCCGCCACGAGCGACGCCACCTGTGCCGCGGTCCCCGGCTTCGGGAGCCTCGCCGCGGCGAGCGCGCCAGCGGCGACGAACATGACCGTGGCGACGACGGCGGCACGCACGAGCACCCGTCGAGTTCGCACCATCCGCCTCCCTCGCGCGAGCTGGCCGCGCAGCGCCGTGCTGACAGGCGGGATCGTACCGTTGGGCGTCGTGGCGCGACCGTCGGCGCCCCAGGGCCGGTGTGTCAACGACCCGTTCAGAGTCCCTTGTGCCACAGGGCGGCGAGGACGAATGCCGACGCCACGAACGAGGCTCCCATGGCGATGCTCATCCAGGGACGTGCGGCGAGGTACCTGGAGCGGCGGACCGGCTTTTCGAGCAGGAAGTACATGACGAAGGCGATCGCGAGGGTGACCAAGGCGATCAAGAGCCGCTCGTGCACCGGCAGCGGCCCGGTCCAGTACGAGCCGGCGAGCAGGATCATGGGCGGGTAGTGCAAGAGGTACCAGCCGTAGGACACGCGACCGACCGCGCGGACGGGATGGAACCCGAGGAGGTGCCCTGCGCCGATCCCCGACGCCCCCCCGATGATCACCGCGACCGTGCCGAGCACGGGGAGCAGCGCGTTCGGACCCGGGAAGTTGGAGGCGTCCGAGTAGATGTTCGCGCTGACGGCGATCGCGATGATGCCGGCCCACGCGAGCGCGAGGCCGGCCCACTTGTTGAGACGGCCCGCGTAGGCGACCACGGCCGCGGCGACCGCGCCGATACCGAGCTCCCAGGCCCGAGTGAACGGGGAGAAGAAGGCCGACGTCGCGTTGACGTCCACGGCGTGCACCGCCCAGAAGTACGAGCCGACCGTGGCCGCCAGCGCGGCCGCGAGGACCGTATAGCGAAGCGGCCACCGACGAAGCAGGAGCCCAAGGAACAGCACGACGCTTGGCCAGACGACGTAGAACTGCTCTTCGACCGCGAGCGACCAGAAGTGCAGCAGGGGTGACGGGGGCAGCCCGAGGTCGTAGTAGTTCGTGCCGACGTTGGCGAAGTGGATGTTCGCGGCGAACAGGGCGGCGAACTTGGCGTCGGTCGTGGTGTTGCTGTCCCCTGAGCCGTAGGACAGGAAGTTCTGATCCAAGTGCCCGAGCACGATCACCGCGATGACGACGAGCATCGCGGCCGGCAGGATCCGGCGCGACCGGCGCGCGTAGAACCCCGGGAGGGAGATTCGCCCTCGCTTCTCGTGCTCGCGAATGAGGAGACCAGTGATGAGGAATCCCGAGATCACGAAGAAGACGTCGACGCCGACGAAACCACCAGGGAGCCACGAGACGCCCGAGTGGTAGAGCACGACGAGCAGGACCGCGACGGCGCGCAGGCCCTCGACGTCGCCTCGGAACTCGAGGTCGACGCCGCCTGGTGTGTCTGGCGGCGGATCTGCTGCCGCCCTCGCGACATCGCCGACGTCAGTGGCAGTCTGCGTCGTCGTGGCGTCCTCGACCACGCTCACCGGCGTGATCCGGGTTCCGCACCTGCTCGATCAGGATGCCCGGTGACGGGCACGGGCATTCGATTCACGACGCTCGACGGGCGCTGCTCGGCAAATCCATGGGGGGAATGTAGCCCCACGTGGCTCGCCCCAGGGAAGCGGGCGACGGCGAGCCGGTTTGCCCGCAGCGCCTACTCAGCGCATCGAGTCCTTAAGCGCCGTTCGGAGCACGCCAGAGAGGTAGGTCACGTAGGTGGTGGAGAGGTGGCCACCGCTGTAGTACACGATCATGTTGCCGATCACGACCGTGCACGCCTTCGAGCAGGTCCAGGGGATCACGTTGACGTACGTCACCTTGGACGCCTTGGCGGCGACCTGCTCCGTCGCGCGCTGCGCGGTGTAGGTGGCGTTGTCCTCAGGCAGCGAGCACGTCTGCACCGACGTGGCATAGGCCGCGAGGCACTGGTCCGGGATCGGGATGAGGAACGTGTTGCCGAGCAGCACCTTCTTCATCGACCTCGAGTGCAGCTGCTTGAACGTTGTCTTGAGGGCCGCGGTGAACTCAGCGTCGGTGATCGGCTGGTCGCTCGCGTTGAGCGTGTAGAAGCTCTCGGACATGACGACGAGCGAGGGATTGAGCTTGTCGATCCGCTTGATCATCGCCGCGTGGAATGCGGGGCACCCCGCGTTCGGCTGATCCGTCGCGACGTTCCACACGGCGAGGTCGGCAACGGGACAGCCGAGGCCGACCAGCATGATGAGCTTCCACTTCGCCGCATGGGCGATCGCGTCCAGCGCTGGGAACCAGCTGTACGCGTGCGAGTCGCCCCACAGCACCATCGTGTGCGTCCCTCGGGTGTCACCGAACAAGCACCTGGGCATCTTCGGGATCCCCACCATGCACGGCTTGAGCGACGGGTACTTGGTCGACGGCTGGTCCGAGGTCGCCGACGCGAGCGGCGGGGTCACGTCGGCAGGCAGCGTCGTGATCGAAGGGGCTCGTGCGACGAGCGCCGCGACCTGCTTCGCGGTGCCCGGCGCCGTGCTCGCGACGGCTGCCTGCGCAGCGAGCGTCGCCGCAACGAGGCAGCTCAGTGCGACGAGCGGTGCTCTCTTGGGCCAGGGGCGCATGGTCTGATTCTAAGTTCGCCTCGAAGCGTTCTCAGGTCACGACCGGTACGCCGTTGGAGTCCGGCCATGACGCTGGACATGGGAGTGGTCTGCCTCGGTGCGCGCAGGCAGGCGTCGCTCCCAAGGATCCCGAGCGTGCTGGCGCGGATCGGATCGCTGTGCGAATGCGGGTCCGGGTGCGTCATCGTCAGGATCTTGAGGCGGGCAACACTGACGTCGAGCGTCTCGAAGGGACGGCGTTTCTGGTGGAGGTGAAGGGACTCGAACCCTCGGCCTCTACATTGCGAACGTAGCGCTCTACCAGCTGAGCTACACCCCCAGAGGAACGAGGAGCCTACCCCAGCGGGCCTCGAGCCCCCCTGCGACGCCCTCGCGCGACCGGTCGAAAGGCGTGACGCTCAGCGAGCGACAGCGAAGCGGTCCGACTCCCAGTCGTCGTCGTAGTCCTCGGCGTAGCCGGTCCCGACGGGCATCACCGCTCGTGCGACGGGCGTGAGGTCCGCGTCGCTTCTCTGTCCGTACATCCCGGTGCTCGACGCGTAGTACATGAGCGCGAGGAAGCCGCCGAGCGCGACGAGCGCGACGACTGTCACCGCCCACAGCACCGTCAACCCCGAGACCAGGCCCACGAAGAACGACCCGGCGATCGCGATAGCGAGCCCCGCGATGATCCTCGTGCGTCGGACGCGCGCGTGGTCCGCGGACAGCACGGTGAAGCCCTCAGGCTCCTCGTCCTCGTACTCGTAGGGCACTCGCACGGTGCGCCGCGATCTCGCGACCGGCTCGTGGTGGTCCACGTCGCGCTGCCAGGGGTCATCCCATGCCTCGGGCGCCTCGAGGGGCTCGGCATAGGGCTCCTCGTAGCGCCCGTCGTGTCGGTCGTCGTAGCGCATGGTCGACTCCTTGTGGCTCGAGTGCACCAGCACGAGTCGTGGTGCCGCTGCGGGGACGCGAGGTGCGTCCCGCTCGGCCACGAGCTCGTCCTGTCCTCCCAACCGATACGCCGGCTCGATGAGATTCGGGCCGGAGTGCTCGAGAAGGCGGAGCTGTCGGTGAAATGAGGCGATCGAGGTGGCTCGCTGATGGTGCCGGATCCACTTCACCACGCCAGGGGCCAAGAGAGCGACCCAGAGCGCGAGAATGATGAGTGCCGGCAACACTGCTAAGGCCTCGCCTCCCCTTGTTCCATTGGCGAGCAACGGTACCGAGAACGGCACAAGAAGTGGTGGATTGTGGCCATCGGCATTTACGACCTCGCGACGGCGTCGCGCGTGGCGAGCTCAGCCGTGCAGCCCGCACTCCTCTTTGTCGCTGTCAGACCAGCGCCCCGACCGGCGCGACTCGCCGGGCGCCACGGGCCGCGTCACCGGCGCGCAGCCGATCGACGCGTACCCCATGGCCCACAGTGGGTGCTCCTCGAGACCGTGCTCACGCACGTAAAACTCGACGTCATCGTCAGTCCAGGTCGCGAGCGGGTTGCACTTCACAAGGCCGAATCGCTCGTCCCATCCGACGAGGGGGATCTCGGCGCGCGACGGTCCATCGACACGCTTGAGCGCCGTGAGCCACGCGTCGCGGCCCTCGAGGGCGCGGGCGAGCGGCGCCACCTTGCGCAGCTCGCAGCAGCGTTCGGTCCCACACGGCCACGCGTCGGCCTCCGGCCCTGGGGTCGTGGTCGTGAGGTTCACGTGGCGCTGCTCGCTGAAGCGATGCGCGAAGTCGATCGTCTCTTGGAAGTGTGCTCCAGTGTCGAGGAAGATGACCTCGATGCCCGCCTGCTGGGTGAGCGCGAGGTCCACGAGCGCGAGGTCCTCGAAGGAGCACGCCATCGCGACGTTGCCACCGAAGCGCTCGAGCGCCCAGGCGATCACCTCGCCCGGTGCCGACGACTGGAGGGCCTTGTCCGCGTCGGCGAGCTCCTCGAGCAGTGTGTCAGATGGGACACTCATGTGGCGACGACCTTCGGATGCTGGGGGCCCAGTGACTATAGTGACCGCCGCAGGAACGACCGCGACGGCCGCTTCGCGCACGTCGAGCACCGAGCGCCCTCATGACGACTCCCACCGCCGCAGCCCCGAGCGATGCAGTGAACCCGAGGGTCGACCACCTGGACCTCTTGGAGTCCCACGCGATCTTCATCATTCGTGAGGTTGCCGCCGAGTGCGAGCGCCCCGTCTTGCTCTTCTCAGGCGGCAAGGACTCCGCGGTGCTCTTGCACCTGGCGATCAAGGCGTTCGCCCCCGCGCACATCCCGTTCCCCGTGATGCACATCGACACCGGCCACAACTTCACCGAGGTCATCGAGTACCGCGACCGCCAGGCCGAGGCTGCGGGCGCCCGCCTCGTCATCGCGTCGGTGCAGGCCTCGATCGACGCGGGTCGCGTCATGGACCCTGGCGAGGGCCTGTCACGGAACCGCATCCAGTCCACAACGCTGCTGGACGCGATCAACGAGCACGGCTTCGACGCAGCCTTCGGTGGCGCGCGGCGCGACGAGGACAAGGCGCGCGCAAAAGAGCGAGTCCTCAGCTTCCGCGATCGGTTCGGGCGATGGGACCCGCGTCGGCAGCGTCCCGAGCTGTGGCAGCTCTACCAGGGCAGGGTGAACCACGGCGAGCACCTCCGCGCGTTCCCGCTGTCAGACTGGACCGAGCTCGACATCTGGCAGTACATCGAGCGCGAGCGCATCGAGCTGCCGTCGATCTACTTCGCGCACGAGCGCGAGGTCGTCCACCGCGACGGGATGCTCCTCGCGGTCTCCCAGTGGGTCTCGGCCACCGACGGCGAGGTCGCCGAGCGGCTGTCCGTGCGGTATCGGACGGTCGGTGACGCGACGCTGACCGGCGCGGTCCGCTCGACGGCGACGACCATTGTCGAGATCATCGAGGAGATCTCAACGGCTCGCGTCTCCGAGCGCGGTGCGACGCGAGGCGACGATCGGTTCTCCGAGACCGCCATGGAGGACCGCAAGCGCGAGGGCTACTTCTAGATGTCCGACACGTCGGGAAAGGTCATGGACCTGCTGCGATTCGCCACGGTCGGCTCCGTCGACGACGGGAAGTCGACGCTGATCGGGCGGCTGCTCGTCGACACGCGCCAGCTGTTCGACGACCAGCTCGAGGCGGTCGCGCATGCCTCGGTGAGCCGCGGCGTCGGCGACCTCGACCTGTCGTTCGTGACCGATGGACTGCGTGCCGAGCGCGAGCAGGGCATCACGATCGACGTCGCCTATCGCTACGCCGCGACGCCGCGACGCAAGTTCATCATCGCGGACTGCCCCGGCCACGTGCAGTACACGCGCAACATGGCGACCGGCGCATCGACCGCGGACCTCGCGCTCGTGGTCGTCGACGCGACGTCGGGCCTCAAGGAGCAGACGCGCCGCCATCTGTGCATCGCGGCCCTCCTCGGCGTGCGCCGCGTCGTCGTCGCGGCGAACAAGATGGATCTCGCCGAGTGGGCGAAGGACCCCTTCGACGCGATCGTGGCGGAGATCGACACGCTGGCCGATCGGCTTGGGATCCTCGAGCCGCTGGTCGTCCCCGTCTCGGCGCTCCACGGCGACAACGTGGTGGAGCCCTCCGACGCCGCCCCTTGGTACACGGGGCCCACCGTCCTCGGCGCACTCGAGGCCGCCCCCGCGGGGGCCTGGGCCGGCGAGGGTCGCGTGGGTGGTCGACTCCCTATCCAGTGGGTGCTCCGTCATCCGACGGGGCGTCGCACCTACGCGGGCATGGTGGACGGCTCGCCCATCTCCCCCGGCGACGAGGTCCACCTCTTGCCCGCGGGCATCACGACGCGGATCCGCCGCGTGGCGACGGCCGACGGCGACCTGCCGGTCGCGCCGGTCGGCAGATGCGTCGACGTGGACCTGGCCGACGACACCCCTGCTGGGCGCGGCGACATGCTCGCGACCGCCCCGCTCCCCCAGGTGACCGACCACCTGACCGCCACGGTGTGCTGGTTCGGCGACGAACCGCTGACAGCCGGGCAGCGTTTCCGCGTCAAGCACACGACGAGGTCGACCGTCGGCTTCGTGGACCACGTGGTCTCGCGCCTCGAGGTGAACGAACTTCGCCTCGAGCAAGCCGACCTGCTCGAGGCGAACGACATCGGCGTCATCACGATCTCGACGGCCGACCCGCTCGTCGTCGACCCCTACGACGTCAACCGGATCACGGGCAGCTTCGTCCTTGTCGACGAGCGGACGAACGCGACGCTCGCCGGCGCGATGGTGGGCAAGCCAGGGTTCGCGAGGTAGCCGCAGCTACAGGGACGTCGCCGCGACCATCACGATCGCGGCCAGCACGACGGCGAGGGCGGCGAGCTCGACGGCCCGCGCCATTCGCAGGGCGGCCGCCTGGGCGGCAGCGGGCGTCGTGTCGAGGGACGCGGCCACCTCGCGCTGCGCGGGAAACGCGACGAGCTCGAGGCACGTCGCCGCAACGAGCCACCCAGCGAACCCGAGCAGCACGAATCCGGACGTCACCGAGTACTTGCCGAGCGAGACCGCGGCGACCGCGAGGCCCGTGAGCGGCACGAGGTGCACGACCCTGCCCGCGAGCTCGGGTCGTCCGGTGAAGGTGCGCGCGGCGAGCTCGGAGCGAGGCCCAGCGCGCGCGACCCCGACCGCCGCGGCGCGCAGCGTGACGAGCACCGCGACCGCCGCGATCGCGCAGATCGCGTGCACGACCAAGAGGACATCGAACGCCTTGGTGCTCACGACCGCGGACGTCACGTCGCGAGCAGGGCGTCCACCGCGGCATAAGGATCGAGCTCGCCCGCCGCGACGGCGTCGACGGCCGCCTCGAAGGGGCCGCCGGCAGCGAGACCGTCCACGGTGCCCGCGATCGTGGCGGCGGCGAGACGGCGCAGGAGGCTTGCTGCCCGGGCTCGCCGTCGGGCGAGTCCGGCATCGCCGTCGAGACGCGCGCGCAGCGCGTCGAGGGCGTCGAAGAGCTCGTGTGTGCCCCCGTCCTCGGTCGCGACGGTCTCCACGATCGGCGGCAGCCATCCGTCGTCGCGACCCGTGCCGAGCTCGAGCATCTGTTCGAGGTCCCGCCGTGCGTCGGCCGCCCCGGGTCGGTCCGCCTTGTTCACGACAAAGACGTCGGCGACCTCCAAGAGCCCGGCCTTGGCGGTCTGCATCGAGTCGCCCCAGCCCGGGGTGACCACGACGACGGTCACGTCGGCCGTCGCCGCGACGTCGAGCTCGACCTGCCCGACGCCCACCGTCTCGATCAGCGCGAGCTCGAAGCCCGCGGCGCCGAGCAGCGCCAGGGCGTCGGGGACTGCGACCGAGAGCCCGCCGTGGTGCCCCCTCGTCGCGAGCGATCGGATGAAGACGCGCTCATCGAGCGCGTGGTCCTGCATCCGCACCCGGTCGCCGAGGATCGCGCCGCCGCTGAACGGCGACGTCGGGTCGACGCACAGCACGCCGACCTGGCGCACGGGCTCTGACGCGCCGGGAGCGGTGAATCGCTCGAGGGACGTCGCGATCATCCGGTCCGTCAGCGTGGACTTCCCCGCGCCAGGCGCGCCCGTGACACCGATCGAGAACGCGCGCTGCGAGGTCCACGTCATTGCGGCGAGCGAGCGCGCGCGCAGCGTGTCGTTCTCGACGATCGTGAGCAGCCGCGCGAGCGCGACTCGATCGCCCCTGCGTGCGGCGTCGAGCAGCTCGATCGGGCCTGCAGGCCCCGTCACACGCGCTCCACGTCGGCACCGAGGCGGCGCAGCGTCCCGGCGAGATCCTCGTACCCGCGGTCCACGTGCTCGGCGTTGGCGACCTCGGTCGTGCCGTCGGCGACCAGGCCAGCGAGCACGAGCGCGGCCCCCGCTCGCACGTCGGTCGCGCGGACCGAGCCGCCGGCGAGGCGCTCCACACCCCTGATCACGACGTGGTGGCCCTCGGTCGTCACCTGGGCGCCGAGCTTGACGAGCTCCTCGACGTAGCGAAAACGGCCGTCGAACAGGTTCTCTGTCACGATCGAAGTGCCGTCGGCGACCGAGAGGACCGCCACGAGCAGGGGCTTGTAGTCCGTCGCCACCCCCGGATACGGCAGCGTCGCGATGTCGCAGGCGCCGGGGCGCGCCGGGCCCTTGGCGGTGATGCCGACCTCGCCGGTGAGCTCGCAGCCGATGGTCGCGAGCTTGCGCAGGAACGTCTCCATGTGTTCACGCCGAGCGTCCGTGACGGTCACCTCGCCGCCGGTGATCGCCGCCGCGGCAAGGTATGTCGCCGAGACGACGCGGTCCGCGACGACCTCGTGGTCGGCTGGACGGAGCGCGTCGACGCCCTCGATCACGAGCCGTGACGTCCCGAGCCCGGTGATGCTCGCGCCCATCGAGTTGAGCATGACCGCGAGGTCCTCGACCTCGGGCTCGCGCGCGGCGTTGTCGATGACGGTCGTGCCCTGCGCGGTGGCTGCCGCCATGAGCAGGTTGTCGGTCGCGGTGTGGCTCGGGTACTCGAGCGTGAGCCGGGCACCCCGCAGCCGTCCCGCGGGTCTCGTCGCCTCGATGACGCCGCGGAGCACGTGGACGTCCGCGCCCATCGCGCTGAGACCCTCCAGGTGGAAGTTGACGGGGCGATCCCCGAAGTCGTCGCCGCCGGGCAGCGGGAGGCTCGCGGTGCCGCAGCGGGCGAGCAGGGGCCCGAGCACCACAATGGACGCGCGAAGCCGCGCGACGTCGACTGCGGGCGCGTCCGTCGCGAGGCGCGTCGCCGACGGCACCCCGATCGACAGCTCGTGGTCGTCCGCCCAGTGGACCCTGCATCCGAGCGATGAGAGCACGGCGGCCATCGTCTCGACGTCGTCGATCCGCGGGACGTTGCGCAGCCGATGCATGCCCTCGGCGAGCAGGCACGCCGCCATCTCCTTCAGCACGGCGTTCTTGGCCCCGCCTGCGACGACCGTGCCCGCCAACGGACCGCTGGGACGAACGACAAACCTGCCCACGCTCAAAGTATGGCGCCCCTTGCGCGCATCCCCAGCGTTGAATGCGACCCTGCGTCACCTGGTGCGGTCCAGCGGGCGGGAAACTAACGTTCCTTCGGTGACGACCCCCCACCATCCCCAGCTCGCGCCGGACCGCAACCTGGCGCTCGACCTCATCCGCGTCACCGAGGCCGCAGCGATGGCGTCGTCGCGCTTCATGGGGCTCGGTGACAAGAACGCCGCCGACGACGCGGCCGTCAACGCCATGCGCGCCGTGCTCGCCTCCATCCCCATGGATGGCATCGTCGTGATCGGCGAGGGAGAGAAGGACGACGCGCCCATGCTCTTCAACGGCGAGCGCATCGGTGACGGGACACCGCCCCAGGTGGACATCGCCGTCGACCCGATCGACGGGACGACGCTCGTGGCCAAGGGGCGCGCTGGCGCACTCGCTGTCATCGCCCTGTCGGAGCGCGGGACGATGTTCGACCCGGGCCCCTGCGTCTACATGGAGAAGGTCGCGGTCGGCCCGAGGGGCAGGGGCTGCATCAGCATCAAGAAGTCGCCGACCGAGAACCTCCAGGCGCTCGCCGAGCAGCTCGGCCAGCCCGTGCGCGACCTCATCGCGGTCATCTTGGACCGGGACCGCCACGAGGCGCTCGTCGAGGAAGTCCGCGAAGCAGGTGCCCGGGTGCGACTGATCACCGACGGCGACGTCGCCGGCGCGATCTCGACCGCCTGGGATGCCTCGGACGGCGACATCCTCTTCGGCATCGGCGGCACCCCTGAGGGCGTGATCGCCGCGGCCGCGCTCAAGTGCCTCGGCGGCGAGATCCAAGGGCGCCTGTGGCCCCGCGACGACGCGGAGCGAGCCGCGGCCGAGTTGCTTGACTACGACCTCGACGCCGTGCTCTTGACCGACGACCTCGTCGGCGGGGACAACTGCTTCTTCTCGGCGACCGGCATCACCGACGGCGAGCTGCTACGCGGCGTGCGATTCCACGACCACGGTGCGATGACCCAGAGCCTCGTCATGCGATCGCTCTCGGGCACGGTGCGCAAGGTCGACGGGTTTCATCGCCTGGACAAGCTCCAGGAGATCAGCTCCGTCGCGTATTGAGCTACGAGGCGCCTGCCCCAACAGCTGACAGGCGCAGCTCGGCGCGGGCGAGCGCGCGTTCGGCCTGCTCACGCTCGAGCACCGCCTCGTCGTCGTCGCGGGACGCGAGTGCGCTCAGCTGCGCGCTGGCACGGTCCCTCGCCGCGGTGGCCCGCGCAGCGTCGATCGACTCGACGGGCTCGGCGATGCCAGCGAGCAGCGTCACGCGTGTCGAGCGCGTCGTCTCGGTCACGCCCTCGACGAGCCCGAGGGCCGCACCGGGCTCGGTGGCCACCTGGAGGAAGCCGCCGTGCACGCAGAAGGCGTCGGTCGAGTCATCGGGGCGCTCGATGCGCACGATGCCGGGCACCACGTCGCCGACGAGCGGCGTGTGGCCGTCAAGGATCGTCAGGTCCCCGACGGACGTCCGGGAGATGACCGCAGTCGCCTCGCCGGCGAAGAGCGCCGCCTCGGGCGTAACGAGCTGCGCGGCGAATCCCTCGGGCGCCACTACGCCTCCAGTTCGCGCGCGCGGGCAAGCACGCCCTCGACACCGCCGGTGTTGAGGAACGCCTGCTCTGGCACGTCGTCGAGCTCGCCCTTGGTGATCGCCTCGAAGCTCTCCACCGTCTCGTTGACCGGCACGTAGATGCCCTTGGTCCCCGTGAACGCCTCGGCCACGAACATCGGCTGGGACAAGAACCGCTGGATCTTCCGCGCGCGGGTGACCGTGATGCGGTCCTCCTCGGAGAGCTCGTCGAGGCCCAGGATCGCGATGATGTCCTGGAGCTCTCGGTTGCGCTGCAGGATCTGCTGTACCGCGCGAGCGACCTGGTAGTGCCGCTCCCCGACGATCTCGGGCGCGAGGATGTTGGAGGTCGACGAGAGCGGGTCGACCGCGGGGTAGATGCCGAGCGCGGCGATCTGGCGGCTGAGCTCGGTCGTCGCGTCGAGGTGGGTGAACGTCGTGAACGGCGCGGGGTCGGTGTAGTCGTCCGCGGGCACGTAGACGGCCTGCATCGAGGTGATCGAACGCCCCTTGGTGGACGTGATCCGCTCTTGGAGCTCGCCCATCTCGTCGGCGAGCGTCGGCTGGTAGCCGACGGCCGAGGGCATGCGGCCGAGCAGCGTCGAGACCTCCGAGCCTGCCTGGACGAACCGGAAGATGTTGTCGATGAACAAGAGCACGTCCTGGTTCTTCACGTCACGGAAGTACTCCGCCATGGTGAGCGCCGCCAGCCCCACGCGCAGGCGGACGCCCGGGGGCTCGTCCATCTGGCCGTAGACGAGTGCCGCTTTCTCGATGACGCCGGACTCCTGCATCTCGAGCCACAGGTCGGTGCCTTCCCTCGTGCGCTCGCCGACGCCGGCGAATACCGACACGCCGCCGTGCTGAGTCGCCACCCGGTTGATCATCTCCATGATGAGGATCGTCTTGCCGACGCCCGCGCCCCCGAACAGGCCGATCTTGCCGCCCTGGACGTAAGGCTCGAGCAGGTCGATGACCTTGATGCCGGTCTCGAACATCGTGGTTCGCGGCTCGAGCTGGTCGAACGGCGGCGGGCTGCGGTGGATCTCCCAGTAGTCGTCGACCTTGCCGATGTCGTCGGTGTCGAGCGGCTGGCCGAGCACGTTGAACACGTGGCCGAGCACCGCGTCGCCGACCGGCACCGTGATGCCCCGCCCCGTGTTGCGGACGACCGCGCCGCGCACCAGCCCGTCGGTGGGCTGCATGCACACGCATCGCACCCGCCCCTCGCCGATCTGCTGGGCGACCTCGCCGGTGACCGTGAGTGCCCTGCCGTCGAGCTCGAGGTCCATCTGGACGGCGAAGTTGATCTCCGGCAGCGAGTGCGGCGGGAACTCCACGTCGACGACGGGGCCGGTGATCGCCACGACGCGCCCAGTTTCGAGCTTCGTCGGGGTGTCCGTGGCGGTGGTCATGCATGCTCCTTTTCCTGGCGCAGCGCTTCCGCGCCACCCACAATCTCCATGATCTCTGTCGTGATCGAGTCCTGCCGCGCGCGGTTCACCATGCGCGAGAGCGTGCGGACTAGCTCATCGGCGTTCTCGCTCGCCGCGGCCATCGCGCGCTGCTGGCTCGTATAGAACGCCGCGGCACCCTCCAAGAGGGCCGTGAAGACCTCTGAGGCAAGCGCGGCGGGCGCGAGCTCTTGCAGGATCTCCTCGACGTCGGGCTCGAACTCGGTGTAGCCCTCCGCGGGGCGCTCTTCATCGGGCTCGTCCTCGATCGCTGGCAGCGGGAGCAGCTGGAGGGTCTCGACGGATTGGCTGGACGACGAGCGGAACCGCATCGACACCAGCAGCACCTGGTCGGCGTTGCCGAGCGCGAAGGGGATGCTCACGGCGTCGGCCACGTCGCGCGCGTCGGCATACGTGGGCCTGTCGGTGAAGCCCAAGAAGCTGCGGTCGACGTCGATGCCGCGGAATCGGAAGTAGCTGACCGCCTTCTTGCCGACTACTGCGACGCTCACTTCGGCCCCGCCGTCGCGCAACCTCGTGATCTCGCGCTCGGCGGCGCGCAGCACCGACGAGTTGTACGAGCCCGAGAGCCCGCGGTCCCCGACGATCGCGAGCACGACGACGTTCCGGACCTCTTGGGGAGCGCCGAGGAGCTTGGCCGCGGCGACCGGATCGCCTTTGGCCGCCTCTCGCACGATCGACGCGATGCCCTCTCGGTATGGGCGGTTCGCCGCGATGCGTGACTGGGCTCGCGCGATCTGGGACGCGGCGATGAGTTCCATCGCCTTCGTGATCTTGCGCGTCGACCTGATGCTCTTTATCCGTCGTCGGAGCTCGCGCTCCTTGCCACCCGCCACGTCGCGTGCCTAGGCCCGGGTGTCGAAGCCGTCGAGGAATGTCTGCAGCGCGGTGTCGATCGCCGCGGTGTCCGGCAGCGTCCCGGTGTCCTTGATGTGCGCGAGGAGGTCATCGTGCTGGGAGCGCATGAAAGCCAAGAGCTCGCTCTCGAAGCGCCGCACCTCGCTCACCGCCACCGTGTCGGCCCAGCCGCGCGTCCCGGCGTAGATGACGATGACCTGCTCTTCGACGGGGACCGGGGAGTTCAGCGGCTGCTTCAGCAGCTCGGTGAGACGGTAGCCGCGGTCGAGCTGAGCCTGGGAGGTCTTGTCCAGCTCGGAGCCGAAGGTGGCGAAGCTCTCGAGGTCGCGGAACTGCGCGAGGTCGGAGCGCATCGTGCCCGCGACGGCCTTCATGGCCTTCGTCTGGGCCGAGCTCACCCGCGAGACCGAGTTGCCGACGTCGATGGCGGGGCGGACGCCCGAGTAGAAGAGGTCCGACAAGAGGTACACCTGCCCGTCGGTGATCGAGATCACGTTGGTCGGGATGTACGCCGAGATGTCCCCGGCCTTGGTCTCGATGATCGGGAGGGCGGTGAGCGAGCCGCCGCCGCGCTCGTCAGAGAGCTTCGCGGCACGCTCGAGCAGGCGGCTGTGGAGGTAGAAGACGTCACCGGGGTACGCCTCACGGCCCGGCGGGCGCCGCAGCAGCAGCGAGATCTGGCGGTACGCCTCGGCCTGCTTCGAGAGGTCGTCGTAGGCGATGAGCGCGTGCTCGCCGTTCTCCATCCAGTGCTGGCCCATCGCACAGCCGGCGTAGGGCGCGAGGTACTTGTAGGGCGCGGGGTCCCCGGCGCTCGCCACGACCACGACGGTGTACTCGAACGCGCCGAACTCCTCGAGGACGCGGACGGTCTGGGCGACCGACGAGTTCTTCTGGCCGACAGCGACGTAGATGCACTTCACGCCCTGGCCCTTTTGGTTGAGGATCGTGTCGATCGCGACCGTTGACTTGCCGGTCTTTCGGTCCCCGATGATCAGCTCGCGCTGCCCGCGGCCGATCGGGGTCATCGAGTCGATCGCCTTGATCCCAGTCTGGAGCGGCTGGGTAACGGGCTGGCGGCCCGTGATCCCTGGGGCCTGGACCTCCATGCGCCGGGTCTCGGTGGTGCTGATCGCGCCCTTGCCGTCGATCGGCTCACCGAGCGCGTTGACCACGCGTCCAAGGAGCTCGTTGCCGACCGGGATCGACAGGATCCGCCCGGTCGCGCGCACGACCTGCTCCTCTTCGAGGCCCTCGACCGTGCCGAGCACGACCGCGCCGATCGACTCCTCGTCGAGGTTCATGGCGAGCCCGACCGTCCCGTTCTCGAACTCCAAGAGCTCGTTCACCGCGCAGCGGGGCAGTCCCGACACTCGCGCGATGCCGTCGCCCACCTCGATGATGCGCCCGACTTGCTCGGCACCGACGTCGGGGGTGTAGGCGTCGACGTGGCGCTTGAGGGCGTCGGTGATCTCCTGGGCGGTGATCGTCAGCTCTGGCATCAACCTGCTCCTTGGTTCGCAGTCGAAGAGTCGAAGGACCGCTCCGTCGGGCGGTCCATGGTGAAGTGGTCGCGCAGCGCGTCGAGGCGCCCGCGGATGGTCGCGTCGACACGGAGGTCGCCGACCTCGACGAGCACGCCGCCGAGCAGCGACGCCTCGTCGGCGACCTCGAGCTCGACGGGGCTCCCCACGAGCGAGTGCAGCGAGGCGCTCAGGCGCTCGCGCGAGTCGGAGTCGATCTCCCTCGCCGTGCGCACGCGCGCCACGCGCCAACCGCGCTCTTCGGCTACACGGTCGACGAGCCAACCAAGCGTGCCGAGCAGATCTCGCGGGCGACCGCCGAGGACGGCATAGGCCGCGAGCCGGACGGTGACGGCGTGCACCCGGTCCCTCAGTAGCTCGGTCACCACGAGCGCGCGCGCGATCCCCGTGAGGTCGCGGTTGGTGAGCACGCGGCGCAGCTCGGCGCTGTTCTCGATGGCGATCGACCAGGCGAACAGCTCGTCTTCGACGCCCTCGAGCGTCGAGACCGGCTGGTCCTCCAAGACCGCTGCGGCATAGCCCGCGACGCGGTACCTCGACGCGAGCACCGAGAGCGCCGGCTCCTCGAGCGCGCCGTCGTGGACGAAGGCGCGAGCGCGATGGGCCCCCTCGCCGATCGAGGCGGGCACGTCCTGGGCTGACGACGAGAACGCGGCGTAGCCGGCGATCCTCGTCGCGGCCCCCGAGAGCTTGGGCGCCAGCAGGTCGGTGACCACCGCCCGGCGTTGCCCGCGCGCGATGGAGGTGTCGCTCAGCGCCGAGCGGAGGGCCGCGTCGGCGACGACCACGCCCTCGAGTGCGGTGAGCTCGTCGGCAACCGTCCCGCGGGCGGCCTCGTCGAGCCCGCCGAGCACTGCTGCCTGATAGCCCATGAGCGCCGCATTCATACGGTCTGTCCGGCGCCCTTCTGGTTCTCGTCGTTGAGCGCGGTTATCGCCTCGTTGATGAGCTCGCGGTGAGCGTTGGCGTCGATCTCGCGACCGACGATCTTGGTCACGACCTCGATGACGATCTCCCCCATCCTCGAGGCAGCCTCCTCGACGGCGCGCTGGCGCGCCGCCTGCACGTCGGCTGCCGCGGCTGCCGCGATCCGCTCGTACTCGGCCTGCCCCCGCTTGGCCGCGTCGGCTCGAACTTGCTCGGCGGTCTGCTGGGCGCTCGCCACGATCTCTCGTGCCTGGCCGCGTGCCTCATCGAGGACGTGGTGACGCTCGTCATCGGCGGCCTCGGCGTCCTTGCGAGCCCGATCCGCCGCCTCGAGCGACGAGCGAATCAGCTCCTGGCGCTCCTCCATCTTCACCATGACCTTCGGGATGCCGAACTTCATGAGGGCGACGATGAGCGCGATGACGACCACGAGCTCCACAAAGAACGTGGCGTTCGGGACTAGGAAGATGCCTGCGAGCATGGTGAAAGCTCCTCGTTGTCGATCTGGCCGTGACTGCTTAGTGCTTCGAGAACACGTAGACGAACACGACCATGAACAGCAGGTTGATGAAGTACATCGCCTCCACCAGCCCGACGGTGAGGAAGAAGTAGGTCCTCGCCTTGCCCTCAACCTCGGGCTGCCTTGCGATCGCCGAGATCGTGGACGACCCGGCCAGCCCGTCGCCGACGGCCGCGCCAATGGCGCCTCCGCCGAGGGCGAGTCCGCCGCCGACGAGAGCGCCTGCCGTGCGGATAGCGGTGTCAACGGTGTCAGTTGCCATGTTGTTCCTTCCTTTGTGTGTTGTAGAGGTCAGTGCTCGGTGCTCGACGCCATGCCGAGGTACATGATCGTGAGCAACGCGAAGATCAGGGCCTGGATGAAGCCGATGAAGAGGCCGAACGGCTTCCAGAGAACGGTCCACAGCCCCGTGACAATCAACGAGACCGCCCCGTGGCCGACCTTGCCGAGGATCTGCTGGCCGACGACGGCGACCACGAGGATCATGAGCGAGCCGGCGAAGAGGTTGCCGAAGAGTCGGAACGTGAGGGTGATCGGCTTCGTGATCTCCTCGATGATGTTGATCGGCGTCATGAGGGCGAAGGGCTTCGTGTAGTGCTTGAAGTAGCCGCCGACGCCTCGCGTGCGCACTGCGGTGTAGTGAATGAGGACGAACACCATGACTGCGAGGGCCGCGGGCAGGTTCACGTCCGAGGTCGGCGCGGGCAGGAGGTCCGGGCTGACCCCGACCTGCAGGGAGGTCGGGAGGAACTCGAACCAGTTGCAGATGAGGATGAACAGGAACAGAAAGACGCCGAGAGGGACGTACTTCACACCCTCCGGGCCAATCGCCGAGCTCGTGAGGTCGGTCACTTGGTCGACCACGGTCTCGAAGAGCAGCTGCATCTTGGAGGGGACACCCGACGTCGCCGTCGCATGGAGGCGGAAGACGAGCGCGAGGACGATCGCCGCGGCGACGAAGGTGGAGACGACGACGTAGGTGTCGAAACGAAAGCCGAGGAACGCGAAAGTCGGCTGGCCGCCGATCTGAATCTGGGGCTGTATGGCCGCCAGCAGCTTCACTGCACGCCTCCTTGGGCGAGCATCGCCCTGATCACGTTCCCCACGAAAGCCAGCTGGAAGATGACCAGCCCGACAACGATACCGATGCCGAGGGGTGCCTCGATCACGACGGCCACCAGCGCAAACGCGGTGATGGCGACGAGCCGGAGCATCGATCGCGAGGCGACCATCCGACGCACCACCTTCCGCGACGCCTCGGGGTCCACGTCGGTGCGCGACACCTGTCGGTCGATAGACCGGACGTTGAGGAAACCGATGGCGACGCCGATCGCGAGGCCGAGTGCGGCAAGCGGCGCGCCCAGGAGCAGGGTCACGATGACGCCGCCGATCCCGAGGATGAGAGCCGACACCGTCAGCCTGCGCAGCAGCGACTTGAACATTGCGGGCTCGAGGGCCCCGAGCACGTTCATGTCGCTCTCACAGGTACCGCCGCACGAGCGCGATCGTGGACGCGGTCGCCGCGGCGCAGCCGAGCACGAGCCCGATGACCAGGCACAGCGGCGACGTCTTGAAGGCGTCGTCCGCCCAGATCCCGAGGACCACGCCAGCGCCGACCGTGCAGGCGATCGTCGAGCCGAGGGCCGCGAACCCGGCGAGCCCCGGGAGGTCGCGGGGTGGCGAGGTCCGTTCGGGCTCGGGCGTGGTCAACAGAGGTGCTGACAGCAAGCTGCACAGGACTGCCTCGAGTTCACGAGGCGGCTGATCGGCCGTCAGACACGGCGAAAACTATTGCACCCCTTGGCTCGGACCGCCACTTGAGCTCGGGGCCACCGGGACGGGGGCTGCAGGCTCCTGCACGTTGCGCCGCAGCCCCGGGTGGAACCCGGTGTACAGCCCGACGCCCATCGCCGCGACGCCGAACGGGATGAAAACGTTCACCTTCTCCTCATAGAGGGGGAACAGCACCATGCCTGACAACAAGGCGGTCCACAGCCACAGGATCGTGACCGTCCGGCGGTGGCCGTGCCCGAGGCGCAGCAGCCGGTGATGGACGTGGTCCTTGTCGGGGTTGGTGAACCCCTGCCCGGACGCGGTGCGGCGGATGAACGCGAAGCCCATGTCGACGAGCGGCACGCCGAGGATGAAGAACGGGATGAGCAGGGGCGCGAAGAAGAAGTACGTCACGCCGCTCGCCGGCGGGGTGCGGCCTCCGATCACCATCGTCGACGCGCTCATCAGCACGCCGAGCAGCATCGCGCCCGCGTCGCCCATGAAGAGCCGCGCGGGGTGGTAGTTCGACGGCAGGAAGCCGAGGCAGACCCCGCAGGTCGCCGCCGCGACCAGCGGGCCGATGTTGGTCGGCGGGAGCAGGCCCAGGTCCTCGAGGCGCAGCCCGTAGACGCACAGGGCCCCAGAGGCGATCGCCACGATGCCCGCGGCGAGCCCGTCGAGGCCGTCGATCAGGTTGATGGCGTTCGTGAGCGCGATCACCCAGATGGAGGTGATGAGCGGCAGGATGCTCGCTCCGAGGACGAGCACGCCGCCAAAGGGGACCTTGAACCAGTACATCGTCACGCCGCTGAAGTACAGGACGCTCGCGGCGAGCACCTGTCCGGACATCTTGGCGGGGGCGGACATGTTCCTCGAGTCGTCGACGAGCCCGACGACGACGATGACGAAGGCCGCGAGGATCACACCGACCGGCTCGTTGGTCGACACGAACAGCGCTCGGATCTCCGGGATGAGCGCACCCGCCGCCATCGCGACGCACAGCCCCGCGAACATCGCGGCGCCACCGCCGTAAGGCGTGGTGCGCTGGTGCACGGAGCGGTCGATCGGGACGCTCACGAAGCCGACCTTGCGCGCGATTGCCCTCGCCGGGCGCGTGAGCAGCCCCGTCGTGACCGCGGCGACCGCGGCGACGACGAGGTACGGCCAGTCGGTCCCGACCATCAGGACTGGCGCGCCCCGCGCCCGCGTAGGTACGGCGGAAATGACTCGCACAGGCTCGCGACGCGCGCTCGAACCGCGTCTTGTGCCCGGGGATCGCCGCGCTCGCGCAACGACCGGGCGAGCAGCGAGGCGATCTCGCGCATCTCATCTGGGCCCATCCCCGCGGTCGTCTCCGCGGCCGAGCCGAGACGGAGCCCGGACGTGACGAAGGGGCTCCTCGGGTCGTTCGGGATCTGGTTGCGATTGAGCGTGATGCCCGCGAGGTCGAGGACCTCTTGGGCCACCTTGCCCGTGAGCGCCGGGTCGAAGTCGCGCAGGTCGACGAGCAGCAGGTGATTGTCGGTGCCGCCGGTGACGGGTCGGAAGCCCTCGTCGGCGAGCGCGGCGCCAAGCACCGAGGCGTTTGCCACGACGTCACGCGCGTACTGGGCGAACGCCGGCGTCGCGGCCTCCTTGAAGGCGACTGCCTTCGCCGCGATCACGTGCTCGAGCGGACCGCCCTGCAGGCCGGGGAAGACGGCGCTGTCGATTGCCTTGGCGTGCTCCTTGCAGCTCAGGATCGCCCCTCCCCGCGGCCCACGCAGGGTCTTGTGCGTCGTGAGTGTGACCACGTCGGCGTGCGGCACAGGACTCGGGTGCACACCGCCTGCGACAAGACCTGCGATGTGGGCCATGTCGAACATGAGAAGCGCGCCCACCTCGTCGGCGATCTCACGGAACTGCTCTACCTCGATGACACGCGGGTAGGCGGTCGCCCCGGCGACAATGAGCCTCGGCCGTTCGGACTTCGCCCGATCCCGGACCTCGTCGAAGTCGATCCGCTCGCTCGACGCTGACTCGTCGTCCCTCGGCGTCACGCCATAGTCGACGAACCGCCAGAACTTGGATGTGATCGAGGCGGGCGAGCCGTGGGTGAGGTGCCCCCCATGGTCGAGCCGCATTGCGAGGATCGTGTCGCCCGGCTCCAAGAGCGCGTGGTAGACGGCGAGATTGGCGGCCGCGCCCGCGTGCGGCTGGACGTTCGCGTGGTCGGCACCAAAGAGGGCGGCGAGCCGATTCCGTGCGAGGTCCTCGACCTGGTCGATGACCTGGTTGCCCCCGTAATAGCGGCGGTGGGGATAGCCCTCCGAGTATTTGTTCGTGAGCACCGTGCCCGTCGCCTCGAGGACCGCCTCGGACGCGAAGTTCTCGCTCGCGATGAGCTGGAGGGTCCGTGACTGGCGCTCGAACTCCTGTTCGACCAGGCTCGCGACCTCGGGATCCCCGGCGAGCGAGGCGAGCCTCGCGGGATTCACGGGATTCACGGCCTCATCCACGTCGGCTCCTCAGCCTCGAGTGACGCGACCCCGGCGAGCAGGCGCTCGCGCTCGGGACAGGTACTCGTCGTCGGTCCAGTAGCCACGTCCGCACCCTTCGAGGTGACGGCGTCGCGCATCACGATGCACGATACCCCGACCGTCTGGGCACCCGGTTCGTCCGGTCATACTTTCGGCGTGCCGGTCGACTCTCGAACGCCGGTCATCGCGGGGGTCGGCCAGGTCACCAACAGGCCCGACCCGTCGGACCGAGACACACGGACCGAGCCGCTGGCGTTGATGGCCCAAGCCCTCGAGCTCGCGGGCAGCGACGCTGCCCGCTCGGGCGCCACGCGCTCGTCGCTCCTCGAGAAGATCGACGAGCTGACGGCGATCCCGTCGTTCGTATGGCACGTCCGAGATCCCGCGCGCGCGGTTGCCGAGCGGCTTGGAGTCGCCGCACGGTCGACTCGCCTCACGTTCCCGGGCGGGACGGTGCCGCAGTCGGCGGTCTTCGACGCCGCGTCGAGGATCGCGAGCGGCGAGCTCGACGTGGCGGTCGTGGTGGGCGCCGAGGCGATGAAGAGCCGGGACCTCGCTCGGCGCCACGAGGAGCGCGTGACGTGGCACGTCGAAGCCGACGACGTCGCTCCAGCGCCGCCCGTCTTCGACGTGCCCGACGCGATGAACGACGTCGAGCGGGCCGCCGGGCTCATGGTGCCCGCACACGCCTACGCACTGATCGAGCACGCACGGCGGCGGGCACGCGGCCTCTCTCGCGCCGAGCACCTCGACGTGCTCGGCGCCCTCGCCGCGAGGATGAGCGAGGTCGCCACCCGCAACGAGCACGCGTGGCTCAGGGATCAGATCGACCCTCCGGCGGTGACGGCGCCGTCGCCCGCGAACCGCATGATCGCTGCCCCCTACACCAAGCTGCTCACGTCCAACGTCGTCGTCGACATGGGCGCGGCGCTCATAGTGTGCTCGCTCGAGGCAGCCCGCGCAGCAGGCGTCCCTGAGGACCAGCTCGTCTTCCCCGTCGCCGGCGCGTTCGCACGCGAGCAGTGGCTGCTGTCCGAGCGCGACGAGCTGTGCGTGTCGCTCGCCATGCGGGCGTGCGCGCGATGGCTCTTCGGCGATGCGCCACCGCCTGTCGACGACCTCGCGATGCTCGACCTGTATAGCTGCTTTCCGTGCGCGGTCCAGCTGGCGGGCGACGCCCTCGGGATCGACGTGCTCACCGACGAGCGCCCGCCGTCGGTGACGGGCGGCATGACGTTCTTCGGCGGCCCCGGCAACAACTACGTGACCCACTCGATCGCGACGATGACCGAGCGCCTTCGCCGCTCCCCCGGCGCGACCGGACTGGTGACCGGCCTCGGCTGGTACCTCTCGACGCACTCTTGGGGCACCTACTCGACGTCCCCGCCGCGTGACGGATTCCGAGCGCGCAGCGTGCAGACCGACGTCGACGCCGTCGCGCTCCGTGCCGCCGACGACTGCTACACCGGGCCCGCGGACGTTGAGTCCTACACCGTCGTGCACGATCGAGCGGGCCTCGCCTCGCGTGCGATCGTGTCGCTCCGCACGCCGGCGGGCGCACGGCGCCTGCTCGCAACCGATGATCGCGAGGTCGCAGCGGGGATCATGGCGAGCGACCCGCTCGGCGAGCGCGCGGCCGTCGGAGTCAAGTCGATCAGCTTTGCGTGAGCATGGCGCGGAGCTCGTGGCGCGTCAGTGCGCCTTCGCGCACGATGACCGGCGCGATGCCCGTCACGTCGACCACGCTCGAGACCTCGCCGTCGCGCGTCCCTGCGTCGAGGACGCCGGCGAGGCCCGAGCCCTCAAAGATGGCGAGGACCTCGTCGGCCGTCGTCGCGGGCGGCGCGCCATGCAGATTTGCCGACGTCACCGCGAGCGGACCGGTCCGCTCGAGCAGCGCCCGACAGATCGCGTCGTCGGGGACCCGCACGCCCACGCTGTTCGAGGATCCCAGGCGTTGCGCGAGGCCCGCGGGAGCAGGCACGACGAGGGTGAGTGGGCCGGGCCACAGCGCCGACAGCGCGAGGGCACCCTGCGGCCATGAGGTCGCGACGCCGCGTGCGTCGTCGACCGAGGCGCACAGCACCGCGATCGGCACTAACTCGGGACGTTGCTTGAGGGCCGACAGCCGACCGACTGACGCAGCGGCACCGACGACTGCCGCAAGCCCGTAGACGGTGTCGGTCGGCACTGCGAGCACGTTGCCGCCCGCGAGCAGCGCCACGGCGTCGTCGAGCTCGTCGGGCGTGAGCACCCGGGTCGTCATCGAGGGCCCCTCGCCTCGAGGATCCGTGGGAGTCCCGCGAGGTCGTCGTGGTCGCGGACCTCGACCAGGCCCGCGCGTTCGGCGCACGCGATCGCCGTGGATCGATGGTCGGCGCCATGCTCGACGAGGAGGGTGCCGCCTGGTGCCAGCCATCTCGACGCGCCCGCGATGATGGTCTCGATGGCGCCGAATCCTGGCGTGCCGTCGGTACTGTCTGCCGCGACGAGCGCGATCTCGGGCTCGAAGTCGAGCTCGCGCGCCAGGTGCGGACGCTCCGCGTCCGCGACGTACGGCGGGTTCGCACAGAGCACGGTCAGCGCCCCCTCGTAGGCGACCGGAAGGGCATCGAACCACGAGCCCGCGAGGAACGTGATCGGTCCCGCGAGGTTCCGCTCGGCGTTTCGCGCCGCGAGCGCGAGGGCGTCTTCGGACACGTCCGTCGCGAGCACGTCCACGTGGGCGCCGAGAGACCGTGCCTCGACGGCGATGCTGAGGGCGATCGCCCCGGAGCCGCAGCCGAGGTCACAGACGACCGCCGCGCCGCCGGCGAGGACGGCGTGGAGCGCGAGGTCGACCAGGAGCTCGGTCTCGGGCCTCGCGATGAGCGCTCGCCCGTCCGCGAGGAGGTCCAGTGTGCGAAAGGGCCAGTGGCCGAGCACATACTGCAGCGGCTCGCCGTTGATCCGCCGACGCGCGAGTGCCAGGGCGCGATCGCGGCGCGCGCCAGGTGGTGCCTCGCTGAGCTCGTTGAGCAGCCACTTGGCTTCACGGCGCGAGTCGAGCGCTTGGCTGAGCTCTTCGAAGAGCGGATCAGGCGTCACTGGGCTCGGC
This sequence comes from Acidimicrobiales bacterium, assembly GCA_035510855.1. Taxonomy (GTDB): domain Bacteria; phylum Actinomycetota; class Acidimicrobiia; order Acidimicrobiales; family RAAP-2; genus Palsa-459. The sequence goes on from DATKGG010000012.1 coordinate 26,462, forward strand.
GAGCTGGCGGGCCCGCTTGTCCGCGACCAGGGCGTCGACGACGTCGTCGAGCTGTCCGGCCATGATCGCGTCGAGCTTGTAGAGCGTGAGGCCGATGCGGTGGTCGGTGACCCGGTTCTCCTTGAAGTTGTAGGTCCGGATCTTCTCGCCGCGACCGCCACCGCCGACCTGTGAGCGCCGCAGATCGCCCTGCTTCGCCGATTCCTCATCCTGGGCACGCCGCAGCAGCCGGCTCCGCAGCACGACGAGCGCCTTCGCGCGGTTCTGCAGCTGGCTCTTCTCGTCCTGCATCGACACGACGATGCCCGTCGGGAGGTGGGTGACGCGCACCGCGGAGTCCGTGGTGTTGACGCTCTGGCCCCCGGGGCCGCTCGAGCGGTAGACGTCGATCTTGAGGTCGTTGGGATCGAGGGCGACGTCGACCTCGTCGGCCTCGGGCAGCACTGTCACCGTCGCCGACGAGGTGTGGATGCGGCCCTTGGCCTCGGTCTCGGGCACCCGCTGCACGCGGTGCACGCCGCCTTCGTGCTCGAGCCGGGACCACGCGTCCTCGCCGGTGACCTTGAAGACGACCTCGTCGAGCCCGTTGCGCTCGCTCGCGCGCTCCTCGAGCACCTCGAGGTTGAAGCCCCGCGCCGAGGCGTACCGCGTATACATGTCGTAGAGGTCACGGGCAAAGAGGTTCGCCTCCTCGCCGCCCTCGGCACCTCGGATCTCGACGAGCACCGCGCGACCGGCATTCGGGTCCTCGGGCACCAAGAGCCCTTCAAGGCGTGCCTGGAGCTCGTCGATCTCCTCCTCGGATCGCGTGCGGTCCGCCTCGAGCACGGTGCGCTCCTCACCGGTCGCGCCAGCCAAGAGCTCGTCGGCCGCGACGACGTCGTCGCGTGCCGCCTGCAGCTCGCGCCAGGTGCCGACCAGCCCGCTCAGCCGGCGGTGGCGCTTGGAGAGCGTCTTCAGCCTCGCCGTGTCGCGCGCGACGTCGGGGTCGGACAAGGCGGCGGAGAGCTCGTCGAGCTCCACGGCGAGCCCGTCAAGCGTCTCGTCGAGCGATCCCATCAGGTGGCGCTGCGCGCCGTGGGTCAGCTCTTGGCGGCGCGGGTCTTGCCCTTCGCGCCGTAGCGACGCTGGAAGCGCTCGACGCGCCCACCGGTGTCGACCAACTTCTGCTTACCCGTGAAGAAGGGGTGGCACTCATTGCACAGTTCCACTTTGATCTCAGCCTTCGTCGACTTGGTCGTAAAGGTGTTCCCACACGAGCAGGTCACGTGTGCGTCGATGTACCTCC
>DATKGG010000013.1:0-20378 GCA_035510855.1 Acidimicrobiales bacterium
CTCGAGCGACCGTCAGATCCGAAAGGTCGACGTCGCCGAGGCGCGGGAGGATGCGGAGTCGAAGCTGCAGCTCATACTGGTCGCGGGACCTGGGGCGAAGATTGTCCCTTTGTTCCATCCACTGGCCGGCGTACTCGTGCAGCAGGAGTGGGGCGTGGTCGACTGGCTGCCACGTCCCACGCTCTAGGTCCGTGCGAGTGCTCGACAAGTACGACTCGGCTTCTCTCCGCGTCCGAAACGTGACCGGGGCCACGTACCGGACGCGACCGACTTGGTATCTCGCCTGCCAGCGACCGGACGCGAGCTGTCTGACGCTCCCCCACGCTGCCTTGAACCGCTTCGTCGCCATGACCTCAACGGTCGGCTCGGTTGCCACATTGGGCACGGGATGGGCACGCCGTCTCGCTCGCACGACCTGGACGATGGACTGCGGCTTCGGTTTCTACCGCTGATCAGGTCATCTTCTGGAGCGGACGACGGGATTCGAACCCGCGACCCTCACCTTGGCAAGGTGATGCTCTACCACTGAGCCACGTCCGCGCGAGCACCAAGCATAGACGCTGGCGTCCTAGGCGTCGCTCTTCAGCAGCGTGAATGCCTCGTCCTCCAACAGCATGCGCAGCTCGGTGAGGTCGGGGAGCTTTTTGGCACAGGCGAGCACACCGAACTCGAGCAGCCCGCCGTAGCCGAGCACCGTGATGTTGAGGGCGATGCCCGCCATGAGCGGGCCGAGCGGCGCGGCTGTCGCCACGTGGCGCCCGGCCATCCACAGCGGGATCGGTGGTCCGGGCACCGACGACACCGTCACGTTGGCGATCGGCGGGAGCTCGTCGAACAGCTCGAGGTCATAGAGCGTCTGGCCCGCGAACGACGCGAGGGTTGGACCGACGGCGGCGGCGAGTCCCGTGAGGAACTTCGAGCTCTGCGCGTCGCCGTGCTTTCGCGCCTGGCTCGCGTCACGGATGGCATCGAGACGAGCCAGGTGATCGAGCTCGAGGGCGTGCAGCTCGACCAGCACCGCCGAGATGTGGTTGCCGAGCTCGCCCTCGGCGCCCTTCTTTCGCATGTTGACCGGCATGAAGGCCACCAGGTCGCGCTCGAGCGGCTCGCCTCGTCCTTCGAGAAGGCGACGCAGCGCGCCCCCCACCGTGCACATCACGAAGTCGGTCACCGTCGCGCCGTTGCGCTTCGCGACCTGCTTCACGTCGGCGAGGTCGAAGTGCAGCCGCGTGAACCGCCGAGCGTGGCTCGGCGTGCCATTGAGCGACGTCCGAGCAGCGGTGAACATCGAGACGGCGGACTCGCCACCAGGGCCGAGCGGTCGCAGCGCGCGCTCGACCGCCGAGCCGGCCTGCTCCATCCCGGCCGTCACCGCGTCGAGGAGTGCGTGGGGTCGGCGCACCAGCTCGCCCGCGGTGCGTCCGAGCAGCTGGAGGGGTGTCGGCAGCGGCAGTGGCGCGGTGTCGGACGCACGCTTCGGACGCGCCGCTCGCACCTCGTGGGAGATGTCGAAGAGTCCCGCGAACGTCGCCGCGCCCGAGACCCCGTCCGCAAGCGCGTGGTGGAGCTTCAAGATGAGCGCGGTTCGGCCATCGGCGAGGCCTTCCACGACCGACAGCTCCCAGAGCGGACGATCCGGTGGCAGCTCGGTCGCCATGATGCGCCCGACGAGCGCGTCGAGCTCTGCCTCGCTGCCGGGCCAAGGACAGCTCCGTCGCAGCACGTGCTCGTCGATGTCGAAGTCGGGGTCGTCGACCCACACCGGCCACGCGAGGTCGAACGGGACCCGGAGGATCCGCTTGGTCAGCTTCGGCACCTCGTGCAGCCGCGACGCCACGAGCGCTTTCACCTCGTCGAACGTGGTGATCGGGTCGACGGGTCCGCCCGCGGGATGGTCGAGCTCGAGAATCGCGGCGATGTGCAGAGGTGCGCCCGGCGACTCCAGGGTAATGAAGGCACTGTCGAGCGGGTCGAGCGGCTCGGGGATCACCGCGAGACCCCGGTCGAGCCGAAGCCGCCGGCCCCTCTCGCCGTGCTCGTGAGCTCGTTGGCCCGCACGAAGGTGGCTTGCTCGACTCGCTGGATGACGAGCTGGGCGACTCGGTCGCCGACGTCGACGACGAACGACGTCTCGGGATCGGTGTTGACCAGCACGACGCGCAGCTCGCCTCGGTAACCGGCGTCGACCAGCCCCGGCGCGTTGAGACAGGTCACGCCGTGGTGGAGCGCGAGGCCGCTCCTTGGCAGCACGAAGCCCGCGTGCCCCTCGGGAATCGCGACGGCGATGCCGCACCCGACTGACGCGCGTCCCCCGCGAGGTGCCAGCTCGACCCGCTCGGCAGCCACAAGGTCGCACCCGCCGTCGCCGGGGTGCGCGTAGCGGGGCATCTGGGCCGTCTCGGTCATCGCGACCACGGGGACGGAGACCACCGTCGAAGGCTAGTCAACAGCCGCCTCGTCATTGCTGGCGACGCAGGTCCCCCACGACCGCACAGGGGGCTCGGCGCACGACCTAGATTCGTCGCGATGCTCGTGTGGATGGACCTCGAGATGACCGGACTCGACCCGGCCCACGACGTGATCGTGGAGATCGCGACCATCGTGACCGACGACGACCTCGAGCTCATCGCCGAAGGCCCGGACCTCATCGTGCACACGACCGACGAGCAGCTGGCCACGATGGTCCCCGTCGTCCACGAGATGCACAAGGCGTCCGGGCTCACCGAGGCGATCCGGGCTTCGACGACCACGCTGTCGCAGGCCGGTGCGGCAACCCTCGCGTTCCTCACCGCGACGGTGCCCAAGGGCGAGGTCCCCCTCTGTGGCAACTCGATCGGGACGGATCGGCGCTTCCTCCAGGCGTACCTCCCCGACGTCGAGGCCTGGTTCCACTACCGCAACGTGGACGTCTCGACGATCAAAGAGCTCGTGCGGCGGTGGCGACCCGAGGTGCTGTCGGGCGCCCCCGAGAAGCCGACCTCGCACCGCGCGCTCGACGACGTGCGGGCCTCGATCGACGAGCTGCGCCATTACCGCGCCGCGTTGTTCAGTCCTCGCATGCACGACGCCACGTGAGCCCCGAGCCGCTCGGACTGGCCGAGGCGTCCGCACAGCTCTGCGCACCGGGCCAGCTCTTCGAGATCGGCACGGCGACCGTCTTGGGCATCGAGCTGCGCGTGTGGAAGCACGCGCCCACGTCGCTTCGTGCCGTGCTCGACCTCTCGGCCGTCCACGCGGACAAGGACTTCGTCGTCTACGAAGACGAGCGCCTCACGTTTGACGGCCACTACCGCGCGGTCTCGACGATGGCCTCGCGGCTCCTCCAGATGGGCGTCGTGAGGGGCGACCGCGTCGCGATCGCGATGCGCAACCTGCCCGAGTGGGTCGTGGCGTTCTGGTCCGCCATCGCGGTCGGGGCTGTCGCGGTGCCGCTCAACGCGTGGTGGACCGGCGACGACCTCGCCTACGGGCTCTCGGACTCCGGCGCGCGCGTGCTGTTCTGCGACACCGAGCGCCTCGAGCGGCTCTCGACGCACCTCGCCGAGCTCGAGTTTCTGAGCCACGTCCTCGTCGTCGCCGAGGACCGCCTGGGTCCCCCGAAGCTCGCCGGGGACTTCGGGGCGACGGACGTGCGCGCGTACGCCGACGTGCTCGGCCACGTCCCGAGCGACGCGACGCCGCCGACCGTCGAGGTAGACCCCGACGACGACGCGACGATCTTTTACACCTCGGGCACGACGGGCCGGCCGAAGGGGGCGGTCGGCACGCACCGGAACGCCTGCACGAACCTCATGAACCTGTTCTTCATCGGCCAACGCGCACAGCTGCGCTTCGGCGACCCCAACGCCCAGCCGTCGGGCGTGCAGAACTCGTTCCTGCTCTCCGTGCCGCTGTTCCACGCGACGGGCTGCCTCGCGAGCATGGTCGTGAACGCGGCGGCCGGCGGCAAGCTCGTGCTGATGCACCACTTCGATGCCGAGCGGGCCCTCGAGCTGATCGAGCGCGAGCAGATCACGACGTTCGGCGGGGTGCCCACCATGGCGCTGCAGATCCTCGACTCCCCCGACTTCGCGAGCCGCGACACCACCTCGGTGCGCAGCGTCTCGTACGGGGGGGCGCCCGCTCCCCCCGAGCTCGTCCGTCGCATCAAGCAAGCCTTCCCCGACGGACAGCCCGGCAACGGCTACGGGCTCACCGAGACGTCCGCGGCGACGTCCATGAACACAGGCCCCGACTACGTGGCACGACCCGACTCGGTCGGCACCGCGGTGCCTGTCACCGATGTCGCCGTCGTGCCCGAGGACTACGAGGGCACCGAGCCGCCGGCCGACCGCGCCCAGGGCCCGCAGGTCACCGGCGAGCTGTGGATCCGTGGTCCCCAGGTCGTCCGCGGCTACTGGAACCGGCCCGAGGAGACCGCGCTCATCTTCACGAACGGCTGGCTGCACACCGGCGACGTCGCGCGCATCGACGACGAGGGCTTCATCTACATCGTGGACCGCGCGAAGGACGTGATCATCCGCGGCGGCGAGAACGTCTACTCCGTCGAGGTCGAAGCCGCCCTCTTCGAGCATCCCGACGTCGCGGACTGCGCCGTCATCGGCGTCCCGCACCCGACCCTCGGCGAGGAGGTCGGTGCCGTGGTCATCCCCCGAGGCGGGCGGCCGATCGACGAGGCCGCGTTGCGCGACCACGTCGCGGCCAAGCTCGCTCGCTACAACGTCCCGACGAGGATCTGGTTCCGAGACGGGCCCCTGCCGAGGAACCCCGCCGGCAAGGTGCTGAAGCGCCAGCTTCGCGACGAGCTCGTCGGCAGCTAACCAGCCCCAGCGAGCGCGTCGAGGACCTGCAGCTGGTCGGCGGGGAGGCGAAGCTCCGCGGCGGCGCAGTTCTCCTCGAGGTGCGCGACCGACGAGGTGCCCGGGATGGGCAGCACGACGTCACCCCGCTGCAGCAGCCACGCGAGCGAGACCTGGGCGGGCGTCGCGTCAAGGGCTTGGGCGACCGCGGCGACGGCGGCGCCGGCCCAGGTGAGCTCGCCGGCGGCAACCGGGAAGTACGCGATGAACCCGATCCGCGCCGCCTCGCACGCGTCGAGAACGCCGTCGCTGCGCCGCTCGACGACGTTGTAGTGGTTCTGCACCGTGGCGATGTCCACGACCTCGCGCGCCGCGGCGAGCTCGGCCGCGGTGACCTCGGAGAGCCCGACGGCGCGGACCTTGCCCTCCTCGAGCAGCGCCGCGAGCAGGCCGAACTGCTCGTCGCGGTCGACGGTGGGGTCGATGCGGTGCAGCTGGAGCAAGTCGAGCGCCTCGACCCCGAGGCGTCGAAGCGACAGCTCGCACTGCTGGCGCAGGTACTCGGGTCGGCCGCACGGATACCAGCGCCCCGGGCCGGTGCGCAGCAGCCCGGCCTTGGTCGCCACGAACACGTCGCCGTAGGGGTGCAGCGCGGCGAAGATCAGCTCCTCAGAGATCGTGGGCCCGTAGGAGTCCGCCGTGTCGATGAAGTCGACGCCGAGCTCGACGGCGAGGCGCAACACGCGGATCGCCTCGTCGCGATCCGCGGGCCACCCCCACACCCCGGGGCCCGTGATGCGCATCGCCCCGTAGCCGAGCCGGTGCACCGTGCGGTCTGCGATCGAAAAGGTGCCGGCGGCGTGGGCGGGGAGGGGCACTGGTTCCTCTCGAGTGGGGATCTCGGCCGCTGCGCGGCCGGGCGTCCTAGCGGTTCGGCTGCGGTGTGGTCCGCAGGTACGGCTTGACCGCGGTGAACCCCTTGGGGAAGCGCTCCTTGGCCTCGTCGTCGGACACGGCGGGCACGATGATCACGTCCTCGCCGTCCTTCCAGTTGACCGGCGTGGCGACCTTGTACTCAGCCGTCAGCTGCAGCGAGTCGAGCACGCGGATGATCTCGTCGACGTTGCGCCCCGTCGAGGCCGGGTACGTGAGCGTGAGCTTGACCTTCTTGTCGGGTCCGATGACGAAGACGCTGCGCACGGTGAGCGTGTCGTTCGCGTTGGGGTGGATCATGTCGTAGGCGTCGGCGACCTTGCGGTCCTCGTCGGCGATCAGCGGGAAGTTGAGCGCCGTGCCCTGGGTCTCGGCGATGTCGCCCTTCCAGCCCTGGTGCGAGTCGATCGAGTCGACCGACAGGCCCAGCAGCTTGGTGTTCCGCTTGTCGAAGTCGCCCTTGCGCGCCGCGAAGGCACCCAGCTCGGTCGTGCAGACCGGCGTGAAGTCCTTCGGGTGCGAGAACAGGATGCCCCAGCCGTCGCCGAGGTAGTCGTAGAGGCTGATCGTGCCCTCTGTCGTCGCCGCGGTGAAGTCCGGGGCCTGGTCGCCGAGTCGAAGTGCCATGAGTGCTCCTTGCTGGTCAGTGCGTCGCGGCCAGTGTAGCGAGCGGCACGCGCGTCGCGCCTATTCCGGATCGGTTTGCTCTGGATTTCGGCGGCGCGGGACCACGGTGCAAGACTGTGCCGAGGTCATGGCATCGAGCTCCCCCCACGACCCCGCGCCGGCCGTCGCGGCGTTCGACCTCGACGGCACGCTCACCCAGGGCGGCAGCGTCGTGCACTGGCTGAGCGCGGTCGCGTCGCGCAGCGTGGTGCGCACGAGCATCGCGCGCCACGGTCCCGCGCTCATCGCGGGGGCGATCCGCTCCGGACACGCCGCCGACACGGCCAAAGAGTCGCTCTTCTGCTCCGTGCTCGAGGGCCGCGACCTCGCTGACGTCGCCGCGGTGTCCGAACAGTTCGCCGAGGAGCACCTGCGCGCCACGGTGCGCCCCGAGATCGCCGCGCGCCTCGGCGCGCACCTCGATGCGGGCCACGTCGTCGTCCTCGTGTCGGCCTCGCCGTCGCTCTACGTGACAAGGATCGCCGTGTCGATGGGCGCGCACGGCTGTGCGGCGACCGAGCTCGAGCTCGACGCAGACGGCAAGCTCACCGGCCGCTACGCGGGGCGCAACTGCCGGGGTACCGAGAAGCTTCGCAAGGTCCGCGCCCTCCTCGAGGAGCTCGGCGCGGCGGACACGGGCGAGCATCGTCCGCTCTACGCGTACGGCAACTCCCGCGGCGACCTGCGGCTGATGTCGGCTGCGGACCGGCCAGTCGACGTGTCGCGGCTCGGGCGCTTCGGGCGCCTCGGTCGCTTCCCGGGGCTCGACGCGGTGGCCGTCAGCGGGGGCTAGTACCAGGGACGAGGCTCGACGGCGACCGTCGGGACCAGCGCGATCATGCCTGCGGCGCGCCCCTCGTAGGTGACTTCGATCGACGTCGCGCACTCGAGCCAGTCGTAGATCGCCGTACCGTGCGGCCCGACGATCCCAACGTTGACCTGGTAGGCGCCGTCGAGCACGTCGAAGCTGTCCACGTCGACGGTGACCACGCTCTCGCCACTGGGGATCTCGACGCGCGATCGCGCGGCGTCAGGGTCAGTGCGCACGAGCAGCTCGCCGTTCAGCTTGTGGATCTCGAGCACGAGGCCGGCCGCGACCGGCTCTTTGGTCCGCAGCCCCACGCGCATGTGCAACGCGTCGCCCGTGTGCACGCGGGCGCCACCGACAATGTCGACGCCGAGGATCTCGACGTTGCGCACCGCGCGCTCCTGGCGATTGGGCGCGCCCAGCTCGTCAGCGGCCGGCGCCCCACCCAGGCTCTCGCGGAAGACGCGCACCGCCTCGCCGGGCGACGCGTCGGTCAGCATCCGGCCGCCTTCGAGCACCACGGCTCGGTCGCAGATCGCGCGGATCTGGTCGGCGTTGTGCGAGACGAACAGGATCGTGCGACCCTCCTCCTGGAATGTCCGGATCCGGTCGAGGCACTTGGCCTGGAACTGCTCGTCGCCGACCGCGAGCACCTCGTCGATCACGAGCACGTCCGGGTCGACGTTGACCGCGATCGCGAAGCCGAGCCGCACGTACATGCCCGAGGAGTAGAACTTCACCTGGGTGTCGATGAACTGCCCGAGCTCGGAGAACTCCACGATCGCGTCGAACGCGCGGTCGACCTCGCGGCGCGAGAGCCCGAGCATGGAGCCGTTGAGATAGATGTTGTCCCTGCCGGACAGCTCGATCTGGAAGCCGGCACCGAGCTCGAGCAGGGCCGCGAGCGTGCCACGCACGAGGATGCGACCCGACGTCGGCTGGAGCACCCCGCAGATGCACTTGAGCAGCGTCGACTTGCCCGAGCCGTTGCGCCCGATGATGCCGACGGTCTCGCCCGCGCCCACCGTGAAGTCGACGTCTTGGAGCGCGGTCAGGTCCGAGTATGTGGAGCGGCCCGGATGGATGATGCGGTCCTTGAGCGAGCTGTGCCGCTCGCTGTTCAGTCGGAAGTGCTTGGAGACCTGCTGGACCTCGACGGCCGGGACACCCATCAGAGCTCCTCGGCGAAGTTGCCTTCGAGGCGGCCGAACACCCAGACCGAGAAGATCATGAGCACGACGCCCGCGCCCAAGATGATGCAGTCGAGCTCGGCGTAGGTGCCAAGCGACCAGGTCGGGAGCACCGGCAGTGTCTTCGGGAGGTTCGGTGGGTAGTTGGTGGACGGCACGGCGACGTGCGGGTACAGCACGCGCTGAAACGTGAGCACGATGGGCGCCATCGGGTTGGACAGGTAGAACCACTTGAGCCAGTGCAGGTGGGGCGCGAGCTTCTCATAGGGGTAGACGATCGGCGTCAGCCAGAACCACAGCTGCATCGCCACCTCGATGAGGTGGCGCATGTCGCGCAGCTTCACGTTCAGCGCAGAAAGCAGCACGCTGAACCCCGAGGCGAGGACGACCAGGGCCGCGATCGCCGGCACGAGCAGCCAGACAACGCCCCAGTCCGGCGAGCTCTGCAGCACGACCAGGATGATGGCCATCGCGACGGCCTGCATCGAGAAGTAAAAGATCTGCGCGGCGACCGTCGACAACGCGAGGATCTCGCGCGGGAAGGACACCTTCTTCACGATCCCCGCCCGCTCGACGATGATCCCGGTCGACGTGTTGAGGGCGCCGGAGAAGAAGTTCCAGGCGATCAGGCCCGCGAAGAGAAAGACGACGAAGTGCGGGTACCCGTTCTTCAGGATGAAGCCGAACACAAGCCAGAAGATGCCCAGCTGCATCAACGGCGAGACCATCGACCACAACAGCCCCAGCGCGGAGTTCTTGTACTTGACCTTGACGTCGGATCGCGTCAGGTAGAAAAGCAGCTCTCGGGTACGCCAGAGCTCGGCGAAGCGATGGGTGAGGCTCGAGCGCGCAGAAACGATCCGGACGTCGCGCTGCTCAGGCGGGCGCCGCCCGGGCGGCGAGACCGGCGGTGTCTCGATCACCTAGTGCGTGACGGCCTGGGCCGTGTGGCGCGCGATCACCTGGTCGATGAAGCCGTACTCCATGGCCTCGTCGGCGGTGAACCACCTGTCGCGGTCAGAGTCCGTCTCGACCCGCTCGATCGTCTGGCCCGTGTGGAACGCGATCCGCTCGGCGAGCATCCGCTTCATGTAGACGATCTGCTCGGCCTGGATCGCGATGTCGGAGGCCTGGCCCTGCATCGTGCCGGTGTGGGGCTGGTGCATGAGGATCCGGCAGTGCGGCAGGGCGAAGCGCTTGCCCGGCGCGCCCGCGCAGAGCAGGAACTGGCCCATGGAGGCAGCCATCCCGAGGCAGATCGTGCGGACGTCGCAGCCCACGTACTGCATCGTGTCGTAGATCGCGAGGCCGTCGGTGACCGAGCCGCCCGGCGAGTTGATGTACAGGCTGATGTCCCGATCGGGGTCCTCGGCCTCCAAGAGCAGCAACTGGGCACAGATCGTGTTGGACGCGGTCTGGTCGACGACCGACCCCAAGAACACGATCCTCTCGCGCAAGAGGCGCTGTGTGAGCTCCATCCCGCCGTCCATCCCGAGCGACTTCATCTCCGCGAACGTGCTGTCAGTCATGCGAACGAGGCTACCAACGCGGGCCTTCGTCACTGTCGCTCTTGCGCGCCGGACGTAGGCTCAGCCCGTCCCCGTTCGATCCGGGACGATGCGGGCGTGGCGGAACTGGCAGACGCGCCGGGTTTAGGACCCGGTCCCTTCGGGGGTGGAGGTTCGACTCCTCTCGCTCGCACTGAGGAGCGACGCGGACCCAGATCGAGGCGACACGCTCACCAGCGGACTCGATCGATTCGGTGCTAGACACCTGCGGGGGAATGATGGCGTCGCATCGCAGTGCTGGCAGGACTCGTCGTCGCATCGGTTCGCCAGGGTTCCGTCGAAGCACACGGCGAGCGCTGCTCGTGGCCGCAGCCCTCGCCGTCGTGTCGGTCCCGGCGACTGCGGGCGCAGCCGCGGGAACGGTGCACTGGCTCGTTCGCGGCTCGTTTCCGCAGGTCCCACAGCAAGTCGAGTCCGTCTCGTGCCCGACGAGCTCGCTCTGCGTGGCCGTTGGCGGGACCGTCGGCTCGCTCGGCCTGGTCCTGCGATCCACGGACGGGGGCGTCCACTGGACGACCGAGCCGGTCCCCACCTCCACCTATGCCCTGTCGAGCATCTCGTGCGCGTCAGCCTCGTTCTGCGTGGCCGTCGTCCGCAACGCCCAGGCGTACGTGCAGGTCATCGCGACGAGCGACGGCGGGCTGCACTGGCACGCCCAGGACGTCGACCCCAACGCCGACCTCTCCGACCTCGAGACCGTCCGCTGCTTCTCCTCCTCGCACTGCGTGGCGACGGGCAACGGCGCCTCGGATGAAGCGACGGTCATCGCGACGACGAACGGTGGCGCGACGTGGCGCGCCATCTCGGGGTTCGGGCCGACCCAGCAGATCGGGATCGAGGGCGTGTACTGCTCGTCGGCGCTCTCGTGCCTCGTGACCGGCTGGGAGTCGCAGGGCAACGCCTCGGTGGGTGTCGCCTCGCGCACGACCGACGGCGGGCTGACCTGGACCGATGAGACGGTCCCGAGCAACGCCGAGGTGCTCTGGGATGTCGCCTGCACGTCCCCGGGCGTCTGCTGGTCGCCTGCGCAGACCGCGACGGGAAGCGAGATCCTCTCGACGACTGACGACGGGATGACGTGGGCCGTGCAGGCCATCGCCTCGGGCGCGAGCCCGATCTTCATCTCGTGCCCGGCGGCCTTGACCTGCTACGCCTCGGGCTACCAGCGCACCGTCTTCAACACGAACGTTGGCCTGCTGCTCAGCACCGTCAACGGGGGCTCGACGTGGACGAACGTGGCGCTTCCCCCTTCCTCCGCCGACGCCACGGACGTCTCGTGTCCCTCGGCGACGACATGCGTCATCGGTGGCCAGACCGACAACGGCGTCCCGCAGCTCTACGTCGCGGCCAGCGGTGTGGCGACGCTCGACACGGTGAGCGTGACCGGCGTCACCTACGTGGACAGCCTGTCGTGCGGATCGGTGACGAGGTGCGTCGCCGCGGGTGTGTTCGAGTCACCGAATGGTCGCGAGGGGACAACCCTCTCCACGACGAACGCCGGCATCAGCTGGGCCGCCCACGCGATGCGAGCAGGGACAACAACGATGCAGTCGGTCTCCTGCCCCAACGCGTCGACCTGCGTCGCGGTCGGCGCGCTCAACAACTACCAGGCCTCCGTGATCGAGCGATCCTCCGACGGCGGTGCCTCGTGGCAGGTGTCCACGGCGGGAGGATTCGGGCTGACCTCGGTCTCGTGTGCCACTGCCTCGACGTGCGTGGCAGTCGGCTCCAGCGACCTCTATCTGGCGCCGGGGACCAAAGGGCGGTGGCGAACGGGCACCGCACCGTCCAAGGTCGCCGAGCTCGACGAGGTGGCGTGCCCGACGGCCACCGAGTGCGTGGCGGTTGCCCTCTTGCAGGACCTGTCGACCTCGATCTTCGTCCGCACCGGTGACGGTGGCAGGTCGTGGCAGGTCACCGCAGGCCCGCGGGGACAGGTCCAGTACTCGTCCGTTCAGTGCGTCTCGGCATCCCACTGCGTGGCGGCAGGCACCTCGCTCGACCAGTACGGGAACGCCGGGTCCGGCGTGCTCGACGTGACGAGCGACGGCGGTCGCAGCTGGCGCGCCGCCGTCGTACCGGCGTCGACCCCTGCGATCGACGGGGCGGCGTGCCTCAACGCCACCACCTGCTTCGCGGCGGGCACCTCGGACACCTCCGGGGTCTTGCTGCGCAGTTCGGACGCAGGCGCGCACTGGGGCTACGCCGGACCGCCGGCCAACGCGGACAGCTTTGCCGGCATGACGTGCGGGAAGTCGGGCTGCTGGGTGATCGCCGTAACCTCGGCGGGCACGACCGAGCTGGACGCAGCGCGATGACGACTCGCCTGCGTCGAGTCGCCGGGCTCGCCGTCCTCGCGGTCGTTGCACTTGACGTGCTGCCGGCCGCGACGGCTTCGGCGGCAGGTCCGGCGTGGTCGATCACGTCCACGACGCCCCCAGCGGTTCAGACGCTCGACGGGGTCGCCTGTCATGCCGTCACGACCTGCTACTCGGTGGGGACCACCGCAGGCGGCATCTCGGTGGTCCGCGCGACGACGGACGGTGCCACGACGTGGGCGACCATCGCGACGATGGGGCCCTCGGACACGTTGTCGGCCGTCACGTGTGCGTCACGGACCTCGTGCGTCGCGACCGCCAACAACGGCGCCTCGACGGTGGTCACGACCAACGGCTGGTCGACGTGGAAGGTCTACCAAGTACCCGACCAGCTGACCCTGTTCGACGTCTCGTGCGATCCGGGAGGCTTCTGCGGCGCGAGCGCCATGGACTCGAACCCACAGCCCTGGTTCCTCTCGTCGACCGACGGTGGCGCGCACTGGACGGTCCATGACGTGCCTCTCGACGCCGACGGCTCCTTCAGCGACTATGCCGTGACGGCGCCGCTCGCCTGCGCACACTCGCACGATTGTGTGCTGGTGGGCCAGACGTCGGTGACCCGGGCGGGCGGGCGGCTCGTCTGGTACACCGCCCTCTTCCGAACCTTGGACGGCGGCCGCACGTGGACCGACCACAAGCTGCCGCCGTCGGTGACGAACCTGAACGACGTCGCGTGCCCCTCGTCGGCGCGCTGCTATGCCACGGGCTCGACGGCCAGCGACGGGCTCATCTTCGACTCGGCCACTGGCGGCGCGACGTGGAAGCTGGTGCTCAGGTGGAGCACGATCCGGTCGATCGACTCGATCACGTGCCCCTCGCCGGTCGTGTGCGAGGCCGTGGGATCAGGTGCGGCCCCGGGCACCGTCGACGCGGTCCGGACGACGACGGGCGGGGCCTCGTGGTCGCGCCACGCGGTCGCCTCAGGGGGCACGTTCGCGTTCACCGAGGCGCTGGGCATCGCGTGTCGCACGCTTGATGCCTGCCTGATCGCGGGCGCCTTCCCTGGTGGCGTCCTTGAGACGACGGGCAACGGCGGGGTCTCCTGGAGCCCAGCGGACGTGCCAGCCGCCGTCACCACGCTCGGGGAGCTCTCGTGCCCGGCGTCGGGCGTCTGCGAGGCGACCGCGTACGCCGGCCCTCCGCGACTCGGGACCTACTCCATGGAGCGGACGACGAACGATGGCGCGTCGTGGCAGGTCCAGTCGCTCCCCACGGGAATCGGTGAGCTGCTCTCCCTGACGTGCCCGACGGTGACGACCTGCCTGGCCGTCGACTTCGACGGCGTCGGCAGCCTGACGAAGATCCTGACCACGACTGACAGTGGCGCGTCGTGGACCGAGACGTCGCCGCCGTCGGGTGTGTTCTTCCCCGAGGTCACGTGCGCGACGGCAACGGCCTGCATCATGAGCGGCTTCAGCTCGGGCGACGACGCGCCCTATTACACGACTGACGGCGGCACGACATGGCACAGGGGATCGCTGCCGACGGTGCCGGGCACCGACTTCTACGACTTCGGCCGCGTGAGCTGTGTCTCGGCGACGACGTGCTTCGCCTCGGGGGACCTCGAGCTCAATGGAAGTGGCGCTGTCGCGACGTTCTTCAAGACGACCGACGGGGGCGCCGTCTGGTCGGCGGTCTCAGTGCAGGGCTCGGGACAGAGCGACTCGTCTGACCTGCCAGGCTCGATCTCGTGCACGTCAGCGACCACGTGTGTCTCGGTCGGACTCAACTACCCGCCGGACTCGTTCACTTACTCGGGTCCCGGTCAGGTCTCGGTGTTCGTGTCCACCAACGGCGGCACGACGTGGACCGAGGAGTTCTCGATCGGTGCGGTGATCGGGTCTGCCAGCAACGTGTCGTGCTCGGTCGGCGGGTTCTGCGA
Source organism: Acidimicrobiales bacterium (assembly GCA_035510855.1). Taxonomy (GTDB): domain Bacteria; phylum Actinomycetota; class Acidimicrobiia; order Acidimicrobiales; family RAAP-2; genus Palsa-459. Next base: position 14,225 of record DATKGG010000013.1, read on the forward strand.
GATGGTCGGCACGGACGTGGCAGGTGGCGTGGCGTACTCGTTCGCGTCCTTGGACGGCGGCGTGACGTGGACGGCCGCGGCGATGCCAGTGGGCTGGCTTCAGTCGGACTCCCTCTCGTGTCCTGCGGCCAACGCCTGCATGAGCACCGGCTCGCTCACGAACGGTGGGACCGGCGTCGCGACGCTTGGCTGAGCCAGGCCGCGATTGGTCGAACCGATCACAGAGCCGCTGTAGCGCCGGTCCTAGCATTGGCCCATGGCTGAGAACACCAAACCATTTGTCGAACCCCACGTCGGCCGCCCACCTGACGATCTGCTGATCGAGGACCTCATCGTCGGTGACGGTGACGAGGCTCAAGCAGGTACCAAGGCGACCGTGCACTACGTCGGTGTCGCGCACTCGACCGGCGAGCAGTTCGACGCCTCCTGGGACCGCAACGAGGCGTTCACGTTCGCGGTCGGTGCAGGCCAGGTGATCGCCGGGTGGGACAACGGCGTCGCGGGGATGCGCGTCGGCGGGCGTCGGCGCCTGGTGATCCCTCCGCACCTCGGCTACGGCGAGCGGGGCGCGCCAGGTGCGATCGCGCCGGGCGAGACGCTCCTGTTCGTGGTCGACCTCCTCGCCGTCTCCTAGTTGCCGCGACTCGTCGCGGCCCCCGACAAGTTCCGGGGCACGGCGACCGCCCGCGAGGCGGCAGGAGCGATCGTCCGCGCCGCGACTGCGAGGGGCTGGACGGCTGCGGCTGCGCCGATGAGCGACGGCGGCGAAGGCTTCGTCGAGGTGCTGGGCGGTGACGTGCGCACCGCCCTTGTGCACGGCCCGCTCGGCGTGCCCGTCCACGCACGGTGGTCGATGCTCGAGGACCTGACCGCGATCATCGAGTCCGCCGAGGCTGCCGGCCGCGCGCTGCTCGGCGCCCCGGTCGGTGACGAGCCGCTCTCGGCCTCCACCTACGGCGTGGGCGAGCTCTTGGCGACCGCTCAGCGCGCCGGGGCCGAGCGAATCGTGGTGGGCGTCGGGGGCACGGCCAGCACCGACGGCGGACGCGGCTGCGTCGAGGCGCTCGAGGATGACGGCGTCACGATCCACGTCCCGCTCGTCGCGGCCTGTGACGTCCTCGTGCGGTTCGACGAGGCGCCGTCGCGCTTCGGGCCACAAAAGGGTGTGAGCGCCGAGCAGATCCCGATGCTCGAGCGACAGCTCGCGGCGACGGCCAACTGGTACCGCGACCGCTTCGGCGTGGACGTGACGGCAGTCGACGGCGCGGGCGCAGGAGGAGGACTCGCGGGCGGGCTCATCGCCCTCGGGGCGACCGTGGTGAGCGGTGCGAGGTTCGTCGCAGCGGCGATCGACCTCTTAGGTGTCGTGCAGGACGCGGACCTCGTCGTCACCGGCGAGGGCGCGCTCGACGCGGGCACCCTCGAGGGCAAGGTCGTGCGCACGGTGCTCGACATCCGTCCCTCGGTCGCAGCCCTTGTGCTCGCTGGTCGCGTCGACGACGACGCGGGACGATCGCTCGGTGGCTCCCGCGACGGGTCGCTCCACGTCGTGGTCCTGACCGACGGGCGGCCGGGACACACGACGACGGCGATCGAGCGCGCCGTGTCCACGTACCTCGACGATCCGACGACGCTCAACTCGACCGAGCGCTGAGCGTCCAGTTGCGCTGTGCCTTTGCCGAGGGTGCGGGACCGGCGAGGAAGCCACGGCGCTCAAGGATCGCCTCGGACGCGGGGCTCACCGCCGCGGCGATGCCGTCGAGCACGTCCCACTCGGTGCGAACAACCACGCGAGCCGACGGAAAGCGCGCCCGCACCGCGTCAACCAGGAGGTCGACAGCCTCGCCGCCGACACCCACGCCCCGCGCGGACTCGACGAGTCCCCAGCCCAGCTCGAGCGCACCGTCACGGACAGGACCATGTGTCCCACAGGTCCCCACGACGCTGCCCAAGCGGTCGACGATGAGGAAGCCCATGGCGCCACGCTCCCAGGCAGCCAGCGCGTCGAGGTCCTCGGTGCGGGGGAACCCCTCGACGTGCGCTCGCGAGGGTGCCACGGCACCGCGGACCTCCATGGCGAGCACGTCGTCCAGCTCGAGGAGCGTGACGTGCCGGACGCTCACCCCTGGTCGCTGAGGCGGAGCAGGTCCTCGAGGTCCTTGCGCTTGGCGTCGCAGAGCTCGCGCAGGAGCGAGAGCCTCGAGTAGTCGTCGGGGACCTCGAGCAGGATCTGGAGGTCCGACAGCGACAGAGGGCTCATCGCACACAGCATCCACGGCGCCGTGTCGGTCGAGTCCTCCAGTTGCAGATCGACGCACGGGCTCGCCCAGCCGTCGGCGAACTCGGACTGGAGGCGTCGCAGCGCCTTCACTGCGCGGAAGGCCGTGACGATGAGGTCACTCGTCGCGCCGCCGCCCACGACGGGCATCGGCTCGACGAGCGCCCTCGGGTAGGGGCCGTCCTCCAGCCACTCGACGACGCGGATCCGCTCCACGCCCCGGGTGACGAGGATCCAGCGCTCCTCGTCGAGCGGTGTGGCGAGCTCGACGTACACCTTTGTCCCCACGTCCACGCGCTCGTCGCCGCCACCGACCTCGCACCCCCTCGAGATGAGGCAGATGCCGAACTCCTTGGTTCCTGCCAGCACGTCGCGGGTGAGGCACTGGTACCGGCGCTCGAAGACGTGCAGCGGCAGCGCTGTCCTCGGGAAGACCACCGCCGCGAGTGGGAACATCGCGAGCGGCTCGCAGGGCACGTCCCGAGCCTACGCAGGCGTCGCCGTTCGAGGTGCGGCCGCGCCGAGGGTCCTAGAGTGGCCACGTGACCACGACGGTGGCGCCGACAAAGCCGCGTCTGCGCGGGTGGCTCCACCTCGGCACGCTCCCCTTCGCGCTCATCGCAGGTCTCTGGTTGACCGCGAACGGCACCACCTACGCGAACCGCCTCGCGATCGGGCTGTTCGCGTTCACCGCGTGCCTCCTGTTCGGCACGTCGGCGGTGTACCACATCGGCACCTGGACGCCCAAGGTCCACGACACGCTCAAGCGTCTCGACCACTCGAACATCGCGCTCATCATCGCGGGCACCTACACCCCGATCGCCGTCGCGATCCTGCCGTCGGGCCAGGCCACGGTCCTGCTGTCGATCGTCTGGGCGACCGCGTTCACCATCGTCGGCTTCCGTGTCGCGTGGCCGAGCGCGTGGCCAAGGGCACCTCGATGGGCCTTCACGGGGCTCTACATCGCGCTCGGCTGGGCCGCCGTGTTCTGGATGCCCGCGCTCTGGCACTACGGGGGCGTCGTGAACTTCTCGCTCATCGCCGCGGGCGGCCTGCTCTACACGACCGGCGCCTCCTTCTACGCGCTCAAGCGACCCGCCCTGTCGCCCAACTGGTTCGGGTACCACGAGCTCTTCCACGCGTGCACGATCGCGGCGTTCGCGTGCCACCTGCTCGTCATCGCGCGAGCGGCCGCATAAGCCGTCGGGTCAGTCCGCGTCGTCGCATGCTCGCGCCCCCGCGAGCTGGCTCGCGAGCGCGCGCAGCGCGCGGCCGCGATGGCTGAGCGCGTGCTTCTCGGCGACGTCGAGCTCGGCGAGCGTGCGGCCGCCGGCGTCGTCGGGGATGAAGACCGGGTCGTAGCCGAAGCCCCCCGTGCCGCTCGGTGTCCGAGCGATCGCCCCGTGCAGCTCGCCGATCGCGACGAGCCGGCGACCGCCGGGCTCGACGAGGACGACCGCGGTCCGGAACGTCGCGCGCCGCGGCGATCGCACGTGCTCGAGGGCATGGAGGAGCTTGGCGACGTTCTGCTCGTAGGTGACGCGCTCGCCCGCGTAGCGCGCCGCGTAGATGCCCGGCGCGCCGTCGAGCGCCTCGACGAACAGCCCCGTGTCGTCGGCGACGGCCGCGATGCCCGTCGCGCCCGACACCGCCGTCGCCTTGAGCTCGGCGTTCTCCTCGAGGGTCGCCCCGGTCTCGGCGACGTCGGCGAGCTCCCCGGGACGCTCGAGGAGCTCCACGCCGTCGAGGGCACCCAGGATCGCGGCCATCTCGGCTGCCTTGTCGCGGTTCGCCGTCGCGAGGACGACGCGCATCAGGCGGGCGGTGGCCCCGGGGGCACCGAGAGCGCCGCTCGCTGTGCTGCCAAGAGCACGTCGATGCCCGAGGTCGCGAGCGCGAGGAGCTCGTCGAGCTCGCCCCTCGAAAAGGCGAACTTCTCGGCGGTCCCCTGGACCTCGACGAACCGCCCCGCACCGGTCATCACCACGTTCATGTCGACGTCGGCGCGGCTGTCCTCCTCGTAGGGCAGGTCGAGCATCGCGACGGTGTCGACGATCCCGACCGAGATCGCCGCGACCTGGTCGAACAGCGGGTGCTTCGAGATGCGCTTTTGGTCCACGAGGCGTGTGCACGCGTCGTGGAGCGCGACGTAGCCGCCGCAGATCGACGCGGTCCGCGTCCCCCCGTCAGCCTGGAGCACGTCGCAGTCGACGGTGATCTGCAGCTCGGCGAGCCCGGTGAGATCCGTCACGGCGCGAAGCGAGCGCCCTACCAGCCGCTGGATCTCCTGGGTGCGGCCCGACTGCTTGCCGCGGGCCGCCTCTCGCGACGCGCGCTCGGCGGTCGAGCCCGGGAGCATCGAGTACTCCGCGGTCACCCAGCCCTTGCCGGACCCCCGGAGCCACCGTGGCACGTCGGACTCGACCGACGCGGTGCACAGCACCTTGGTGCGCCCCATCTGGACCAGCACCGAGCCCGCGGCGAAGACCGTGTAGTTGCGCTCGAAGGACCAGTCGCGCAGCTCGTCGAGCGCGCGGCCGTCGCGACGACGGGTGCGGTCCTCAGCCATGTCGCTCCACGCGGCGAGTGTACGTGCGGCTCAGAAGTAGATGGTGCGACTGGCTCGCTCGACGACGTCGTCGAGGTCCCCGCCCCAGACGTCCCCCGACAGGTACTTCCACCCGTCGTCCGCGGAGATCACGACGATCGAGGCCTCCACGCCCTCTTCGATGCCCGCCGCGCACTTGCTCGCGCCCGCCATCGCTGCGCCCGTCGACACGCCGACGAACAGGCCGAGGTCGGCGAGCCGCCGCGTCCACTCGACCGACTCTCTCGGTCGCACGACGACGCGGCGGTCCAAGAGCGCCTCGCCGTCGGCGTCGGTGAACACGGGCGGCACGTACCCGTCGTCGAGGCTGCGCAGGCCGTCGACAAGTTCGCCTGCGGGAGGCTCGACCGCCCAGACCTGGACCGAGGGGCGCTGCTCTTTCAGGTAGGAACCGACGCCGACGATGGTGCCCGTCGTGCCGAGCCCCGCCACGAAGTGGGTGATCTCGGGGCAGTCCCGCAATATCTCGGGCCCGGTGGTCTCGAAGTGGACCGCGGGGTTCGCGGGATTCGCGTACTGGTACAAAAAGACCCACTCGGGGTGGTCGATCGCGAGGCTCCGCGCACGGCGCACTGCGCCGTTGGAGCCCTCGGCACCCGGTGAGTCGATGATCTCGGCGCCGTAGACCTCGAGCAGTTGTCGGCGCTCAGGCGAGACGTTGTCGGGGAGGACCACCTTGAGCGAGTAGCCCCGGAGCCGGCACACGAGGGCGAGGGCGATCCCGGTGTTGCCGCTCGACGGCTCGAGCAGCACCTGGTCGGGCTTGCCAGGCACGAGCACGCCGTCCGCCTCGGCGGCGTCCACGAGCGCGAGCGCGACGCGGTCCTTCACGGACCCCGCGGGGTTCTTGCCCTCGAGCTTGAGCCAGATGCGAACCGACTCGGTCGGGCTGAGAGCGCTCACGTCGACCATCGGGGTGTCCCCGATCAAGTCGAGCACCGAGGCGTAGCGCGCCATCAGCGCGACCCTCCCGCGACGGCTGGCAGCAGCGTGATCTCGTCACCGGGGCTGACCGCGGTCGTGAGCCCACCGGTGTAGCGGACGTCGTCGTCGTTCACGTAGACGTTCAAGAAGCGGTGGAGCGTCCCGTCGGCGGTGAAGACCTGCTCACGCACGCCCGGGTGGTCGTCAGCCAGGCGACCGAGCACGTCACCGACGGTGGTCCCGTCGAGCGAGACGGTCTTCGCGCCTTCCGTCGCCCCTCGAAGGACGCCCGGGATACGAACGGTGACCGGCACGCCAGACCTCCCGTCTGATTCCTGACCCAA